>NZ_JACVTS010000059.1:0-2099 GCF_016624545.1 Erwinia sp. S38 | reverse complement strand
ACCCCGGGTCAGGCAGACCGAACCATCGTGACCGACCAGCCATAACGCAGCCGATTCACCGGCCGGCGGTAGCGAGCTAAACGAGGCCGGTGCCGACTGGCATCCTGCAACCAGAATGGCTTCATCAACCGCTAACGCAGGGGCAGTCGCCGCCAGATCCGACAGGCTCTCTTCTCCGCACCACGCGTCAGGTTCATCAGGCAGCACAACGCCGGGAAACGTCACCTGCATCTGTAAGCAAAATGACTGCCAGGCGAGGAGCGTCCCCTGCCAGTAGCAGCGCTGAATGCGAGGGAGTGAAGTTTCTGCCCTCTGCGTCTGCCACTGCATGACCAGCATTTTTGCCAGATGAGCCTCCCGCTCAGCTGCAGCATCAACCATCGTCCTTGCGATACGCAGTGCGCTTCCACCCGGCTCATTTTTGACTTCAGGAAGACGATGTTCCCGCGTGAGCAGGCGCAGCCAGTGCCGGGTATCGGCCCCGGCCGGGCCCAGCAGCACCCATTCACTGAGGGCAAAAATGCGTTGATGTTCTGTCCACCAGGCCTGCTGCTGCTGTTTGACCAGCCGGTCATAAAGTCTGGCGTTGTGAACCGATAGCCGATAGTAGAGTTGACGAATAAGCCACAGCCCCCCTGTCAGCACGGCAGCGCCCACCATACCCCCGACGATCCTCCCGGCTCCCGCACCTTCGGGTTGAAACAACGCCAGGCCTCCCCCGGCAAGCAGCACCAGCACCGCACAGGCTGACATCCAGCGTTGGCTATTGGGGACACGAGCAGCGCGATAGGGGGTATAAACCGGTAGCGGCCTCACAGTTCCACTCCGCAATCCGGGAAAGAGCTGACCAGCGTGCACCCACAGGCGCAGCGGTGCCCATGCAGCGCCACGGGTTGCCCATTGACTTCCGATAGCGCACTGCCTTCACCGATCACCGTCATGCCGTGTTTATTGCACTTCACGGCATCCCCTTTGCGGGCGATGCCTTTACCGAAGCAAAGATAGTGCCCGGCCAGCACCCTGCCGCCATACTCCCGAAGAGTATCCCCCTCACGAATAACCTGTTTCATTGTTCCTCCTTCCCTGGATTATGCCGTGATTGTCGATTCAATTTTTTCTGCCCAGCCGGATTCAATCAGCGATTTTGCCAACGCCAGCCGTTGCTCATTGACCACCTGTGTTTGCCGCGCGACCACGTCCCCAGGCTCCATTGTCGGAGCCTGCAACTCTGCGGCATTTTCCAGCATTGGCAGAGGCTTGCCGGAGAGAAGATCGATGGCCTGGGTTTCCAGTTTGAGCGCTCCCACCGTGCCTGCAAGGCCCGCGAGTTTTCCCATAACGCTTTTTTGTTTGATGATAATGGCCACGCCGCCGACAAGGGTTGCCGCACCCACCACCGCACCAGCGATCATCAGTGGCGTCATTGGCTTGCTGCTCCGGCTGCCAAAATAGATCATTCGGTAGAGGAAATAGCTGCCCCACGGCTCGCGGGCACCGAAGGCGTTGTGCATAAACCATGCGCGAGAATCGTGTACCTGATCGTCGAACAGCGCCCGCACCAGCCCGCCAGACTGGCTGGCGTTGCTGGCTTCTCCCGCATCCGGGAAAAGTATTTTTACCCGATCGTCGCCCGCCGTTTTCATTCTCAGCCATTCGCCATACTCATCATCATTATTCAGCAGGAAGATCACATTACTCACTGAATCGACGGCGCTAAAAAGCCAGTTTCCCGTTCCGGTGCGCGAAAGCCCGTGATAATCCTCCCGGAACTCTTCAGCCGCCTGGCGGAGCTGCGTCTGCCCGAGGGCGGCATCAAAATCTTTCGGCCCCGGAGGAAGAACTAAGAAATCATCATCTTCGCTTTGCTCAGCGATAATCTTCCGGCGTTCTTTTTCCACTTCGTTCTGTGCTTTTTTTCGGGCCGCTTCGGATTCCTTTCTGACAAGCGGATCGCTGTCTTTATCCTGCCCGTTTGCGGCGGAATCAACGAAGAAACGCTGGGTTTTATAGCTGCCTCCGGCGTAGCGATTTATGCGCCACGCGGTGATCCAGCCCAACTGGTTTTCGAGCGCTTTTTCCAGACTGACGGGCGCGCGTGG
>NZ_JACVTS010000058.1:0-2156 GCF_016624545.1 Erwinia sp. S38 | reverse complement strand
GGTATGCCAGAAAGTGTGCGTATCGCCTGAAAACCCAACCCGCTGCAGAGACGCTCGCCCTGAATCTGATTTATTCAACAAAGCCGCGCACTGGGTAAAAACAGCACATAAGCTTCCCTCCAGATGAAAGGGCTATGTCACTAACGCGACAGAGCCTGAAAACAGCCTACCCGACCAGAATTGATGACAGAATGGTGCTCGCCCGGCGCTATGTTCATGGTCAGGAAGCAATCGACAGGCGATTGAAATTCCTAACCATGAACTGGACTTTTACATTCTGAGCAGTACGAATTTACCGTACGACTTTCTCAACGGCTGAACCGTCCAGCGCCGCCTTCACCACGCGGAATACGTCGGTATTGTCGATATACTTCCCGTCATTCAGACCCACGTATTTAGCGTAACCTGCATCGGTGCCGCGCACGCGTGAACCGAAGGCTTCTGCGCCTGCGCCTTTCGCCCACAGCGGAACCAGCGCGTTAGAATGGTTGCCGGTCGGGCGGAAGGATATACCCGGCATCTGACCCTTGCCTTTATTGGTAACAGCTTCAAACGCGTTTTTCTGCGCGTCCGGACCCATCGGCATCCCGTTGTCGTGATCGGTGGTGACAATCAGCAGAGTTTCACCCCAGTTGCTGTTCTTCTCTACCCATTCGATCACAGACGATACTGCGTTGTTGAAATCAGCAGTCTCTTCGATCAGACGACCATATTCCACGCCCATGCAGTTAGGGTTGTAGGAGTTACCCCAGTCGCCTTTGCCAGTACAGGAGTTGCTGGTATGCGCGGACCAGTCGGTCGCGCCGCCTTCAATCATCACAAAGAAGCCGTTTGCATTTTTGCTCAGGTGCTGGATCGCCCCTTCGGTCATGGTTTTCAGTGTCGGGACAGTGCGTATATACGCATCGCCGGAAGGCGTTGCCACATCTTTACCGACGATCGCCGCTTGGCGTCCCTGCTGCAGGGTGCCGTTCGGAGCAACGTTCGGTGAGCCCAACAGCGGGCCTTCATAGCGCAGAGCACCATTTGCCAGCTGGCTAAATTCATCCGTGCTGCGAATCACTTTCCACGGCTGGCTGGCACCGGCCGGCGTCAGTTTACCGGAGGTCAGCTGATCCGCTTCGGCTTTCGCCAGATAGCTGTACGCGTCCTCACCACAACCTACGGCAGACTCATCCTTCACCAGCTTGCCGCAATCGGTACCGTTCGAGTTAAAGCCCGGCAGACCGGTTCCCATAATCAGATCCAGTTTGCCGGACGTCAGCATCTGGTGAGAAATGGCATGATAGTCGTTGCGGGATGCGTTCTGTGCGCCAAACGCCGCAGGCGTGGCGTGAGAGAACGGCACGCTTGTGACGACACCAGTCGCTTTACCCTGTTCTTTCGCAACGAGGGTAACAAAGATTACCGGCTTGCCGTTGTTGTCGACGTTAATCGCGTTGTTATAGGTTTTAGTACCCGATGACAGCGCGGTACCGGCAGCGGCGCTGTCGGTTGGGTCGGTTGCCAGATACGCGTAGCCTTTAAACGGCAGATCCTTATCGGCATTCGGGCTGGTATCCCAGGCTTTCTGCGCATCGTAATTGACTAACGAATCATTGTTATGGGTTGCTTGTTTCGACGCGTTCAGCGGATAGGTTGTCATGGCATATTTTACCGGGAACCCGGCGTATGGAGTCTGGTCACGGTCACCGTACTGCCAGTAGGCCGTTGCGTCCCAGGTCCCCCAGCCAGCCCCGTCATTGATCATCACAATCACGTTTTTGGCTTTTACCTCAGCCGCCGTAACAATAGAAGGTACGGCGGCAGCCATACCGGCGAAGGATAGGATGCCGAAAGCTAAATGGCTTTTACGAAACAGAGCGGAAGCATTCAGCGCGGTGCGTTGACGGGTCATACAAATTCTCCATTGGTTTAGAATAACATAATTTATTTTCTAATCATTTCAAATTATCTCTCTTTATTTCTATTGAGTATTGAGATGTCGTATGACAATTAAATGACAGGTAGCAGGCAATGTCTCTAATTAGTTGAATCTGATGTATAATTCTGGATTTTGGAGTTATCTCACGGCCTGTGTTAACGTTCATCGTCCCACTGTGGGCTTTGTTGAATAAATCAGATTCAGGGCGAGCGTTTCTGCAGCGGGTTGGGTT
>NZ_JACVTS010000057.1:0-3481 GCF_016624545.1 Erwinia sp. S38 | reverse complement strand
GAAGCTGCGCAGCCCCAGCAGCGCCAGTGGCCCATTACCCAGTTGCGTTCGCAGCACCCACTGCAGCCTGCTGCCGTCCGGCGCGCTAAAACTCATCATCCAGTCGCTGCGGTCCTGCTGCTGTCGTTTCCCCTGCTCCAGCCAGCGAATAAAGCCCCAGGTCCCGCTATAGTCACCGAACAGGCGCGCCCCGGCGCTGGTTGTCGTCCACGTCAGCAGGGTGCCTGGCTTCCAGGTCTCCCCCGGCCAGCGGAAGCTTTGCCAGTCGGCCATCTGGTTGAAGTAATGCAGTTTTTGCCCGTCAATGGTCAGCTGCGTTTCGGTGACTTTCGGCGCGGGAAGCGCCTGGAGCTCAAAACCGATCCCCTGTCGCCCGTCGGTAAACAGAATGTCCGACAGCTGGCTTAACTGGTTAACCGCTTTCAGGAAGGCCGGATTAAAGTTAAGCCCCTGTCCGCGAGCGTTATCCGGTACCCAGCGGCTGCCCTCTTTATGCAGCACGCCGCCCAGCTCGGCGCGGAGAAAGCGGTCAATGCGCCCGCTGTCCCGGCGGATAAACTCGGCCAGCATCGGCAGAGAGGCATCGCTTTTACTGGCGGCGAACGGGAAACGCCCGTCGAAAGCGGTGCGCCAGTTGGCGACAACCGAACGATTCCAGCGCTGGTTGAGGCTGGCTGCCGACGGCTGTAACACCGTTTCCCGGGCCTGCGTCAGCGGCTGCACAAACAGGGTGTGCCCGAAGCCGCTCCACTCTTCACCGAGGCTCGCCGCCATCAGGCTGCCATACTGCTGCGTGTCGGTCAGATCCACGCTTTTTCCCTGAAACACGGTCTGCGCCAGCGTCTGCATCATCGCCTGCGGATCGGACGCTCCCGCCACCTGCTGCAAACGCAGGCGGACACGGGTGATGCGGGTCAGCCAGCTTTGCAGGCTGAGTGAGCCGTCCGCCGACATCACGCCCGCGTCTTTATTTTTGCCCAGAATCTGAAGCAGCGGGCCAAAGGTTTCATCCAGTGGTCCCTGTGGCCCCCCTGCCTGCTGGCCGATAAGCGGTTTATCCCGGCTGCCGACCAGGTCTCTGGCTGAACGAAGCAGCGAATCGGACAGCGCTTCATTCTGCCGCCCCGCCTGCCCCTGCCAGGCCAGCGTGTTCATCAGCGCAATCAGCGGCGACTGGCGTACATCGCTCATCAGCGTCAGCTGGTCGGTCACATCCGCAATCGTATTGGCGGGCTGCAGGCGCAGTCCGTTAAGGAAACTCAGCCAGCTGCCGGCAAAATCGGTGAAGTAACGGCGGGTCAGGCGCGCCCGGAGCGCTTCCGGGGTGATATCCGCCGACACCGCCTGGCGATTGTCGCTGAGCACCCAGTCAATTTCCTCGCGCCGCGAAGTGGCGGCCTTCTCAACAGCCTGCCTGACGCCGCCCTCCCACGCCTGACGGGTGAACATACCGGGTACCACCCTGTCGGTATAAAACAGTCGTCGCGCATCGGTGCCGCCGGTCATGTCCTCCAGAGACACATCGGCATAATTCCGGCGCACGGACTTCAGCATGTTTTCATACAGCGTGCTTTCGGCATTACGACGGCCAAGCTGCCGGAGCAGCACCTGGCGGCTCTGGCTGATCAGAGACGCATCCGGGGTAATTTTCCACTGTGGCTGTTTTGGCAGCTCAGAAATGTAGAACGCCCACAAATCCGGCGACAGGCTCTGCCACAGGCCACTGGAAATACCCGGATGAGTCTGTTGCACCGCCTTCATCGTCCGGGCATAAAACGCGCTGTCCACTTTATCCGGGCGCGACATCATCAGCCAGGCTTTCAGCTGGTCATAGCCGGGCTTCGCCAGCTGCCTGCGCTGCTCGCTGTCGGGGGCTGAATTCGCGAGGGCCGCGAGCTTTTGTGCCAGGGCGATAGCGGCCGGATCGCGGATCAGGCGGTTATTCGCCATGCCGTACCACGGGAGCATGGCGGAGAGAAGCTGGCGATGATGATCGAGGCCAAAACGCAGGAACCAGGGGGCACCGTGCAGGATGCGGTGCTGCAGAAGGCCTGCCTCGTTGCGTAACTGGTGCAGGGCGGTTAGCTGGCTGTCCGGCACGGCGGGATGCTCAACCAGGCCATGCGCTTTATCTGTAACCTGAATAATCTGCTGCCGGTTCAGGGAATATGACAGCAGCAGCCCGGCACCCCAAAGGCCGAGAACAGCCATCAGCGTCCGGCAGAGCGTCTGCTGCCAGGCCATGCCAGCGCGGTGACCACGTACACGAACACAGTCACTGAGGATACCCTGCCAGGTTTTCGGCAGTATGAGTACATGTCGCTGCACCCGGAGGGCCGGATTATCTGCCCGAATCGGGTAAGCGCCGGTTCCCTCTTTCGCATGATTGTCGGTCACCGAAGCGGGGCTGCCAGGCAGGCTGAACATCAGGCCACGCAGCATCACGGACCGCTGAGAGCCATAAAGCCATGGCGTCAGCTGCCGGGCCCAGCGGGTAATCCCGTCCTGCTCAAGATGCTGACCAAGCCGCAGCAGAAAGTCGTTTCGGTTATCTTCCGCTATCTGGCTGATGCCCTGCATTCTCAGACCGGGGAGCAGGCTTTCCATCTGCCGTATGATGTCATCCTGGCTGGCACGAAGCGGAAACAGCGCACCCACGGCCTGCTCGCCGCGCCCGGCCTGCGACCACGCGCTGTCGGCGAGCTGCCACAGCCACACCGGAGCGCGGTAACGCAGCCGTTCTCCGATCTTTTCCAGCCCGCGCAGATCGCTGTCACTCACCTGCGGGGACAGACTCATTGCGGGTGAAATGACGCGAACAATACCATCCAGCGGGCGACGACGGCGGAGTTTGCGCAGCGCGGTCATTACCGCCGTATCAGGTTCATCTGTCAGGCTACCGCGGTAAATCAGTACGGTACGGCTGCCTTCCAGCCACTGCTGTTGCTTCAGCCCGGGGATCAACTGTTCAATCGCGTCGTCATCGCCGGTGACCAGCAGCAGACGGACTTTGCTGCGCCAGAAAAATCCGTAACGGTGACGTAAATGCCTGCCGATAGTACCTTTGAGAGGCAAGTCCGCCGTTTTTTTCTTGTTGCCTGGCACTATGGAAGAATTCAGCATCACTTTATCGCGAATCAGTAAACGAGATGCGATCACACCCAGCAGCAGCACGCTGAGCGATATTACCCAGAGGATAAAACAGGCCAGCATAATCTGACGGATGGCATGCCAGTCAGTGGTGAAATCCTCTTTCCAGAACCACCAAAACAGCCCACCTGATAATACAAGCAGCGTTACGGCAGCAATAAACAACAGCGCTGTAGGAAGTACAGAGAATTCAGCGGGTTTATTTTCCTTGGCCATAAGGTTTAACGATCCCAAATGCAAGAGTGTGTTGAGGGTCTTTGGCTATCCAGCCGCAGGGTTCTTGATAATGATTTGCGCCAATAGCAGCCAGGGTCAGCACAATCAGCATTTC
>NZ_JACVTS010000056.1:0-3765 GCF_016624545.1 Erwinia sp. S38 | reverse complement strand
TTGTAGGTGGGCCAGTTTGTCATTCTGAACTTTTGCTTTGCCACGGAACGGCCTGTGTTGTCGGGAGGATGCGTGATCTGATCCTTCAACTAAGCAAAAGTTCGATTTATTCAACAAAGCCCTTATGAGACTACCGTTGATAAACTTACGATTTATCCAAAAACTAAATCTCATACAATACTAAGTGATTGACTATTTATTACGAATTCTACCAATTTAGCAAAATATCAGTTATTTTAACAAGATATAGATAAAGATCTATAACGCTTCAAGCTGTAGGGTTATAGACCTAAGTGCTTTGTATTATTTAGATTTTTATTTCACACCAGCCTGCATATTGATGTTAAACAGATCTATAAACCATGGGTGGAGGGGTAAAGTGACTTATTTCAAAACAGAGCTTTTCAAAAAATGGTTGAAAAATTCAATATCCTTGTTTGCTATTTTTTGTATAGTAAATTATATAAGCGAATCAATTCGCAGTTATGAATATTTTAGTATAGTTGCAATTTTTTCTTGCATAGTGGGCGGTTTTGTTTTTTCTATAAATAACATAAACATACGGTTAGGGGTTGATAAAAATGAAAGAACTTAGTGATTTCGATATAGAGACAATTTCTGGTTCAGGAGGCGAAAGCGCGGCCCAGTTAGCAGGGGCTCTTGCTGGAACTTGGCTTTCTGGTGGCAATCCTTATGTAGGAGCTTTAGGAGGGTATGCTGCCGGTGAAATCTATGACGGAATTAAGAATGGATATGAAACAGCACCTCCTATTACAGAAGGACTGAGATCTTATAATCCAAATTATAACCCAGGTCTTATTGGTGGGGGATGGTCTGGTGGTGGGATGTCCTCACAATGTTTTTACGATAAAGACTTTGTAATGGGTAACCCATTGGAATGTGCGGGTATGTAGTGGTCAACTAATACGGTTCTGTCGCGTTACCGACGATAATTCAGCAAAAGTTGCCTTGTAGATTATTTAGTCAACCAACAAGAAAACTGTCCTGCCGGTGACATTCCGTGACCGGCAGAATGATGAACTTGCCCTTTGCGTGGCTTTGTTGAATAAATCGGATTTAGATAAAAGCGCCTCTCGTCACTGCCTTCCTCAGGCAATCCGTAAATTTCTGGCATATATGGACGCACTCGGTTGAACAAGACGTTTTTCAGCAAGACGTAAAATCGGTGGCTCTGTCGCATTAAGAAATCGTCAGATAACATGCTGTTTTTTGCGATGTTACCTGACTATGCAGCTGATCCGAAAAGCCTTCAAACGTCTTCACTGTCCTGTTGATATTATTGCTCAGTGTGTTCGCTGGTATCTGGCTTATGCCCTGAGCCTGCGTAATCTGGAGGAAATGATGGCTGAGCGCGGCATTGTCGTTGATCATTCCACACTTCACCGCCGGGTTATCCGCCTGGTACCGTTGCTGGACAAGGCCTTTCGCCGACATAAGCGCACAGTAGGTCGGCGGTGGTGTATGAATGAAACCTACATTAAAGTCAAAGGTCAGTGGAAGTATCTGTACCGCGCAGTGGATACCGACGGCCAGACCATCGACTTTTTGCTGACGGCTGAACGGGATACCGCAGCGGCCCTGCGCTTCTTCCGCAAATCCATTCGCCAGAATGGCGAACCTGAAGTGGTGGCCATCGATAAAAGTGGTGCCAGTACTGCGGCACTGGCCACAGTCAATGCCAACAAATCAGAAGAAGAAGTCATCACCATCAGGCAAAACAAATATCTTAATAACCTGATTGAGCAGGATCACCGAAATATCAAACGACGGATACGTCTGATGCCGGGATTCAAATCGTTTCGCCGGGCGCAGACGATACTGGCCGGCATTGAGCTGCTCCACATGATAAGAAAAGGGCAATATCAGCATCCGGCAGGTGACGGAATGTCACCCGCAGCACTATTTTATCTGTTAGCTGCCTGAAAAATCAGCAGCATACATTGTGCTGACATGCATACGCTAATGCGACAGAGCCATCCTGGCTCGTTACCGTTCCGCAGAAAACTGATGGCTGAATCGCTCATCACTGGGTACGATTGAGTTTCTTATCGCCCTGGTGCAGGTGATCATGTGCGGCGTCATGGCCGTAGGGTTGTTCCTTCTGTTTTATCGATAGTGAAACCATAACCGGAGGTTTCTTGTGTGGAATGCCAGCCTGACCCGTTGTTCATATGTACTCCTGGCTCAATATCTGTCTCCTGTAGAAGCCCATATCGAAGCCGGACTTCTTAAATCGGAAGGCATTTATACCTTGTTGCTCGACGAAAACATGGTATGGAATAACCAGATGTACTCACTGGCAGTCGGCGGTGTGAAACTACTGGTAAAACAGGCTGATGCGGAAATTTCTGCTCAGATTCTTGCTACATTCCACAACAACGATTACCGGATTAATGACGATAAACAACTTGCTCATCCGTCACTGGTACAGACCGAAAAACCGGCCTGGCGGGATAACTTTAATACCGCACTGGTTCTGTTACTTTTTATTATCACGGGAATAGCACTCCCTCTGCACCACACATCTACGCAGTTCGTATCACCCTCACCGGGTGATGCGGAATCCGGATGAGTTCACTACTCTCAGTAGACTGGCCCCATGAATCTCCAGACAGCTGGTATCACTTAAGTTAGTTATAGTCTTAATACTAGTTTTTAGACTAGTCGTTGGAGTCCGGATGATTGATGTTTTAGGCCCAGAGAAGCGCAGACGGCGAAGTGTTCAGGAAAAAATCGCCATTGTTCAGCAGAGCTTTGAACCCGGAATGACCGTGTCGCTGGTCGCCCTTCAGCATGGCGTTGCTGCCAGTCAGCTATTCCTGTGGCGTAAGCAGTATCAGGAAGGCAGCCTCACAGCCGTTGCCGCAGGAGAACAGGTTGTGCCCGCATCCGAGCTTGCATCTGCGATGAAGCAAATTAAAGAGCTGCAGCGCCTGTTGGGCAAGAAAACCATGGAAAACGAGCTGCTGAAAGAAGCCGTTGAATATGGCCGACAAAAAAAGTGGATAGCGCACGTGCACTTGTTGCCGGAGGATGACGAATAAGCCTTGTCAGTCGTTGCCTGCGGGTCTCACGTGCGCAATTGCATGCCATGGCCAGTCGGTCGAAGAACTGGCAGGATCGTCGGTGCATGCGCAAGCCTGATGACACTGAAGCGCTGACCCGTATCCATACCGTTCTCGGCGACCTGCCAACGTATGGTTATCGTCGGGTATGGGCGCTGCTGCTTGAACGTAAACCGGCAATACCGCCATCGAAGCGGGCGCATACAGGGAAAGTGTCCGTTGGAGAAAGTGACCAGCGGTGGTGCTCTGACGGCTTCGAGTTCAGCTGTGATAACGGTGAAAAACTGCGGGTCACGTTCGCGCTGGACTGTTGCGATCGAGAGGCACTGCACTGGGCAGCCAGTACCGGTGGATATGACAGTGAAACCGTGCAGGACGTCATGCTGGGTGCAGTAGAGCGTCGTTTCGGTAACAGCCTGTCGACATCCCCCGTTGAGTGGCTGACAGACAATGGTTCAGCCTACCGTTCTCATCAGACGCGTCAGTTCGCCAGAATGGTAGGACTGGAGCCTGAACATACGGCGGTACGTAGCCCGGAAAGCAACGGGATGGCGGAGAGCTTCGTGAAAACGATGAAGCACGATTACATCAGCATCATGCCGAAGCCCGACGGGTTAACAGCGGTAAACTGATCTTACCCAGCAATAGTGGACACGAGACTAAGTGAGTAAACTCTTAA
>NZ_JACVTS010000055.1:0-4105 GCF_016624545.1 Erwinia sp. S38 | reverse complement strand
TGCACGACCCACCAGTGTTAAGAAGGCGCCCTAAAGGCGCCTTTTTGCTATGTGCAATTCGGGCGGGGGAAAAACCAGCCTGCGTAATCTTCACAGCAAAAAAGATAAATTCGCCAACCACCGCTTAGATACCTCCCCTCACCCACTGTGGTAAAGTTTCCCGACCTGATAATCAATTCACTCGCCACACCAACTCAAAAGCACCGAATTCATTCTAATAATGAGAAAAAAAATCACCAAAAACGACCTGGACCGCTTCGACCTTGCGATCCTCGACATCCTGCAAAGCAATAATCACCTGCCGCATTCGGCCATAGCAGAACAGGTGGGGCTTTCCACACCCTCAATTCAACGGCGCATCAGCCGACTGGAAGAGAAAGGCGTGATTAATAGTCATGTTGCGGTGATCGATCCGGCAACGGTGGGGAATCCGATCACCGCGGTGATTGAATCGCGGCTGGTTGAAGATCGCAGCCTGGTGATGGATCGGGCAAAACGCTATTTTCGCAACGTGGAGGAGATCCAGCAGTGCTACTTCGTTAACGGCGGCGTCTCCTTTATCATCATTATGATTTCCCGCGACTTACAGCACTTCGAACAGCTGGTCAGGCAACATTTTGCCGATAACATGGATATTCTGACCTACCGCACGCTGATCGTACTCGACCCGGTGAAAACTGGCCTGAAAATTCCATTATTCGATCTGGACGACAGGCCATAACGGTCACGATGCCGTTTTCTGCCGGGAAAACAGCGCGCACCCGGCGCAGGCGGCCATCACGCAGGCAATACCAAGGCACTGAATCAGGGTCAGGGTTTCGTGCAGAACCAGCCACCCTGCAATAGCGCTGACCGCCGGAGAGCCGCTCAGCAGCACGCCAAACACCCGTGAAGGCAGCCAGCGCATGGCGTACATATCCAGCAGGAACGGCAACATGCTCGACAGCACCGCCACACTAAAGCCCACCAGCAGGACTTCGGGCGAGAACAGCGCCATCCCGGCCTGAACGGTTCCCGGCGGCACCGCGATGCACGCCGCAATCGTCATGCCAATCGCCACAGAACGCCCGCCACCGCCGGAAACCCGCCGGCCGATAATCACATAAAGCCCCCAAAACATCGCCGCCGCCAGCGAGAACCCGACGCCACGCAGATCGATTTCCCCTTTTACATCCCCGGCGGCCAGCAGCACCATCGCCAGGGCTGAGAGTGCAATCCAGATCAGATCGGACTTTTGCCGCGAAGTGAGCAGCGCGGCCAGCAGCGGCCCCATCACTTCAATAGAAATCGCAATACTCACTGGAATATAAGCAAAGGCGCGGTAAATCAGCAGGTTCATCAGCGCCAGAATAACGCCATAAAGCAATATTGAAGGCCATGAAATATCGCCTTTTTTGATGTTCCAGGGACGAAAGACAGCCAGCAGGACAATGGCTGAGATTCCCAGGCGCAATGCTGCCACCCCGTCGCTGCCCACTAAGGGGAAAAGGGTCTTGGCGAAGGCCGCCCCGGACTGCACGGAAATCATCCCGGCAAAGGCGGCAACAAAAGGCAAATTACGATTGCTCTGCATTGAATCTATTCATAAAAGAGAGGGATAGAGAATTGTAAACCGCAGCGGCGAGTCGTTTTCTCATAAATCAGGTTTAAATGATTTTTATCTTCAAGTTTCCACCGTCCGTGAGGCAAAAACTTACCTGTGCCAACGGAGGCATTATCGTCAGGCTTTGGCCATCCCGGCGTCAACATTGCCGTCTGCCCGCTTAGTACGGCGGCGTCAAATTGCGCTGCTCCGTCAACAGCGCGGCCTGCTGACGAACCTCCTGCCAGATGGCCTCGGCAGCGGGGGTCAGCGAACGATTCTTACGCCGCACCAGCATAATAGTGCGGTTGATTTCCGGCACTAACCTTCTGACCATCAGCGGCCTTCCCTGCGGCAGCGGCAGTGCCAGCGCAGGCAGAATGCTGATGCCAATCCCCGCTTCCACCATTGGGTAAAGCGTGGCCGGATGACCAATTTCCTGCGCGATATCAGCCTGTACCTGCTGCTGGCGCAGCGCTTCATCAATCAGTACCCGGCTTCCGGAGGCGTAATCCTGTAGTACCAGCGTGCGCTGGTTGAGCATATGCCAGTGAATGGTTTGCTGCTGCGCCAGCGGATCGTCCATCCGGCACAGCAGCAGGAAGGGTTCATCGAGAATGGCTTCACACTCCAGATCGTCCGAATGCAGCGGGCCAATAACGATGCCGAAGTCGACTTCGGCATTACGAATGCTTTGCAGCACCCACTGCTGCGGGCGATCGCGCAGCATCACCCGGATTTCGGGATAGTTCAGCTGCCCGGCAGCAAGGCACTGGGGCATCAGATGTGCTGAAATGGTCTGGCTGGCGGCAACGCGCACCGTACCGCTGCGCTGCTGGCCGTAGCTGCGTACATCCAGCAGGGTGTTGTTTAACTCCTCCAGCAGATGTTCCAGCCTGCTGGCGAGCTGCTCTCCGGCCTCCGTCAGCACGACCTCACGCGTTGTGCGGTCAAGCAGACGAATCCCCATCTCCCCTTCCAGCTCTTTAATACTGTGGCTGACCGCTGACTGACTCAGGCCTATCGCCTGCCCTGCCTGGCTGAAGCTGCCCTGTGCGGCAACGGCCACAAACACCCGAAGCTGACGCAACGTGTAATTCATCGATTCTTCTCATATATTCATTTAATAAATCAATTTTATTTCTAAACCTGCCCGTCGCACAATAGCCGCTTGTTTGTATAACAAGGCTTTAACAATGGGTAAATTTCGTCTCGATCCGCTGATGCTGAAACTGATCGCCACCGTCCTGCTGGCTTCTTTCCTCCCTGCACGCGGCCACTTCGTTGATTTTTTTGAATGGCTGACCACTGCCGCAATTGCCCTGCTGTTCTTTATGCACGGTGCCAAACTCTCGAAAGAGAAGATTATTGCCGGCGGCGGCCACTGGCGGCTGCATCTGTGGGTGATGTTCAGCACCTTCGTTATCTTCCCGGCGCTCGGTATGCTGCTGGTCTGGTGGCATCCGCTGCCGCTCAGTACCGAGATCTACACCGGCTTTATGTATCTGTGCATTCTGCCTGCTACCGTACAGTCGTCGATTGCCCTGACCTCGCTGGCTGGCGGTAACGTTGCGGCTGCGGTTTGCAGCGCATCGGCATCCAGTTTGCTGGGAGTATTTGTTTCGCCTCTGCTGGTTGGCCTGCTGATGAATGTGAATAGCGATGCGGCCACCGGTAATTTTGAGCAGATCGGTAAGATTATGCTGCAGCTGCTGGTGCCGTTTGTTGTCGGGCATATTTCCCGCCGCTGGATTGGTGAGTGGGTGGAAAGAAACCGTAAGCTTATCGGCCAGACCGATCAGGCATCGATTCTGCTGGTGGTCTACTCTGCCTTCAGTGAAGCGGTGGTGAACGGTATCTGGACGCGCGTTGGCGTCAGTACTCTGCTGTGGATTGTGGTCGGCAGCCTGGTTCTGCTGTTCCTGATTCTGGCTATCAACCTTGCTGCGGCGCGTCTGTTTGGCTTCAATCGGGCGGATGAAATTACCATTCTGTTCTGCGGCTCGAAGAAGAGTCTGGCGAACGGGGTTCCGATGGCGAATATTCTGTTCCCGTCATCGGCGGTGGGGATTATCGTGCTGCCGTTGATGATTTTCCATCAGGTGCAGTTGATGGTGTGTTCGATGCTGGCCCAGCGTTATAAAAAATCGGGCGAGAAGCTGGCGGCGCAATCGGCAGCAGCGGGTAAGCCGCTGGTGGAGTCACAGAAGTAATCTGGTTGCAGAGCGTTTAGCCTGTGACCTGTCGGAATGCTGAAATAGCCGCTTCATTTTGGAGCGGCTATTTTCTTGGCTGCAATTTTAAGTTACTGAGGTTTAATTTTTTCTGGATGGCTGGCGCATGGTGGGCTGGGGAACAGCCTCTGCGGCTGCCGGGCGGTCCTCACGCCGCTTTGCGGTGCCTTCGGTTTCGGCACCAGTCGATGATACTGACTTTTTTGCTGAATGGCTGGCGCACGGGTGCTGGTGAACAGCCTCTGCGGCTGCCGGGCGGTCCTCGCGCCGCTTTGCGGTGCCTTCGGTT
>NZ_JACVTS010000054.1:0-4319 GCF_016624545.1 Erwinia sp. S38 | reverse complement strand
CCAGCCCAACTGGTTTTCGAGCGCTTTTTCCAGACTGACGGGCGCGCGTGGGGGATCGTATTTTTCCGCCTGCTCCGGAGTGACAGGCTGCTGAGGGGCTTGTTGCCCCAGGGTGAGCTCTCGCCAGGCGTTGAAGCGGTTGATTAAGATTTCTGAAATGTAAAACTCTCGACCTAAGTCAAAAGGCATGGTACGCCAGATATCATTTGCTATATCTGAGGGTAAAAACTCTTTGGGCACCTTTAGGGGAGCTCCCGATCTAAAAGCTGCAGCATACATTTCATGCAAAGCGACTTGTGACTGTAAATAACCATCATTTTCTGCATTAGCCTTTCCCTGATCCCCCGGCGGGTATCCTCCGCCTAAATCAGAATGCATCCCCGGATAAACCACCTCCACGCTGTTGGCCGGATATTTGCCATTCGGCCGGCGGATTGAATCCAGCGGGAAGCACAGCCGCTGTTCATGGGATGAAACCAGGTGCACGCAGTGCTTGATCAGGCCACCGTACGTCTTTTCCACCGGCAGCTCCTGGGTTCCGTCCGCCCAGCCCATATGCCCTTCCGCCACCGGCGCGATATGGGCAACGCCCACCGAGGCGACCGTATCGATTAAACCGAGAAACTCTACGCTGAGCGGAATTTTCAGTTCCCCAATGGCCAGGCACTGTTCGGGCTTATCCTTCCCCTCCTCTGGCTTTGGCAGCAGCTCGCTAAGCCAGTTAACAAAGGTCCGCGCCGCCGCCGCGCCGCGTGAAAATCCGTACACGTAAAGCTTTATGCCCAGCAGCCTGGGTTTACCCGGCACGGCGGGCATCAGCGCTTTTTGCAGATCGGCCGACATATCTTTCAGCAGGCTCTGGAAAGTTTCGTAGCGGTTCGCGCTGCCGGTCAGCCCGAACGATGCCATCGCGGTGGCCATTTTCTCCAGCGCTTTCCAGCACTCGCCGTCCGAGAGGTTATCGTCACCCATCGTGCGCTTTAGGGCATCGATCAGCCGCAATAACCCCCAGTTGATTCGATCCTCGCCGTGCGTGGCTGCCGCCAGCCCCATCATACTGAAATCCAAATCCTTAACCTCGGGGAAGGGGGTGCCGACCCCGGGAATATAGTACTTATAGTATTTGTCATCGCCGCTGCCGATAGCATCCAGCAGCTCCGAGGCTTTTCCCGCCAGCCCACCGGCGTAGCCCTGACCGATAGCGGCGCGGAACAGGCGGGCGATATTGGTAGGATGCTTCGGATCGGAGTTATAGAAGTCGTGGTTAAGGTTATTCCCGGTGCCGTCAAAAAACAGGCTGATATGCAGGGTTTTACAGCAGGGCGGCTCCACGCGGCGCCCGGCGGCCAGGCACAGCTCCTGGCGGTATGCTATCTCGCGGCTGTCCTGCTTAGCGCAGTTCTCCCCAACCAGCGCGGCGTGGGTGGGCAGGCGCCCCTGCGCCGGAAACGCCGGTGGATACCACGCCAGATCGGTGATTATTTCGGACATACTTTCGGCTCCGTCATCTTAATCGGGTCCTTAATTGGATGGCCCGGCCGACCGTAACTTGCACAGCTGGTAGTCACCTTGACCTCGTCACAGGGTAAAAAATGTACCGTGATCCCGCAGGTCTTTTGCCCCGTATAATCCGGCACGGGCACAACCGTGCTGTGCTGCTTATTCTGGGCCTTCATTTTTTTTTCCCAGGCAAGATATTTTGCATCGTCACCAAAACCAGGAAAACCCTCCATATCTCCTACCCCGGTCTCCCAGTCGATTTTAGCCGTCATACCCGGCCGCCATTTCGACGGCACGCCAAAGCAGCAGCCCCCGCCGCCACCCTGATACGGCCCGATAATGTCTATTCCCGACTGGCCGTTCACGCTGAAGTGGTTGATCGCCCATTTAGTATGGTTGACCGCCTCAATGGTTCCGCTGCCGCCGCTGCGGATTTGCGCCTTCGCGGCAGGCTGGCTGCAGCCGGTCAGCAGCAGCGCACCCAGCGCCGCAAGGTAATAGCGTGATTTCATTTTGCATTCCTTTATTCAATGAACGGATTACGTGCACACTGCTTAGCCATGGCCTGCCGGCCAGGCATGGCTAAACAGTGCTGAGGGAGAGTGAGTGAAGATCGGTGATTATTTCGGACATACTTTCGGCTCCGTCATCTTAATCGGCTCCTTAATTGGATGGCCCGGCCGACCGTAACTTGCACAGCTGGTGGTCACCTTGACCTCATCACAGGGTAAAAAATGTACCGTGATCCCGCAGGTCTTTTGCCCCGTATAATCCGGTACCGGCACAACCGCGCTGTGCTGCTTATTCTGGGCTTTTATTTTATCTCTCCATTCCCTGTATTTTTTTGAATCAACGAAGCCCGGAAATCCCTCTGTATCTCCTACCCCGGTTTCCCAGTCGATTTTAACCGTCATACCCGGCCGCCATTTCGACGGCACGCCAAAGCAGCAGCCCCCGCCGCCGCCCTGATACGGCCCGATAATGTCTATTCCCGACTGGCCGTTCACGCTGAAGTGGTTGATCGCCCATTTGGTATGATTGACCGCCTCAATGGTTCCGCTGCCGCCGCTGCGGATTTGCGCCTTCGCGGCAGGCTGGTTACAGCCGGTCAGCAGCAGCGCACCCAGCGCCGCAAGGTAATAGCGTGATTTCATTTTGCATTCCTTTGATAAATGAACAGATCGGTTGCGTATTGCTTAACCACAATATCCGCCAGCCGCTAACGAATATCATCGTAAGAGAGCGTTCAGGATTCGGTATGATATCGTTCAGACAGAGCGCTTATCACCCAGTCCTCTCGTTCTTTGTCCAGCAAGATTCCTTTTTTCGTCGCAGAAAGCATGGCCTGGAAACAGGCCGAAAACCGTTCTTCCTGAGAAGTAAACCCGTCCTCAGCAATGTGCCGGTGGCGCAGCAACAGCTTCACATCGCAAATGCACATCAGGCATTCGAACTGACTATCGTTGAAGGCTATTTTCTGGCACTTTTCACTTTTTCCGGGCTGTGCCCCGTTACCTATCAGCAGCGCAGGATGGTTATCACGATCCAGCCAGCTCCAGAACAGCGCTGGGCGATGCAGCTGGGCCTGCTGCTCTGGAGACAAAATATCGGAGAACAAAAAAGGGAAAATTCTCGCATCAAAGTAGCGAAACAGACCCGCACGCCCCTCATGCGTTGCATCGGTGCAGTCCGTTAACCATTCCGCCAATGCAGAAAAAGACCACTGGGAACCGATCACCAGCAGCGGAGCAGTTTCTTGTGCTTTCTTCGCCAGCTCAATAAACCACTGCCGCTGCTGTGGGTCTTTTAGCGTAATCCTTACCAGCAGTGGAGCCTCTTCCTGCAGGGCATCCTCCGGTAATCCCTGGTAAAGAGACTGCCATTTAAGGTGGGGGCTAAACTCCTTCAGTACCGGGATAACTGAAAAATCGATACCGCACTGGTCAATAATAAAATCGAGGTGGTTAGCTTCAATTTCAGCACAGGTATGCTGAAGCTTGTTTATCCAATTGGTGATGCCGGACATGTTCAATTATGCCTCCCTTGGCACAAAACCCTGCGCAAGCTCCTGCGCCTTTTTAAGGCACTCTTTACACACTGACGATGGCAGCTCCGGCAGAGGAAAGTCCTGGCTCGTCGGGCCCATCCATTTATGCTGTCCCTTCAGGCTCAGCAAGCCAGGCCCATGAATCTCCACTTCACCCGCTGGAGTCAGCCGGATATAGGCCCCGCCGCAGGCAAGCGTGATCCCGTTTTTCGCCGTTAGCTGAAGATGGCCCTGGGTGGACTGCACCGTGACATCTTTCAGTGCCGTCAGCGAAAGCGTATCAGCATGTGACTCTACGGCCAGCGGGCCTTTAGCCGACACCAGGCGCATACCTTCCCGTTGAGCAAGCAAGGAGACAGCCTGGCTCGCGTTAACTGAATAGCGCTTCGCCGTACTGATGTTGATTTCGCCCAGGCTTTGCAGATACAGACCTTTCCCGCTGTGGACTAATGCCGATTCCGGGGTGACGGCGGCGATACCCTTCGGTGCTGACATCAGCAGCGTGGATTCTTTAAGCTCGCTGGCACCTGAAAATAATGCTCTCAGCGGCACAACATCCGGGGCAACATTATAGTGAGCCTGCGCAACGGGCCCCCATTCTGTCAGCTGGTTCACGGCCCCTTTCAGCAGACTGACCGCCGCCCCCATCTCCAGCACCTCGCCCTGCGCCTTCGACTGGCCATCCGCCGAGATAAATATCCCCTTCTGCGCCCGTATCGCGCCCCAGCTGTCCGTCCGCAGCTCAAAACCTTCGCCCCGCTTCTGCCGCTCG
>NZ_JACVTS010000053.1:0-4600 GCF_016624545.1 Erwinia sp. S38 | reverse complement strand
GACACCTGTATAAATAACCGGTAACTGTCAGATCAGGTCTGAGCTAATACACCTGAGATATTTTTCGGAAAAAGTTCAAGTTCGCGCGTTCAGCAGTTTCTTTGCAAGTACTAAAGCATAAATGGTTTGGATTGAGTGCATATCTCTATAGGTGTTCACCAATGACGTTAAGGCTATTATTAATGGGGTATGCTTATTTGAATAATAAACCACTACACTTGGAGGTTGCGTATATATAATCATTGCTTTAATGATATGGTCAGCATTACTCGGTTGAAATAAGTTTTTGAGTTCGTCAGCAGGACTTAAAGCGCTATAATTTGATTTATTATCAACTGGTAAAATTACTACTGCTAAATTATATGGCCGCCGCAAGCACGGCGGTCCAGATTCCAATTTTAGTATCCATCATGGCCTGATTGAAAATTATCACCTCTCTAAGGTTTGTCTGTCCCAATAAAATAGGCAGGGACGGCTTCAAGTTTTAAAATTTACAGGATCACCTGAAACAATAATTTCATCACCATCAATTCTATTGTAAAAGCAACTTGTCCGTCCAGTATGACAGGCGCCACCTCCTTTTTGGTCTACATAGAGCAAAACTGCATCGCCATCGCAATCAAGATGAATACCATGTATTTCTTGAGTACACCCAGATGATTCCCCTTTACGCCAAAGACATCTCCTTGAACGAGACCAGTAACAGGCTCTGCCGGTCACTAAGGTTTCCTTTAAAGCTTCTATATTCATCCAAGCCAGCATCAAAACTTCTTTCGTATTGTACTGCTGAGCAATGGCAGCGATTAATCCCTGGCTGTTCCAGGGGATGGCGCTTATAACATCATCTAATGCAAAGCGCTGACCATTACTGGCTTTTTCCATATCATTAAACATGATTTCCTCATTAAAAATGAACTCCTTTATAAGTGAGAGTAGTTTTTCATTATATAACTACCCTCACTAATTTAATTAACCGGATAAATTATTTTTTATCAAAATCCTCCGATATACCGCTTACTACAGGCTTAGACTGGGATTGTCTTCCCAAATCTGTCAACAATCACGCCTGGCATATCACTGGTCATGGTCATACCCTCTTGATAATGAATCACTGAGCGAATGGCCTCACCTCTTTTAAGCAAATCAAAAGCCACGTTTAGAGCCTCGTGCCCCATATTATGGGTAATGTAAGGGTCGACATTAATATCCCCTTTCAACCATTCATCAACCATTTTCGGCAGGCCGGTGCGGCCGAGCACTCCGCCAAAGGCTGAACCTCGCCACACGCGGCCGGTCACTAGCTGAAACGGCCGTGTGGCGATTTCTTCCCCGGCTCCGGCAACACCAATGATGATGCTTTCACCCCAACCTTTGTGGCAACATTCCAGCGCTGCTCGCATCAAGTGGACATTGCCAACACACTCAAAAGAGAAATCGACTCCGCCATTGGTCATTTCCACAATGACTTGTTCGATTGGTTGTTTAAAGTCCGCAGGATTGATGCACTCATGCGCTCCTAATGATTGAGCCAAAGAAAATTTTGCGGGATTGACATCAATACCAATGATCCTCCCTGCACCCTGCATGACCGCACCTTGAATAACAGCCATGCCTACTGCGCCCAAACCAAATACGGCAACAGTATCGCCAGGTTTTACTTTCGCGGTATTACGGACTGCACCAATCCCGGTTGGAATGGCACAACCCATAATTGAGGCTTTTGCAAGTGGAGCATCCTGACTGATCTTAGCCACCGCAATTTCGGGTAGAACAGTATATTCACTGAAGGTACTGGTACCCATATAGTGAAATATTGTCTTACCTTTATAGGAAAAACGGCTGGTCCCGTCAGGCATGAGCCCTTCACCTTGGGTTTTGCGTATGCTTTGAGATAAGTTAGTTTTACCTGATTGGATATAAGGACAGTTTGGGTCCTCTGGTGTGTATAGAGGAATGACATAATCGCCGGGTTTCACAGAGGTGACACCTCGTCCAACATCTTCAACAATCCCACACCCTTCGTGTCCGAGGATACAAGGAAACTTACCTTCCGGGTCACGACCTGACAATGTGAACACATCTGTATGGCAAAGACTTGTTGTCACGATTCGAACAAGTACTTCACCATCCTTCGGACCATCGAGGTCGATCTCCTCAAATTCAAGCGGTTGGTTTGGCGCCCACGCTATAGCTGCTCTGGTTTTCATTACTTCGCATCCATTATGTTATAACATTACGTTAAGGGTAATGTGTACCGTCAGAGGATGTTAGGGGGGGACGCAAAGATGTCCGTTTTAGAGGGGAAAATGTCCGAGTGTTACGGTTGTAGGCATTCCTTCAGACGTTATTAATAACCGAGTGTTATAAGAGTAAAAATTTAATGCCTATGAAAAGTGTTGATATCATCATTTATCCGGGATTCAAAGCTATCGAAGCAGTAAGTGCGGTGAGCGTATTCGAATACGCAAATTTCAGATTAGAACAGGAAAAAAAGCCACCTGTTTATGATATTACACTTAGTGCTCCTAGTGCGGGCATGATCCGATCGGATACTCTGGTAGTTCTTGAAGCTGAAAAATCATTAAGTGAGAATGATTTTCCTGATATTGCGTTGGTAATGGGATCTAGGGACATCCAAAAATCTCTTGTGCAGCAACCACAACTGGTTAATTGGTGCAGACGAGCAGCAGCCAAGCCAATTGAACTGCTTGCGGGCATCTGCACGGGTACTTTTTTCCTGGCTGAAGCTGGGCTCCTAAATGGTTTACCAGCCACGACGCATTGGAGCGCCACTGCTATGCTGAAGAGTAATTATCCACTCATCGACGTAAAAGATGATGCGATATTTGTGAACTCAGACAAGCTTTGGACTTCAGCAGGTGTTACTGCTGTTATTGACTTGGCTCTGGCATTGATTGAAAAAGACTTGGGACACTCCATTGCGCTTGATGTAGCCCGCGATCTGGTTGTGTTTATGAAGCGGCCGGGTGGGCAAGCACAATTCAGTCAGCATCTCTCTAGCCAGATGACCCGACACGATAGTGTTCGCGATCTTCAGCAATGGATTCTTACAAACCTCGAAAAATCGCATTCAGTCGTTGAATTGGCGAAGCGAGTAGCAATGAGCCCCCGTAATTTTACCCGCGTATTTTATCGGGAAGTCGGATGTTCACCTGCAGTGTTTGTCGAGCGTTCCCGAATAGAATTGGCACGCCGACAATTGGAGGAAGGCGGAAAAACTATTAAGGTGATAGCGCATAATTGTGGCTTTAGTTCGGATGAACATTTAAGGCGAGTTTTTAAGCGTAATTGTGGCGTAACCCCGAAAGAATATGCGTTGCAGGTTGTAAATTAAATGATGATTTTTATTCAACTATAGGCAACAGTATTGGTTTTATATCTGACTTGTACACTTTGTGCTTTGATTCGTTTTTTACCCTATTATGGTAGGGGGTATAGATTTATTACTGTATTTTTTCTTAAACTCACGACGCTTAAGAAAGATTTCAATTGTACTAAATCCTCTTGGCTGCATTCTGCGCACAGGAGTATTTAACGCTATTAATAAGCCTGATTCATAACGGTTATATTTTTACGGTAGTTCTCAAACAAATTGTTGCCTGATAAGCTTGTTAAAGCCTAACCACGGTTATAACTATAGGCTTAAATTTACGTCTAAATACACAATCGGAATGGAAGACTTATGGCTGAAAATATTAAAGATAAGGTTATTGTGATTACGGGTGCTTCAAGCGGGATGGGCGAGGCAGCAGCACGTCATCTGGCTGAGAAAGGGGCCCGTGTTGTTGTCGCTGCACGTCGTTTGGACCGTATCGACACCCTCGCAGCAGACATAAATAGAAGTGGAGGCACGGCAATTGCTGTCGTCACAGACGTGACTAATCAGGAAAGCGTCTCACAACTTGTTAATGTTGCAATTGAAAAATGGGGGCGTATTGATGTGCTCATTAATAATGCAGGCGTAATGCCCCTGTCCTTACTCGAACAAACAAAAGTCAATGAGTGGGATCAGATGATTGATGTGAACCTGCGCGGAGTGCTGTACGGTATCGCGGCAGCATTGCCATACATGAAAGCCCAGAAATCTGGACATATCATTAACAACGCATCCATTGCTGGGCATCTGCTTTTCCCGGCCTCAGCCGTATATTCAGCAACAAAATTTGCTGTCAGGGCCCTTACAGAAGGTCTTCGAAGTGAAGTGGCCGGTTACAATATTCGGGCCACCATTATCTCACCTGGAGCGGTAACTACAGAATTACTGGATCACATTAGTGATAAAGATATCCAGTCTATAAACCAAGACTACGTTGGCAAAGTCGGCGTGCCTCCAGAAACGTTTGCTAGGATGGTTGCCTTCGCTATTAACGAGCCAGATGACGTAGGGGTGAACGAAATAATCTTCCGACCTACCGCTCAGGAACTATGATTCTTAACTGAATCCGCGATCCGGTCGTGCCATGGGCGACCAGAGGGCTAGAAAGGGAAGGCAGAGAGGGGGAGTATTTTCAGGACACGCTGACATAAGCTGTATTAGCTCAGACCTGATCTGACAGTTACCGGTTATTTATACAGGTGT
>NZ_JACVTS010000052.1:0-5391 GCF_016624545.1 Erwinia sp. S38 | reverse complement strand
AACCGCCGACCCCCTCCGTGTAAAGGAGATGCTCTACCAACTGAGCTAATCACCCCCGCTGTGTGGAGTCGCATTATAGGGATACGCCGAAATGAGTCAACGCTTTTTCTAATTAAAATGTGAGTTCGCCTTAAAAATAGTCAGGATGTTCTCATTTCAGGCAAAAACAGAGGCTTGCCGAAGAAAATCACCGTGATGACCGGGGCAGAAGTGGGGATTGGCGTTGAGGATTCGTCTGCGAGTGATAGAATATCTGCCACGAAAATCAGACTGGCATAATTTGCCCTGACTCTGGCCAAAGCATCCGCGTAATAAGGCATTCATTAATGAAAATCAAAACCCGCTTCGCTCCCAGCCCAACTGGCTATCTGCACGTTGGCGGCGCTCGTACTGCACTTTACTCCTGGTTGTTTGCCCGTAATCACGGCGGTGAGTTTGTGCTGCGCATCGAAGATACCGATCTGGAGCGGTCAACCCAGCAGGCGATCGATGCCATTATGGATGGTATGAACTGGCTGAATCTCGACTGGGATGAGGGCCCGTACTATCAGACCAAGCGTTTCGATCGCTATAACGATGTTATCGATCAAATGCTGGAAGCCGGCACCGCGTACAAATGTTACTGCTCTAAAGAGCGTCTGGAAGCGCTGCGTGAGCAGCAAATGGCGAACGGTGAGAAGCCGCGTTATGACGGCCGCTGCCGCGATAGCCATGAGCATCACGCTGACGATGAGCCTTGCGTAGTTCGCTTCCGCAACCCGCAGGAAGGTTCGGTTATTTTTGACGACCAGATCCGCGGCCCGATTGAGTTCAGCAATCAGGAACTGGACGATCTGATTATTCGCCGCACCGACGGTTCGCCGACCTACAATTTCTGCGTGGTTATCGATGACTGGGATATGGGCATTACCCACGTGATTCGTGGTGAAGACCATATCAACAACACCCCGCGTCAGATCAACATTCTGAAAGCGATCGGTGCTCAGGTGCCGGTTTACGCCCACGTTTCGATGATCCTCGGCGACGATGGCAAAAAGCTGTCCAAACGTCACGGTGCGGTCGGCGTAATGCAGTATCGCGATGACGGCTACCTGCCGGAGGCGCTGCTGAACTATCTGGTGCGTCTGGGCTGGTCCCATGGTGATCAGGAGATTTTCTCCGTCGATGAGATGAAAAAGCTGTTCGATCTGGATGCGGTCAGCAAATCCGCCAGTGCGTTCAACACCGAGAAGCTGCAGTGGCTGAATCATCACTACATCAACACCCTTGCGCCGGAATATGTGGCGACTCACCTGCAGTGGCACATCGAGCAAGAAAATATTGATACCCGCACCGGACCGCAGCTGTCTCAGCTGGTGACACTGCTGGGCGAGCGTTGTAAAACACTGAAGGAGATGGCGGCATCCTGCCGTTACTTCTACGAAGACTTCGATGATTTCGATGCCGATGCGGCGAAGAAGCATCTACGTCCGGTGGCGCGTCAGCCGCTGGAAGTAGTGCGTGATAAGCTGGCCGCGGTTGCCGACTGGACGGCAGAAAACGTTCATCATGCCATTCAGGCGACGGCGGACGAGCTGGAAGTCGGCATGGGTAAAGTCGGTATGCCGCTGCGCGTTGCGGTAACCGGTGCTGGCCAGTCGCCGGGCCTTGACGTCACCGTGCAGGCTATCGGCAAATCACGCAGCATTGCGCGTATTGAGAAAGCGCTGGCGTTTATCGCCACCCGTGAAGGCTGATTTTAGCCTGTTCCTGATTTTATCCAGATAACTTAGCTCTTCAAACAATGCCGGCCACTCAGGTGGTCGGCATTTTTTTCAGCTCCTGCAAAACGTTGCTCAAAATCCTCCGCCAGCTGTTCCAGCGTTACGCTTCCCAGACGTTCAAGCAGGAGCGCCTGAGCGGCATCAAACGCCTCGCTAAGCGCCGCGTTAACGGCCTGTTCAACCAGGCATTCCGCATGATCGGTGGATAATCCAATGGCAAAGATCGTTGACGATCCCAAAGCCTGGTGAATATCCAGCAGGGTGATCTCCGCCAGCGGCTTAGCCAGCATCCATCCCCCACGATGACCTTTTTCTGAGCGTACAAATCCTTGTTCCCGCAGCAGGGCCATGGTCCGCCGTACGACTACCGGGTTGGTATTCAGCATTTGCGCGATGGTATCGGAAGTGGTGGCCGTTTCATGGCGTGCAATATGGATGAGTACGTGAAGCATGCGTGACAGACGTGTGTCGTTTCTCATAACGGTACGATCCTGAGCAAAGTTGTACGAATTATTACATGAAACAATAAAAGTTACGAGATGATTGACAGTGCGATATCACGTAACTTATGTTGTGACGATATTGATTCGGATGAGTCAACCAGACAGGAGATACCTTATGACTTTTGAAGCGATCGTTATTGGCGGCAGCTATGCTGGCCTTTCTGCGGGTCTGCAGCTGGCACGTGCACGCCGTAAGATCCTGATGATTGATGCCGGCCTGCGCCGTAATCGATTTGCCGGACATTCCCATGGATTTCTAGGGCAGGATGGCCGCGAGCCGGGCCAGATTGCCGATGAAGCGCGCAGGCAGCTAATGGCCTATCCCAGCGTTGAATGGCTTGCGCAGTCAGCGATCGAGGTGAAAAAAGAGGCGGGTGGTTTTATTGTCAGCACCCAGGACGGGCGAAGTTTTCATGGCCTGCGGCTGATTCTGGCGACTGGCGTGGTGGATGAACTTCCCGGCATTCCGGGGCTGCAGGAACGCTGGGGAAAACAGGTTTTTCACTGCCCCTACTGCCATGGCTATGAGCTGAACGGTGGTCCAATCGGCGTGCTGGCGGCTTCTCCCGGCGCTATTCATCATGCCATGATGTTGCCCGACTGGGGACCAACGACCTTCTTTTTAAATCAGGTATTCGAACCTGATTCAGAGCAGCTTGCCGGGCTTGCAGCACGCGGTGTCTTACTGGAGCGTGAGGCCGTGATCGCGATGGGAGGCGATACGCAAATTAACGTAACGCTCGCCGACGGGCGGGTGTGTAAACTGGCGGGGGTCTTTACCCAGCCGCGAACCCGCATGGCCAGTCCGATAGCTGCTGCATTAGGATGCGAATTTGAGGAGGGGCCGACGGGGCCGTTTATCAAGGTTGATGCCATGCGTGAAACCAGCGTTTCCGGCGTGTTTGCCTGCGGTGATGCATCGTTAGCTGCAGGGACAGTCGCTATTGCCGTCGGGGAGGGCGCACGCACGGGTAGTGCCGTTCATCATTCGCTCATTTATCGGCACGCGCGTTAGCCAGGAAAATGTTGAAAAGTTCCACCGTCACCCAACCAGGCTGAATCAGATAAACTGTGCCCGGGTGGTATTTCTGTTCAGGTTATCGCTAATCACTCCATTAAAAAGGGCCCATGAAAATCATGAGCCCCTTAATTACTCCAGTTACTGCGTTAATTAACCGAATCACATGAAGCGGTTTGGTCGCAGAACGGGTTGGTTAAACGTTACGAATTCCTAACCTTTGCAATATCCCCTGAATTCCTTCGCGCAGCAGTAATGCCATCAACTTTTCCTGTTCATCGGTGCTCAGCTGTTGCAGCGATGAAACCAGTAAAGCCGAAAGAGAACTCTGGTTAACGCGGTAATGCGCTGTGGGTTCAGTTGCGTGACGCGTTGATTTAAGGAATGATTTTACCTGGTCATCAATAAAAATCATTCTGGCTTTTCCACCCTGAACTCCGGGTTTTGGGGCGGTTGTCCAACCCTCTTTCTTAACCCATTTATTGATGGTTTGTCTGCTGAAACCTGTTTGCTGTGCCAGTTCTTCCGGCGTTAACCAATCCTTTTTCACTATCTATCCCTTTTAGCCGAACAAAGTAATTGAACATATTACAACAATTCATCACTTGAACAACTAATACAAATTACTAACCTTTAATGAAATGAGGGGAAAAATTAGTGGGACAATAGGAAATTTCCCCCGCTGCGGGCGCGCGGGGGAAGATAAATTAGCGGGAAACAGCCACTTCTTCGGTGCGGGGACGGTAGGCGATGTAATATGCCAGCCCGACAAACACCGCGCCACCAACGGTATTACCGAGGAACACGGCAACAAAGTTTGGCAGATATTCGGCCCAGCTCAGGTAACCGGCAAAAATTGCGGCAGGAACGATAAACATATTGGCTACGACGTGCTGGAAGCCGATGGCCACAAAGGCCATAACCGGAAACCACATGCCGAAGATTTTACCGACCACATCTTTACTGGCAAAAGCCAGCCAGGTTGCCAGGCAAACCAGCCAGTTGCAGCCAATACCTGAAATAAACGCGTGCATAAAGTCGGCATTAACCTTCGCACTGGCAATCGCTACGGTCTTCTTCAGGTAATCGCCTTCGGTCATGCCGATCATATGGCCAAACAGCCAGGCAATCGCCACGCTACCGATAAAATTACCGATAGTGACCCAGAACCAGTTACGCAGCAGGCTTAATGCGCTAATTTTGCGGGCAAACCAGGCAACAGGTAACAGCATCATGTTTCCGGTTAGTAGCTCACCGCCAGCCAGAATGGTCATAATAATGCCCACAGGGAAGACTGCAGCGCCAAGCAGCACCCCGAAGGAACCCCAGTCGGCAGGCAGTTGGTTAATGACGTGAATATAGAGCAGGAAGCCGAAGGCGATAAAGGCACCGGCCATGAAACCCAGAATTAATAACGAGGAGACGGATGAACGGCTTTTAACCACGCCTGCCTGAACGGCAAGAGCAGCAATTTCTTTTGGTGTGTGCAAAGACATGGGGGCTCTGATTTATAGTGATAATAAACTGCCGGATTCCGTCGCGTGCTGAAACGCGCGCATCCAGCGCAGAGAAGGCCCGGCATCCAAATTCGGGCGCAAGTTTTGCACGCTCAGTTAACAAAAACAAGCAACTTTACTTATAAAAATTACCAATAATTAACAGCGAAAGATAAGTGGCTGAACCAGGGGAAATCTTAGGGTGTTACGGGCGGAAGGTCGATCGTGGTGATAATAACCTGTCGTAATGAGTCAGGTGCGGTGAGGGTGCTAAACGGAAAATTAAGGCTTTTATCATCGCTTTGGCGTCTTTTTCAGCGATCGATCTCAGATTGTTAATTTGCCGTTGACACCAACCGCGCTGTTTCATATCATCCCCGCCGTCAACACGACACGGTTTTTCGGACTGGGGGTATAGCTCAGCTGGGAGAGCGCTTGCATGGCATGCAAGAGGTCAGCGGTTCGATCCCGCTTATCTCCACCAAATCTTACCAGAAGATTCAGGTGGCACCGAAAAACAGAGTTTAGTAGTGGGGGTATAGCTCAGCTGGGAGAGCGCTTGCATGGCATGCAAGAGGTCAGCGGTTCGATCCCGCTTATCTCCACCAAAT
>NZ_JACVTS010000051.1:0-5411 GCF_016624545.1 Erwinia sp. S38 | reverse complement strand
GGCCGACATGGTCTCGCAAAAGTGTAGCGGTATTAGGATCAGCTATTTAGCATTAGCCGTATCCATCTTTTAATCAATATTGTTGTGAATGATGACTCTGATACGCTCGTTTAGCTCGATGATTTCAGTCTCAGACAACTTGTTCGAATCAATCCAGTTTTTTATCTCTTCCATGATCGGTTTCTGGGCCTCAATTCTTTCGAGGCTAAGAAATGGCAGATGCTTAACCCTAAATCTGTACTTAGCAGCAATGTTTTGGCAAAAACTCTCCCTTTCAGAACGCTCGATTGGTTTAATACGTTCAAAGATCATGTTTATCTCGATTGTATAATGTGTGTACTATGATTGTAGTACTACCTCAACAGGTAAAAAGAAAATATATGTGTTTTTTAGTCCCGTAATCATCATTTAGTGAATTAAATGACCAGTAAAATTATTTATATTGACTTTTTCTTGAGGGGAGTGGTCATTCACTGAAAGTCCGAATGAGTTCAGCCGATTGGGTAAGGCTCCCAACTTTCTTGACCTGCTCCCCGTTGATTAATACACTGCGATGTTAGTCATGTATTCATAAGTCACATGAGGAACCGCCGAGATGACTGTGGCGCCGAGCCCGGTTGTAGAATACTTCAATGTAATCGAAGATATCCGCCCGGGCCAGATCCCAGGTTTTATAGATGCGTTTTCTGAACCGTTCTTTTTTCAGCGAACTGAAGAACGATTCGGCCACCGCATTATCCCAGCAGTTGCCGCGCCTGCTCATGCTGAGTGACAGGTTATTAGCCCGGAGGAAGCGCTGTCAGTAGTCACTGCCGTACTGGCTGCCCTGATCGCTATGTACGATAACCTCGCCGTCCGGTTTTCGACGCCACACGGCCATAATCAGAGCGTCCAGCGCGAGTTCGCGAGAGTGTGTTTGGGCTTCATCGACCAGCCAACCACGTTACGGGCGAAGAGATCGATAACCACTTCCAGATACAGCCAGCCCTGCCAGGTGCGGATATAAGTAATATCGGTGATCCAGACCTGATTAGCCCGGACAACGTTAAACTGCCGCTGCACACGATTAGGCGCAACCACTGAAGGTCAGCCAGCGATGCGACGCGGAGCTTTATAGCCGCGCACGGCTTTAATCCGGTTCAGTTGCATAATACGGCCCACCCGGTTTTTACCGCAGGTTTCCCCGATTTCGTTCAGGTCGCCATGAACCCGGCGGTAAACGTATACGCCTCCGCTCAGTGAACAGGAGTCACGGATTAGCGTCTGCAGACGCTGGTTATCTATATCCCGCGCGGAGACCGGGTTATACAGTCACGCATAAAACCCGGCCCGGGCAACGCACAACATCCGACACATCGTCATGACACCCCATACAGTGCGGTGCTCATTGATAAAGCGGTACTTCAGTCGGGCTCCCTTGCAAAGTACCGCGTGGCCTTTTTCAGTATGTCCCGTTCTTCCTCAGTGCGCTTCAGTTGGGCCCTGAGCTTCAGGATCTCGCTTTTCGCTTCCAGTAAATCACGGGCATGCTGCTCGCTTTTATCGGGTTTAATAGTCCGCAACCACTTATAGAGACTGTCTGCTGAAACGCCCAACCGGTCAGAAACTTCGGCGACGGAATAACCGCGTTCCGTTATCTGACGGACGGCTTCTTCCTTAAATTCAGGTGTAAATCGTGGTGTGTCCATACGCTCCTCCTTATATCTCGAAAGTGGATTACTATGAACAGGCTTAGATTTGGCAAGATCTGTGTAGTCCTATTCCTCCTGGGGTTATTGAAGCCCGTAGCATAGCGATTGCCGCACAGGCTGAGCTGTTCATCTGAAGCCTGAACAGTTGTCCGAACTTCAAATCGTATTTGCAAGGAAGGGGATAGATGAGCGTGTCAAATCAACGTTGTGCAGGCATAGATGTTTCAAAAGGTACTCTGGATATTGCAATCAGCAATAACGCCAGCCAGTTCACTGTACCAAATGGAAGTGACGGTTTTACTCAAGTTATCGGAGAATTAAAGCGAAATGAGACATGATTGATCCTCATGGAAGCGACAGGAGGGCTGGAGCCAAGTGTAGCTTGTCATCTTCAATCAGAAGGCTTTGACGTTGTCGTCATTAACCCCCGTCAGGCTCGAGATTTTGCCCGTGCAATGGGATATCTTGCGAAGACGGATCGTATCGATGCCAGAGTATTGCTTCAGATGTCTGAAGTGATTAACCAGCACCCGGAACGGGAAAAATACATCCGTCCCTTGCCTGATGCACACAGGCAGATTCTGACAGCGATGGTGGTCAGACGCAGACAACTAACAATCATGCTTACAGCCGAACGAAACCAATTAGATTCTTCGCATCCTCAGAGTTATGAAAGCATCAAATCAATTATTTCGGCACTGAAGGGTGAGCTGGCTCGCATTGAAGGTGAAATGGCGATTCACATCAAGGACCATTTCAGTGAGTTATCTGATCTACTGAGTGCAGTTAAAGGTGTTGGGGCTGCGACTGTTGCTGTATTGCTGGCTGAAGTTCCTGAGCTTGGTTCGCTCTCTCGACGTGAAATTAGCGCTCTAATTGGGATTGCTCCAGTAAACTGGGATTCCGGCACGATGCGCGGTCGCCGAACAGAATTCGGAGGACGAGCTTCCGTCCGTACAGCTCTCTATATGTCAGCTCTGGTTGGGAAGAGGCACAACCCGGTAATAAAGGAGTTCTATACACGCCTGGTTGCCGCAGGAAAGCCCAAAAAAGTTGCACTGACGGCCTGCATCAGAAAATTGCTGACCATCTTGAACGCAATACTGAAAAAGAGTGAAGGATGGGATCTGATGTATCACCAGCATGCTTCGTAGTCGCGATCGAAAGACAGTTGCTATGCTCAAACTATAGGGCAGGATCGTCTACCGGGGTGGGGTCAGTCCAGAAATGGATTCCAGAAAGAAAAAATTCAGTTTCACAGGTCTTATGGATAAAATGCCATTATTAAAAATGAATCTGGTTAAAAGGTACTGTAAATTATGAGCTGGTTGAATATCTTCAAAATTAAATTCACTTTGGTGGTGATTGTGGGATTGTTTTTAACGGGTTGCTCACCCTCACCACTTCATCCAACCGGATGCCACAAAACGTACGCAACCGGCAGTTGCAGTTCGGGTCGCTGGGACGATCAGGATGAATGGGGAGAAAAGGCTAGGGAAATCAGAGATGCATTAAATGCCAATCTTACCAGTCCAGAAAGGTGGAAAAGGAAAGAATGCAGGTTACACATTCATTTTGCAGAAGATGGTACAGTTATTAAAGCTTACACAACCAGTGGAAATAAAGAATACTGTGAAGCTTTACTGACAGCGGTTAGTAAAACTAAATTCAGTAAATTTATGAATCCTGTAATTTACCATGATTTCCGCCGGTTACATTTGAGTATGCAAGGTTAGTAAAAACCACTTTAAAGCCTGTATTTATTTAAAACGGCCCTTTATTTCGGGCCACTTTATTATATGTACAAACCATCATGCGCCTGCATGACGATGCAGTCAGCCCGGAGTTATCAGAATAAATGAGAGGGGACTGAACCACCCCGGTACACTCCCCTGGAAGAATGGCCATTCCGTTAACCGCCAATGTTAGCTCTTTCCGGGCTGTGATAACATCTTAGGACCATTTTTCAGAGCCAGGCTGATGAAGAAGAAAAGCAGCACACCCACTCCCCACGATGCCACATTCAGGCAGTTTCTGACGCAACCTGATATTGCACGTGATTTCATGGAAATTCACCTGCCTGCAGAGCTGCGTGCAGTCTGCGATCTCAGCACGCTAAAACTGGAATCCGGCTCGTTCGTTGAGGATGATCTCCGCCAGTATTTCAGCGACGTCCTCTACAGCCTGAAAACTACAGCCGGCGACGGATATATTCATGTTCTGGTTGAGCACCAGTCAACGCCAGACAAACACATGGCTTTCCGCCTGATACGCTATGCGGTAGCCGCCATGCAGCGCCACCTGGAGGCAGGGCATAAAAAACTGCCACTTGTGATACCGGTGCTGTTCTATAAGGGTAAGCGCAGCCCTTATCCGTACTCCACCCGATGGTTAGATGAGTTTGACGATCCGGCGCTGGCAGGCAAACTCTACAGCAGCGCTTTCCCGCTGGTAGACGTTACTGTCATTCCGGATGATGAAATTGCTGGCCATCGCAGTATGGCCGCCCTGACGTTATTGCAGAAACACATTCATCAGCGGGACCTGGCAGAACTGGTAGACCGGCTGGCACCCATTTTGCTGGCGGGATATCTGTCTTCATCACAGGTCATATCGCTGGTACACTATATATTACAGGCAGGCGAAACTGCGGACGCCGAAGCTTTTGTTCGCGAACTGGCACAGCGTGTGCCGCAACACGGAGACGCTCTAATGACCATCGCTCAACAACTTGAACAGAAAGGTATCGAGAAGGGCAGAGCTGAAGGTCTGCAGCTCGGTGAACAACGCGGTATTGAAAAAGGTAAGCTCGAAGTTGCCCGTACCATGCTGGAAAACGGCATCGACCACAATACCGTCATGAAAATGACAGGTCTGTCTGAAAACGACCTGTCACAGATCCGCCACTAATCCCCCTTTCCTGGCACTCCCTGTCTGACCATCAACGAATACCGGTAGGGCAGGGAGGTACCAGATTCAGGCTCTACCTGCCAGGCACAGCGATTAAATAGCTTCATCACTCCTGCTACGTTACCCGTCAGACGCACTGTCAGCGGATTTATCTGTCGGCCGCTGTCGTCAAAAGCGACATCGAGATAACCCCGTGAGAGATAAATTCCGTTTATGCCCGAACTGAATGCCACAACGTTGCGGCCGGAGCATTCCCGATCGCTCAGCAGACGCTAGTTCCACTGCATGTCTTCCGCGGTTTCCAGAGCATAGGTCAGCCAGAAAGAAGGAACCGCTGGCGACCGGGCGAACCGCGTGTTCGTGGCAGAACGGCCAGACCTGTTTTGGGTAGCTGATTTTACCTATATCAGCACCTGGCAGGGCTTTGCTTACGTGGTGCTCATCATTGATGTGTTCGCTGGCCGGATCGTAGATTGACGGGTCTCATCGTCGATGGAAACAGCGTTTGTGCTGGATGCTCTGGAGCAGGCTTTGGGGGCTCGTCGTCCATGCGGCACCATCCATCACTAAGATAAAGGTTCTCAGTATTGGCACTGGCGTACAAACAGCGGCTTAAGGATGCAGAGTTGCTGGCGTCAATAGGTACTACAGGCGACTCATACGACAATGCAATGGCGGAGAGCATAAGAGGGTTTTACAAAGCAGAGGTGATACATCGTGGATTGGGTAATGACTCCAATTTATTGGTAATGATTTATCGTCAGACAGTGCCCGATAACTTTGTCATGCAGTTCCACTGATTTTGAGAAC
>NZ_JACVTS010000050.1:0-5763 GCF_016624545.1 Erwinia sp. S38 | reverse complement strand
GCACAGCACAGCACAGCACAGCACAGCACAGCACAGCACAGCACAGCACAGTGAGCCTCCCCTGAGAGCCTTATCTCAATACCTGGAACCCATGGGTGCCATCACGATCCAGCTGCGCGATCAGCCCACGCTCCCAGTCAAGATAGGCCTGTAACGTCGCCGGGGAGATATCTTTGCCTTCATAAGGTCGCGGATAGCGATCGACGCGTGGCAGCAGCAGCCGGGTTTCTCCGCTTTCCACCGGCAGACCGGCGGCTTTCCATGCGGTGTTACCCCCCTTCAGCGCAAGAACCGGTTTGCCGGTCAGCTGTTCCAGTTTCGGAATCGAATAGCGCGCCAGCAGGCTGCTGCCGCAGGTCACAACATAGCGTGCTGAATCCGGTAGCACGGCGGCGCCTTCGGTGGTCAGTACCGAACGCTGGAGCCACGCTGCCCCTGGAATATGCGCATTGGCGTAGTTGGCGCTGGTGGTGAAATCCAGTACCTGAATATCGCCGCCGGCAAGCAGGGCCGACAGCTCTGCGGGTTCAACTTCCGGCAGTGCAGGCTGCGGTGGAACCCGTGGTGACCAGCCGCCGGTGGCGCTGAAGTCCGCCTTGCTCAAACCATCGAGCACAAACGTCTGCCAGCCCAGCTGTGCCAGCCAGGACGCGCTGATATTGGCGCGTACGCCATCGCTATCGATCAGCACAATCCATGCACCGCGAACGCTGGCGTAATGATCGGTTTCCTGAAGCAGCTGCCCGCCGGGAACGTGACGTGAATCGGGTAAATGCCCCTGCTGATATTCCGCCTCATCGCGCACGTCAAACAGATAAAGCGTGTGTCGATCCTGCTGGCGCCAGACGTTCACATCGTCCAGCGTGGCGCGCTGTACCCCGGTTTTGTCTGCCAGGCTACGCGCGTGGCGTGCCGCATGCAGACGGGCCGTGTCACTGGCCTCGCCGTAACGATGCGTCTGATTCGATTCCAGCTTCAGTCCTGCCCGCGTCCAGCCGAGGATGCCGTCACGCAGGGCGTAAACCGGATTGGGCAGCCCGCTATCGATCAGCGACTGCGCACCAATGATGCTGCGTGTGCGATCGGCGCTGATGACGACAATAGTGGTTTCCGGCGATGGAGCCAGATCCCGGCTACGCAGTACCAGCTCACCGCCGGGGACGCTAATGCTGCCGGGGATGCTTTGCGTTTGATACTCGTCAAAACGTCGGGCATCCAGCAGCACCACGCTGCTACCTGCCCGCTGCAGAGCGTTGACCTCATCGGCCGACAGCGAGGGGGTTTTAGCCCGTTTCTCAACCAGTTCGCCAAACGCTTTGCTGGGGACATTGACGTCGCTGAACAGCTCTCCGCCCGCTTCGGTCCAGCCGGATAGTCCTCCTGCCAGCAGCGCAACGTCAAGATAGCCAATCTCGCGCAGTCTGGCGGCAGCTTCCTGAGCCAGTCCTTCACCGTTATCGTAAACGGTCACCGGTGTGGTCAGGCGGGGAACGCGGTTCAGGATCTCCAGGTCCAGCTTGGAAAGGGATATATTCACCGCAAACAGCGGATGTCCGCTGGCAAACTGGACTTCTTCCCGCACATCAACCAGCGCTACTTCCTGATGGTTTTGCAGAGCCAGGCGCAGTTGGTGGTAGTCGCGGGTTATCAGAGTATTTTCAGCCATAAGAGGGTTCCAGACAGTCAGTGAAAGAGGTCGCTACTGTCGGAAATGAACGCTCTGCCGTTGAACGACTGGCCTTCATCAACAACAATCCGCAGTAAACGTCGAAGGGTGGCAATTCAGAGGGCCACACTAAGCCGGATTAAAAGGCGAGTGAAATCAATAATTGTTCGTTGTTAACCAGCAAATCAGCAATGTTGTGGCGCAGCGCGTGGCGATCGGGTGCGAAATGTCGTCCGGTCGGTTGAGATGATGTGATAACAGACGGCAAACGCCACAAGCGGATAGGGTCATGACGGGCGGCAGGGGAAAGCGGACAGGGTAAGGATGATGTGACGGTGGAAAAGCAGTGACAGCATCAGACGGCGGTTTAACCAAATGAAAATCGGGGCCATCAGGCCCCGATCCGTGTTACAGCACCAGTCCGGCGATAGAAGCCGACAGCACGCTGACCAGCGTTGAGCCGTACAGCAGCTTCAGGCCGAAGCGGGAGACGACGTTACCCTGTTCTTCATTCAGGCCTTTAATCGCACCGGCAACAATACCGATCGAAGAGAAGTTAGCGAAGGAGACCAGGAACACTGACAGGATACCTTCCGCGCGCGGTGACAGCTGGGAGGCAATCTTCTGCAGATCCATCATTGCAACAAACTCGTTAGACACCAGTTTAGTTGCCATGATGCTGCCAACCTGCAGCGCTTCACCGGCAGGAACGCCCATCACCCAGGCAAACGGGAAGAACACGTAGCCGAGAATACCCTGGAAGCTGATGCCGAAAATGGTATCAAACAGGGCATTAATACCGGAGATCAGCGCGATAAAACCAATCAGCATTGCGGCTACGATAACTGCAACTTTGAAACCGGCAAGAATGTATTCACCCAGCATTTCAAAGAAACTCTGACCTTTGTGCGTATTATTCAGCTTCAGGTCTTCTTCGTTCTCAACGCGGTAAGGGTTGATTAACGACAGCACAATAAAGGTACTGAACATATTCAGGATCAGCGCAGCAACAACATATTTAGGCTGCAGCATGGTCATGTAGGCACCCACAATCGACATAGAAACGGTCGACATCGCGGTTGCTGACATGGTGTACATACGGCGTTCGGACATTTTTCCGAGAATATCTTTATAGGCGATAAAGTTTTCTGACTGTCCCAAAATCAGCGAACTTACCGCGTTAAAGGATTCCAGTTTACCCATGCCGTTGATCTTCGACAGCACCGTACCGATGGCGCGGATGATGATTGGCAGGATGCGGAAATGCTGCAGAATACCGATCAGCGCAGAGATAAAGACGATTGGGCACAGAACGTTAAGCCAGAAGAAGGCCAGGCCTTTGTCGCTCATATTACCGAAGACAAAGTTGGTACCTTCCGCTGCGTATTTCAGCAGTTTTTCGAACAGATCTGAGAAGCCTTTAACGAAGCCAAGACCGACTTCAGAGTTCAGGAAGAACCAGGCCAGCAGAACTTCGATCACCAAAAGCTGGATAACGAAGCGGACGCGGATATTTTTTCGGTCGCGGCTGACCAGTAAGGCCAACAGCGCAACCACCGCCAGTGCCAGTGCAAAGTGCAGAATGCGGGACATGTTTGCTCCAATAATTTGAGGGCAGTTATATTTCGTTGCACATTCTATGTAACAAGGTTTGGAAAAACGAGACTTAATCCACAATATAACAATTAGCTATTACAGCTTTTTGCAGAAAAGCATGAGCCGTCACAGGTTTTTCTCTTCACTCGCCGAAATTTCCCCTGCCTGGATCGTTTACTTCATACTACTTAGCGTAATCGCGGTGAAAAGGCGATGAAAAAAACACCCTGTATCTGGTAAGTGAATTCCGAATGCCCTACAGTGAAAGAGGTTGCTCAAATTTTAGCTTTGACGTACTGTAACCCAAAGTATAGCCAGTGCTATATTTCATAGCGATGGCTATCACAGCGATAACTAGAATCATTACAAACGCGTTTAATCATCATTATCATATACGCCAGAGTAGCGTATTAGCCGCAGATCAGGGGTCACCACTATGCTGGAAAGTCGCACTGCGCAGCAGAGCGTCCGCAGTAACCGAAAAATTAAGTTTGCCTTGATGGGGCCTGCCTTCATCGCGGCGATCGGCTATATCGATCCCGGCAACTTTGCCACCAATATTCAGGCCGGTGCCTCCTACGGCTACAAATTGCTGTGGGTGGTGGTCTGGGCCAATATTATGGCGATGGTGATTCAGCTGATGTCGGCCAAGCTGGGCATCGCCACCGGCAAAAACCTGTGTGAGCATATTCGCGATCGCTTCCCCCGCCCGGCGGTCTGGTTCTACTGGGTGCAGGCAGAAATCATCGCGATGGCCACCGATCTTGCCGAGTTTATCGGTGCGGCGATCGGCTTTAAGCTGGTGTTTGGCGTCAGCCTGCTGCAGGGTGCCATGCTTACCGGGGTGGCCACCTTCCTGATTCTGATGCTGCAAAGCCGAGGCCAAAAGCCGCTTGAACTGGTGATTGGCGGCCTGCTGCTGTTTGTCGCCGCCGCCTACGTGATCGAGCTGTTTTTCTCCCAGCCGAAAGTGGTGGATTTACTGCAGGGCATGGCGGTGCCATCGCTGCCAACCGCTGACGCGGTACTGCTGGCCGCCGGGGTGCTGGGCGCGACCATTATGCCGCACGTGATCTACCTTCACTCTTCGCTGACCCAAAAGAGTGATGGCGGTACGCGCAGCGAGCGCTACCGTTCCACCAAGCTGGATGTTGCCGTGGCGATGACCATCGCCGGATTTGTTAACCTGGCGATGATGGCCACTGCCGCTGCCGCGTTTCACTTCAGCGGCCACAGCGGTATTGCCGATCTGGATGAGGCCTATCTCACCCTCGATCCTCTGCTGGGTAAAGCAGCGGCGGTGGTGTTTGGTCTGAGCCTGCTGGCCGCCGGTCTGTCATCAACGGTCGTCGGCACCATGGCCGGACAGGTGGTGATGCAGGGCTTTATCCACTTCCATATCCCGCTGCTGGTACGTCGCGTTATTACCATGGTGCCGTCATTTATCGTCATCATTGCGGGCTGGGACCCGACCCGTATTCTGGTGATGAGCCAGGTGGTGCTGAGCTTTGGTATTGCGCTGGCGCTGGTGCCGCTGCTGGCGTTTACCGGCAACCGCGAACTGATGGGCGATATGGTAAACTCGCGTGTAATGCAGAACATTGGCCGGCTGATAGTGGTGATTGTGGTGGTGCTTAACGGCTATCTGCTGGTGTCGATGGCAACCGACCTGTAGTGTCTTTGCGGTGTTAAAAAGGGCAATCCTTTGTGGATTGCCCTTTTTTTAGCTTCTTTTCAGGACATTAGTGATGATGACGGCGATCGCGATCGTATTCCCGCCATTCGCGGCGGCGTTCATGTTCCCGCCAGCGCCGCTCTTTCTCCCACTGATGATGGCGGCGCATCTCTTCATGGCGTCGCCACTGCTCGTGTCGCCACCAGCGCCCTTCATCGTAGCGATAGTTATTGCGCCACCAGCGGTCATCACGCCAGCGCCCGCCGTCCCAGTAGCGGCCACGGTCGTCACGGTCGCCCAAATGCAAGGTAATGCCCGGAGCCAGAGTAATTCTTGCGCTGTCTGCCTGTGCTGTGTGCAGAGCCAGCGGTGATAAACATGCCACTAAAGCGGCAATCAACAATAAGCGTTTCATATTATCTCCTTATCAGTGGCCCAACTTCTCCACCGTATCAGCAGAATAGGGGCGGGCTTAGTGCGTGACGACTGGCGGAGTCTGAAATGCGTTAAAAGATGCGGATTTGGGAATTATCTGGGGCAAGGGCAGAAAACCGAACGGTCACGTGTCTGCTCTGCAGGCTTGATGGGGCAGATAATGGCTGGTTGGAAGATGGATGAGTCAGCACAGTAAAATTGGCGACATGCCGTACTGTCTGAAAACCCGCGCTTCAGGTCGTGTTTTAACCTGAAGCGGCGGGAAACGGGCGGCAGTTCCTGACCGTAACCTGAAATGATATTTTGCTGGCGGTCGCAGTGGGATAAGTTAAACCTGCGCAGCCAGCCAGCCAGCCAGCCAGCCAGCCAGCCAGCCAGCCAGCCAGCCAGC
>NZ_JACVTS010000004.1:0-311302 GCF_016624545.1 Erwinia sp. S38 | reverse complement strand
CCCGCAGAGCGGTTCAATAAGTGTGTTGCGCCCATCAGTTGAACTCACAGCACATACCAGCCCTTCAAAGCAATCCCTCCCTCTCCCCTGCAAACATCCACATTCCGTTTTTATTAGCGATGTCCAGCTAACAAAAAAAGGCCACCATCCCGGCAGCCCCATTCAACACATCAGCCCCTCACAAACGCCTCAAGGGCGTGCCGCAGTCCCGTCCGGCAGGCGCGCGTGGGTCCATTCGGGAATGCCGCCCAGCACCGGGTATTTCGCCGCTTCTTTCAGATTGATATCCACCCCCAGTCCCGGGCGGTCACTCAGGTAGGCATAGCCGCGGTCGATTTCCGGGCAGCCAGGGAACACTTCCATCAGCGCATCGTTGACCGGCGTGTATTCCTGAATCCCCAGGTTGGTGATGCTCATATCGATATGCAGATTGGCGGCAACGCCGACGGGGGAGATGTCACCCGGTCCGTGCCACGCGGTGCGCACGCCGTACAGTTCCGCAAAGGTGGCGAGCTTTTTGGCCGGGGTAATGCCGCCAATGGTGCTGACGTGGCAGCGAATATAGTCAATCAGATGGTTTTGAATCAGCGATTTATACTCATTGATCTGGGTGAACAGCTCGCCCATAGCAATCGGCGTGCTGCTCTGCGCGCGCAGCTTGTCCAGCCAGTCGATATTCTCCGGTGCCACCGGATCTTCGAGGAAGAACAGCTGATAGGGTTCAAGCGATTTCGCCATCTGCACGGCGGCAATTGGAGTGATCCTTTCGTGAACGTCATGAATAAACTCAACGCCAAAGCCGATTTTATTACGCAGATGCTCAAACAGGCGCGGCACCGCGCGGGCGTAGGCATCCGGGTCGAAGTAGACGCCCGACGTCTGCTGGCGCGGGGACACTTTCGGCTGGATATTCCTCGCCTTCGCCAGCTTGCCGGCAATCAGCCGCAGATCGTCGGTCCCTGCCCCGCCGTACATGCCCATCTGGCAGCGAACGTACTGGTAACCCTCTTCCATACGGGCGCGAATATTGTCTTCCACCTCCACTTCATCCGCGCCGTCGCAGTGGCGGTAAAGGGCGATGCCATCGCGGCATTTGCCGCCCAGCAATTCATAAACCGGTAATCCGGCGACCTTGCCCTTCAGATCCCACAGCGCCATATCCACGCCGGAGAGCGCATTGTTCATCACCGGGCCGTTGCGCCAGTAGCCGCTGACCGCCGCCGACTGCCAGATATCCTCAATGCGGGCAGGATCTTTGCCCAGCAGGAAGGGTTTCATGTAGTTGTCGATGGCCGCCGATACAGCATGAATACGCTGGGTAAAGGTGGCGCAGCCAAGGCCGTACAGGCCGGGTTCACTGGTTTCGATTTTGACCACCACAAGGTCAATGCCTCCCGGTGCGGTCAGGATGGTTTTCACGTCGGTAATGGTGAGTTTGCTCATGTTATTCCTTATTAATCCTGTATGATGTCCTACATGTTAAATACTTAAAAAAGCCCGAAAAGGGCTTTTTAGCGGAATCAGTTATGCCGCACGTCTTCAATGGCATGAACGTTATGGGTCATCGCGCTGTTTAACGTCTCGGTGGCCAGCGAGGCATCGCGATTTTTCAGCGCCATAAACACCTTAATGTGGGCTTCGACGCTTTCCAGCGTAATGCCCAGCACCCGGTTCAGCTCTTCCAGGTAGTGAACGTAAATGCCCTTCAGCGACTCCATCACGTGGATGAAAATGGTATTGTGCGAGGCTTTCACAATCGCCAGATGAAAGTCGTAGTCCGCCAGCGAATACTTTTTATAGTCATCCTTATTAACCAGCATGCGGTTCAGCGCCTTTTCCAGCTCGGCGATATCGTCATCGCTGGCATTTTTCACCGCCAGCTCCATGCAGCGAAACTCCACGGTTTGGCGAAACACGCGCATATCCTCGAACTCTTCTTCAGACAGGTGCAGAATCGGCTGGTTATCGTTAAACGCGCCGTAGCGCGCCACGTCACGCGTCACGTAGGTGCCCTTGCCCTGATGGGTGATCACCACGCCCAGGTCGCGCAGCTTCTGCACCGCACTGCGTACGCTCACCCGGCTGACCTGGAACGTATTCGTCAGTTCAGCCTCGGAAGGCAGTTTGCAGCCCGGCTCCCAGATGCCGTTCTGAATGTTGTTTTTCATCTGCTCGTAGATCACATCCACGATGTTGTGCTTCTGCACACTCTCAAGCGCCACGTCATTTACCCACTTGTCCTACATGTCTGGAGTTGTATCGTTTCCCGAGGCGTATCACAAGTTAAAAATTTAACGGCTGCGACAACGATCAAAACACCTTTCAGTTTTTATTGCTTAAAATCATATAGATAAAAAATATGTCGATTTTCTGATGCTGCTATAAATCACTATTTTTGTGAAGCCCGCTGCATTTTGTTCAGCCGCTATTTGCTGGTTCATAAAAGCTCACGTACAACAAACGACATCAACTTGTTAGTCATGTTACATGAGGATTTAAAATGAACCCGATTTTTGACCTTACGGGGAAGACGGCGCTGATCACCGGTTCTACGCGCGGTTTGGGATTCGCCTACGCGGCGGGTCTGGCAGACGCCGGTGCATCGGTGATCCTGAACGGCACCCGCCAGGAACATATGGATACGGCGCTGAGCGAACTGCAGGCCAGAGGGCATAACGCCCGAGGCTTTATTTTTGACGTCGCCAGCGAGAGCGAAATTGACAGCGTGTTCGCCCGGTTAGACGCCGACAACATTCACGTTGATATCGTGATCAACAACGCCGGGATTCAGTTTCGTAAACCGATGCTGGAACTGGCGCTGAGCGACTGGCAGCGGGTGCTGGATGTCAACCTGACCAGCGCATTCCTGGTGGCGCGTGCGGCGGCGAAGCGCATGGTAGCGCGCAACAGCGGCGGCAAGATTATCAATATCGGTTCACTCACCAGTGAAGCCGCGCGCCCGACGGTGGCCCCCTACACGACGGCGAAAGGCGGCATCAAGCTGCTGACCAAATCGATGGCCGCCGAGTGGGCGGTGCATAACATCCAGTCGAACGGCATCGGCCCCGGCTACATCCTCACCGATATGAATGCCGCGCTGGTGGATAACGCCGAGTTCAACCAATGGGTCTGCAACAGCAATCCGTCAGGGCGCTGGGGCAAACCGGAAGAGCTGATCGGCACGGCGGTGTACCTGGCATCGTCGGCATCTAACTACGTGAACGGCCAGATGATCTACGTCGACGGCGGCTGGCTGGCCACGCTGTAACGCGGTCCACTCGCCGTTAAACCCCAAGACCCGACTACCCTACAAAACAAAGATAAGAGGTCAGAACATGAATCAGACCATTGCAGGGCTGCTCCCCACCAAACGGTGGAGCAGGCTCATCCCCATCGCGTTTATCACCTACAGCCTGGCCTATCTGGATCGCGCCAACTACGGCTTTGGCGCCGCCGCCGGGCTGGCGGAAGATCTGAATATCACCCCGGCGATCTCCTCGCTGCTCGGCGCGCTGTTCTTCCTTGGCTATTTCTGTTTTCAGGTGCCGGGCGGTATCTACGCAGAAAAGCACTCGGCGAAGAGGATGATCTTCTGGAGCCTGATCCTGTGGGGGGCGCTGGCAACCGCCACCGGGATGGTGCACAGCGTCGCGCTGCTGGCCGTTATCCGTTTCCTGCTCGGCGTTGCCGAAAGCGTGGTGATGCCCGCCATGCTGATTTTCCTCAGCCACTGGTTCACCCGCCAGGAGCGGTCCAGGGCCAACACCTTCTTATTCCTCGGTAATCCGATTACCGTCCTGTGGATGTCGATTCTGTCCGGCTATCTGGTGAATTCCTTCGGCTGGCGCGGCATGTTTATTATCGAAGGCGTTCCCGCCATCCTGTGGGCGTTTATCTGGTGGATGGTTTACGCCGATCGCCCGAAAGATGCCGCATGGCTGAGCGAACGGGAAAAACGGGCGGTGGAAAACGCGCTGGCCGCCGAGCAGCAGGCGATCGCGCCGGTGAAAAACTACCGCGAGGCGTTCCGCTCGCCGAAGGTGCTCTCGCTGGCGTTTATCCACTTCTTCTGGAATATCGGCATGTACGGTTTCATCATGTGGCTGCCGTCAATACTGAAAACCGCGTCCGGCATGGGCATCGTCGCCACCGGCTGGCTGTCGGCAGCACCCTACCTGCTTGCCGTGCCGCTGATGCTGGGCGCGTCGTGGATTTCCGATAAATTCCAGCAGCGTAAAGCGATTGTGGTGACCTTCCTCGGACTGGGCGCGGCCTGCTTTATCGCCTCCTTCACGCTCGGTGCCTCCCACTTCTGGATCTCCTGGACGCTGCTGGTGATTGCGGGCGGCGCGATGTACACCCCGTATGGCCCGTTCTTTGCCGCCATCCCGGAGATGATCCCACGTAACGTGGTGGCCGGTGCGATGTCGTTCGTCGTCTGCTTCGGCGCGCTGGGTTCCTTCGTTGGCGCGTGGATCGTTGGCTACCTCAACGGCCTGACCGGCAGCCCGGCGGCCTCCTACGTCTTTATGGGGGGATCGCTGGTGATTGCCGTTCTGCTGACGATACTGACCCGTTTTAGCAGCACCTCTGCGGCGTCAACCCGCACGGCATCCGCGTCATAAGGGCAGCATAAGAATGAAACTCAAACCTACCCGCACCCGTTTCTCCGTGCTGATCATGCTGTTTGTGGTTACGGCAATCAACTATATGGATCGCGCGAACCTGTCGGTGGCAGGCTCGCATATCCAGGGCGAATTCGCCCTGTCGCCGACCCAGCTTGGCCTGCTGTTCTCGATGTTCACCTGGTTCTATGCCATGAGCCAGATCCCGGTGGGCTACCTGCTCGACCGGATCGGCTCCCGCTGGCTTTACGGCAGCGCTATTGTCCTGTGGAGCGTGTTCACCCTGATGATGGGCTTTGCCTCGCACCATCTGTTCACCACCGCCACGGCCTCATTTATGATGCTGCTGGCCTGCCGGGCACTGGTGGGGATGGCGGAAGCGCCGTCATTCCCTTCAAACACTAAAATCATCGCCACCTGGTTCCCGGACCACGAGCGCGCCCGCGCTACGGCCACCTACTCCAGCGCCCAGTATATCGGCCTGGCGCTGTTGACCCCTGCCCTGTCATTTATCGTCAGCAAATGGGGCTGGGAGATGTCCTTCTACATTTCGGGCATGGTCGGCATTATTTTCGGCATTTACTGGCTGATGACCTATCGCGACCCGCAGCACAGCAAAAGCGTCAATCAGGCCGAACTGGAGATTATCCGCAAAGGCGGCGGCTACGGTTCGGCGTCACAGCACGCAGGCAGCCGGGTTAACTGGCAGTCGGTGCGCTATATCCTGCGCCAGCGCACCACCTGGGGCCTGTTTATCGCCCAGTTTGCCGCGTCCTCAACGCTCTATTTCTTCCTGACGTGGTTTATTGTCTACCTGGAAAAAGGCCTGCATCTGTCGATTGATAAAGCCGGGATCGGGGCGATGTTCCCGTACCTGATGGCGATGGCGGGCGTGCTGTGTGGTGGAACCTTAAGCGACCTGCTGTTGAAGCGCGGCCACAGCCGGACCTTCTCCCGCAAGCTGCCGGTGATGGCGGGGATGCTGTTGACCTGCTCAATTGCGCTGGTGAACTTCTTCCAGGATCAGCCGGTGATCGCCATTGGCATTCTCTCCGTGGCGTTCTTCGCTAATGCCTTTTCCAACCTGGGCTGGGTGGTGTGCAGCGATGTGATCCCTCGCCATCTGATCGGCACTATCGGCGGCTTCCTGAATATTTTTGGCAACCTTTCCGGTATTGCCAGCCCGATCATCATCGGCGTGATCCTGCAGCGCACGCAGAACTTCCAGTACGCGATGTGGTACATCGCCGCCGTGGCGCTGGCAGGCTTCCTCGCCTATCTGTTCCTGGTGGGGAAAATCGAGTTAATGACGCCACCGGAAAGCGAAGCCGGAGCCGATAGCAAAAAAAACCTTCACCCGTCTGAAATTCAGGGATAACTATGCAGCAGAAAACCGTAAAAGCCGTAGTCGCACATGGGGCGCATGATGTGCGCCTGGAGAGTCATACCCTTAGCTGGGAAGCCGATCGGGTGCTGGTGAAAGTGGAGCGCGGCGGAATCTGCGGCTCCGATATCCACTATTTCCAGCACGGCAAAGCCGGCATGTCGGTGCTGAAATCGCCGATGGTGCTGGGCCATGAGTTTGTCGGCATCATTGAGCAGGCACCGGAAAACAGCGGGCTGCGCGGCGGCCAGCGCGTGGCGATCAACCCGTCACAGCCCTGCCAGCAGTGCGATATCTGCCGCAGCGGCAGGCAGAACCTGTGCCGCACCATGCGCTTTATGGGCAGCGCGCAGTTCTTCCCGCACGTGAACGGTGGGTTTGCGCAGTACGTGGCCGTCAGCCCGGCGCAGTGTGTTCCCTATACGCAGGAGGCGGAGCCGCGCGTGATTGCGTTTGCTGAACCGCTGGCGGTGTGCATTCACGCGATAAAGCAGGCTGGGGATCTGACCGGCAAACGCGTGCTGGTCAGCGGCGCGGGGCCGATTGGCTGCCTGGTGATTGCCTCCGCGCTGGCGTCCGGCGCATCGGAGGTAGTGGCGACCGACATCAGCCCGCGCTGCCGGGCGCTGGCGGTGGAGATGGGTGCCACTCAGGCGCAGGACCCGCGTGATGAAGCAACAACCACGGACTGGACGGCGGACGGCGGCCAGTTTGACGTCTGCTTTGAAGCCTCCGGCGCGCCGTCGGCAATTGCGGCGATGGTGGCCTTTACCCGCCCGGGCGGGATTATCGTGCAGCTGGGCATGGGTGCCGCCGAGGTGAATTTCCCGATAGGGCCGCTGCTGGTGAAAGAAGTTCAGCTGCGCGGCTCGTTCCGCTTTATCGGCGAGTTCGACACCGCGGTGAAGTGGCTGGAAACGGGCAAAATCAATCCGCTGCCGCTGCTCTCCGCCGAACGGGATATGGCCGATGCGGTGGCCGCCCTGGCGCTGGCAGCCGATAAAGAAAAGGCGGCCAAGGTGCAACTGGTGTTCTGACAAACGGCGTTGCCGGTATCCGGGCGGACTACGCGGCTGGATACCGGCGGCGGCAGGGTTTCAGCCTGAAATGGCGACAGCCCTGGCAGCCGGTTCATCCTGAAACAGGTTAAGCCGCCAGTGGTAAGCGCAGCCTGTCACTCCCCCGGAATATAGTCCGCCGCCACCAGCGCCAAATCGCGGTATCCCCGCTCTTTCAGCTGCTGCGCCGCGCGGCCCGCGCGGATGCCGCTGGCGCAGACCAGCACGATACGCCCCGAGGCCGGTGGCTGCCAGGCCGCCAGCTCGGCGGGCAGGATGCGCTGAGCCTGCGCGGCCACGCTTACCGGGGCTTCTTCCACGCTGCGCAGCTCCACAATGCAGTCTTCCGCCGTCAGCATCTGCGCGTCGAGGAACGGGATGATGGCTTCCGTTGGTTCCGGCGCGCCGTCAAAGCGGAACTGGCCGAAGCGCCAGTTCACGAAATCACAGTTCACCATGCAGCCCAACGGTGATGGCTCCAGACCGAGCAGCACGCTGAGGGTCATCTGCGCCTGTAACGCGCCCAGCGTGGCCACCGCAGGCCCCATCACCCCCGCCGTACTGCAGTTGGCCGCCGAGGACGGCAGCTGCGGAAACAGCGCGCGATAGCTCGGCGCACCGGCGCAGAAGCCGCCAACATAGCCCTGCCGCCCCAGCACCGAGGCGGAAATCAGCGGCAGGCCACGGCTGAAGCAGGCGTCGGAAAGCAGCCAGGTGATGGCGAAGTTATCCGCCGCATCCACCACGATATCCATATCGCGCAGCGCATGATCCAGGCTGCTGCCGGAGAGCCTGATGTCAACGGCTTCCACCTCGCATTCCGGGTTTAGCGCGTTCAGCGCCCGGCGCGCCGCCACGGCTTTCGGCTGGCCGACGTCCTGCATGGTGAACAGTGTCTGTCGGTGCAGGTTATGCACCTCCACGCGGTCGTCGTCGCAGACGCGCAGAAAGCCGACTCCGGCCCCGGCCAGCTGAGGCAGCAACGTGGCACCCAGGCCGCCCGCGCCGACCACCAGCACCCTCGCCTGCGCCAGCTTCTGCTGCCCCTGCGGGCCGATCTCCGGCAGCATGGTCTGCCGCTGGTAGCGATCCATCAGTTAAACTCCGCCAGGCCGAAGACCGGGGTTGAGGCCGCCGCCATATCGCGGCGCTCCATCGGCCCGGCCAGCAGCGCCTGCTGCCCGGCGTGGATCGCCTCGCGGAAGGCGCTGGCCATGCGCACCGGATCCTGCGCTTTGGCTACGGCGGTATTCAGCAGGATCGCGTCGAAGCCCATCTCCATCGCCTGCGCGGCCTGGCTCGGCGTGCCGATCCCGGCATCCACCACCAGCGGCACGTCCTTAAACCACGCGCGCATGGTGCGCAGCCCTTCAATATTGCGCAGCCCCTGGCCGGAACCGATCGGCGCGCCCCACGGCATCAGTACCTGGCAGCCCGCCTCCAGCAGCTTCTCGCCCAATACCAGATCTTCAGTGGTGTAGGGAAACACCTGGAAACCCTCTTCGCAGAGGATACGCGCCGCTTCCACCAGCCCGAACGGGTCCGGCTGGAGCGTGTCGGCATGGCCGATCACCTCCAGCTTGATCCAGCGGGTGTTGAACAGCTCACGCGCCATATGTGCCGTGGTGACCGCCTCTTTCACCGTGTGGCAGCCCGCCGTATTCGGCAACACGCGTTTGTTCAGCCGGGTCAGCAGATCGCGGAATGCCCCACCCGCACCGCCTTCGCGACGCAGGCTGACGGTAATAATCTCGGTGCCGGAGGCTTCAATCGCCTGGCCTAAAATTTCCGGCGACGGGTAGCCCGCCGTGCCCAACAGAAAGCGTGATTCAGGTGCGTAATCGTAAAAGTTCATCTCAGCCCCCCTGCATCGGTGACAGCACTTCAATCTTGCTGCCTTCGTTAATTGGCGTGGCGTCATACAGCCCGCGCGGGACAAAATCGCCGTTCAGCGCGCAGGCCACGCAGCTGCGATCGATCTGCTGCTCGTTAAGCAGCGCCGTCAGGGTCGCTGCCTGGGTTTCGGTCGCCTGACCGTTCAGAAAAATGTGCATCAGCGCGTCTCCTGCGACAGCTGTTGGATAAGGTTTTGCGCCACGATCGGTGCCAGCAGAAAGCCGTGCCGGTACATGCCGTTGACGTGGAAGGTGCCGTCGCGATAGCGAATATCCGGCAGGTTGTTCGGGTAAGAGGGGCGCAGGCCGCTGCCGGTTTCAATCACCCGCGCTTCGGCCAGCGCCGGGTCGATGGTGTATGCCGCGCTCAGCAGTTCCATCAGCGCGCGGGCGCTGATCGGGCTGGCGTCGTTGCTTTCCACCATGGTGGCACCGAGCATAAAGCGCCCTTCGCTGCGCGGCACCAGGTAGCAGGGAAAACGCGGGTGCAGCAGACGGACCGGGCGTGAAAACTGCACCTCATCGCTTTGCAGGATCAGCATCTCACCGCGCACGGCGCGCAGTTCCGGCAGCTGAGGTGCGGCGTGAATCCCCCGGCAGTCGATAATTTTGCCCGTTGGTTTGCCGTGGTGGATCGCCACACCCGCGGCCAGCAGCGTCTGCCGCAGCTCCTGCATCGCCTTGCGCGGGTCAAGGTGCCCTTCGCTGGGGAAAAACAGCCCGCGTGCGAAGCGCCCGGCCAGACGATCCTCCACGCTGCCCGGGTCCACCCACTCATGGCCCTGGGTCATTTTGGCAAAGCGGTTCAGCTCCATGCTGTCGCGCGGCGGTGCGATCACCAGCGTTCCCTGGCGCGCCACGCCGCTAACGTGCGCCTGCCACCAGTCGGCGGAGCCCTGCCCCAGCCTGACCACCTCTTCCGGTGCGCCTTCGCCCTCGCAGAACGGCGCGAGCATGCCGCCCGCATAGTGCGACGCGGGGCAGTGTTCCTCAGAGGTGATGATTTCCAGCTTTTCTCCGGCGTCGGCCAGCGCAGTAGCCACGCACAGCCCGGTCACGCCGGAACCCAGGATCGACCAGTGGCTCACGATGTCGCCTCGGCGGAATATTCAGGGAGAGTTGTTACAAACGTCATACCGGCCTCTCAGATAACTAAGAAGACCCGCGATAATGAGAAGGGAGAGTATCGGCGTTCGGCGGCTGCGATCTGCCCGATAAGGCGTGCGGTGAAGCGGCACGACAGGTCTTCCTACGCCAGTATCAACTGGGTCAGGTTCTAAGGGTCGCTGAGCCGCGATAAATCGCAATCAGCCTCTCAGTCTCTTCGGCGAGACTCCCCTGACAGAGACTTTTTTATTGCATCCTGAGCGCAACCGCAAGCGTTTAGGTGGATTTATTTCGACGACCGTTTTCGCCAGATGAAAATAGAGTGCCGGATTCAGCATTTTGCAAAGTGCGGGGCAGGCAACACAATTGCCCGATGCTGAAGGATTTTTCAGTGCGCCTCTCCCACATCAGGTCTGAACGGATGGACACCATGACGAAACCGGCCATATCGCATATCGCTTTCCTTACTCCCGGAAACTACCCGGACCACGCCCCGCTACAGGGGCTGGAAGAGACCCTGCAACTGTTCGAGCTGGGTGAATCGCTGGGCTACAACGGTGCCTGGATTCGCCAGCGCCATCTGGAGCACGGCGTCTCCTCGGCGAGTACCTTTCTGGCCGCCGCCACGCAGCGCACCCGGCATATTGAGCTGGGCACCGCGGTGATCCAGATGGGCTATGAAAGCCCGTTTCGGCTGGCGGAAGATTTACTGACGGTGGACGTGCTGTCCCGTGGACGGCTCAACGTGGGCCTCAGTGCCGGGCAGCCGAACCACCTGGAACTGATCGGCCCGGCGCTGTTCTCCGGCGACTGGCGGCAGGAGGATTTCTCCTACGATCGGGTTCGACGCCTGCGGGATAACCTCAGCGGCCGCTGGCTGGCGGATGAAAATACCCTGATTGCCTCGCCGGGCAACCAGCAGCGCCCACGCCTGCATCCCGACTCGCCGGGGCTGGTTAACCGCCTGTGGTACGGCGGCGGCTCGCTGAAATCGGCGGCCTGGGCGGCGGCGAACGGTTTTAACATGCTGATCGGCAATTTGACCTCAGGTGAAGAGACGAATAATTACTATGAGGCGCAGCTGGCGCAGATTGCCATCTATCGTAAAAACTGGCCCGAAGATGCCCCGCGTCGGCCGCGTATCGCCGCAGGCCGGGTCATTGTTCCCATCGACAGCGCGGACACCCCAACCCGCCGCCGCTACGCGGAATTCGCCGCCAGCCGCTATGAACGCACGCTGACGCCGCAGGGGCCGCGCCGTACGCTGTTTTCACAGGATATCGTGGGCGATGCGGAACAGATCCTGGAACGTCTGTTTAACGACCCGATCCTGCGTGAAGTGGATGAACTGAGGCTGGAATTGCCCTATGAGTTCACCGCAGACCAGTATCGCCAGATTATCAGCGACTTCGCCACGTTGATTGCCCCTGAGCTGGGCTGGCGCCGCCGTGTAAATCATGAGGAAAACATCGACATGGCTCTCTGAGCCATGATTTCCATCACAATTACGCATGTAGTGCCAGCAAAACCTGGGACCGCATTGGAATGATGCAATCTCTTCACTATCATTAAAAATTATTTTCATGATGACAGCAGTGAAGATCGACCAGTCAGAGAGAGGAATCGTGATAGTCTGACGGGGTCAGCAGCCATCAACTCTTTAATGCGAATCCAAACCATGAGTGGGACCTTCAGTAACGATGATGTCAGACGCCTGGCTGCCCTTGAGATGCTCAAATCTGAAGATGCTATCCGCGATGATATTTTGCAAAAATTCACCCTGCTCGCCAGCGATCTGCTGGCGTTCCCGGGCTGCTTTGTCTCGGTTCTGGATAATGAAAATCAGTATATTAAGGCCGCCTGCTGCCTTGATGTGCCGCAAAGCTCGCTGCATGACGCCTTCTGCCGCCAGGTGGTGCTCAGTGATTCGCTGCTGATCTGTAGCGACACGCTGCTTGACCCGCGTTTCAGTCAGAATCCCTTCACGCTGGGCGCGCCTTTCATTCGATTCTACGCGGGTATACCCCTCTACACGCGGGAAAGCATTTCGGTGGGAACCCTGTGTATTACCGACACCCGGCCGCACACCATCGATGAACATCAGTCAACGATGCTGGAGCTGCTGGCGGGCCTGGTCAGCGGCTATCTTGATGCCTGGTACACTGCGGGTTACAAAGATGTGGTCACCCAGTTGCCCAATCGCCAGCGGCTGCTGAAGGATATCGGCCTGCTGCAGCGCGCCTCCAGCTTCGATCCGCTGACCCTGACGCTGATTGACTGCATTGATATGCCGCGCGCCTATGAAATCGCCCGCTCGATGGGGATGGATGCCGTAGAAACGCTGCTGAAAGCGCTGACCGCGACGGTGCGTTCCCGGCTGCATCTGAGCGAAGAGGACGTGCTGTACACCGTTGCTACCGGTCGTTTTGCTCTGCTCAGCCGGAAAAACAGCGCGGTTAACGCCAGGGCGCTCAGCGATCGGCTGGAACATATTCGTGCTCAGGTGCTGGGCGATATCACTATCGATGTGAAAATCTACGTCGGCGAGGTGAGTTTTGTGCCTGCCACCTCTCAGGTCACAGAGGTGCTGCGCCAGGCGGTCAGCGCCCTGCATGAGGCCATCAGTCAGAAGCAGACGGCGATGGCCTACAACGCCGACAGCGACCATCGCCGCAATCTTAACTTTCAGCTGTTGAACGACCTGGCGCTGGCGCTGCGCGGCAGCCAGGGTCTGTACCTGGTGTATCAGCCGCAGCTCTGCCTGCACACCGGTAAGCCGGTCGGGCTGGAGGCGCTGCTGCGCTGGCAGCATCCGGTTGCCGGCAATATTTCCCCGGCCGAGTTTATTCCGCTGGCGGAACATACCAGCCTGATGGATGAACTGACCGACTGGGTGATTGACCACGCCCTGATGCAGCTGCGCGTCTGGCGTGAAAAGGGGCTGAGTCTGCCGGTGTCGGTTAACCTCAGCGTCAGCGACTTCTCCCGCCCGGCGTTTGCCGCCGACCTGGCGGAAAAGACCCGGTGCGCCGGTTTACAGCCCGGCGATCTGACCCTTGAATGCCTGGAAACCCAGCAGGTGCTGGAAAGCACCGAGGCCTGCCGGGGGCTGGATATGCTCAAGCAGCGCGGTTTTCGCATTGCGCTGGACGATTTTGGTTCCGGCTACAACAACATTAATACTCTGCGCCGCATCCCTATCGATGTGATTAAACTGGACCGTTCGCTGATCCAGCAGCTGAACTGCGATCCGGCCTGCGAAGTGATTGCCCGCCATATGATCACCATGCTGAAAGAGCTGAACTACGTGGTGCTGGCCGAAGGCGTGGAAGATCTGCAAACCCTGGCCTCGTTGCAGCATCTCGGCTGCGACGAAATCCAGGGCTTCTATTATTCCCACCCATTACCGCCGGACAAGCTGGAACACTGGTTCAGCCATATGGCGGTGTAACGTCAGGGCTGTTCAATCCATACGGTCTGCGGGTTGGTGAACTCACGCAGGCCGAAGTGCGACAACTCGCGACCGAAACCGCTCTTCTTCACGCCGCCGATCGGCACGCGCGGATCGGAGAAGCTTGGCGTATTAATAAACATCCCACCGGTTTCAATGCGTGATGCCAGACGCTGTGCGGCCTCCAGATCGCGGCTCCACAGGCTGCCCCCCAGACCGAATTCGGAATCATTGGCCAGCGCCACCGCATGTTCAGCATCATCCGCCACAATCAGCGAGGCCACCGGGCCAAACAGTTCCTGCTTAAAGCTGGTCATTGCGGGCGTGACGTCGCTCAGTACCGTCGGCGCATAGTAGTTACCGTCGCCCGGCAGCACGTGGCCGCCCAGCAGCAGAGTGGCACCCTCTTTCAGCGTGGCCTGCACCTGCGAATCCAGCTCATCGCGCAGATCGTAGCGCGCCATCGGACCAATCCACACCCCGGCTTCACGTGGGTCGCCAATTTTCATCGCCTTCACCGCAGCGAGGAATTTGTCGCGGAAGGTGTCAAACATCGCTTTCTCCACGATGATGCGTTTCGCCGAGATGCACAGCTGGCCGTTATTCATAAAGCGACCGGCAATCGCCCCTTTCACTGCAGCATCAATATCGGCGTCGGCCAGTACGATAAAGGCATCGGAGCCGCCCAGCTCCAGCACGCATTTCTTGATGGCGGCTCCGGCCAGCGCGGCAATTGCCGATCCGGCGCGCACGCTGCCGGTCACGGTTACGGCTTTAATACGGCGATCGTTAATCGCCTGCGCCACGCCGTCGTTATCGGCATTAACCACCGCAAACAGCCCTTCCGCCACCCCGGCATCGCTCAACACCTGCTGTAGCAGCAGCGCGCAGCCGATCACGTTCGGGGCCGGTTTCAGCAGATAGCTGTTGCCCGCCAGCAGAATCGGTACCGCGCCGCGCAGCACCTGCCAGATCGGAAAGTTCCACGGCATCACCGACAGCACGGCACCCAGCGGCAGGTAGTCAACAAAGGCTTTGTTACCTTCAACGGTGGTCGGTTCACGTTTCAGGAAGTCAGGACCGTGCTGCGCGTACCATTCACACAGCTTCGCGCTTTTCTCCACTTCGGCCAGGCCCTGGTCGATGGGCTTACCCATTTCAGTCGTCATCATCTCCGCCAGCGCACGGCTCTGTTCGCGCAGCCCGGCGGCAACAGACAGCAGCAGCTGCACGCGTGCACTCAGCGGGCTGGTGCGCCAGTGCTGGAAAGCGCTGTCGCTTTGTGCCAGTGCGGCATCCACGTCGGCCCGGCTGGCGAAAGGATAGCGGGCCACCACGTCACCCGTGGCGGGGTTGCGGGAAACGGCAGAATTTACATCGGTCATGTTGTGCACCTTCTCGGTCATTCGGTTCGACATAGCACCCAGCGGCTCAGGCTGAAATGCAGCATGAGGTCAAGGATAAGCTTGTCACTCTTTCTTTAAAAATGAATAATAATGAAAGTTACTTGCTCAAATCGAGAATGATATGGATCTGACCCAGCTGGATGTCTTTCGCGCGATTGCCGAAGAGGGCAGCATTTCCGCCGCCGCCGACAGGCTGCACCGCGTGCCGTCAAATATCTCTACCCGCCTGCGCCAGCTGGAAGAAGAGCTGGGCTGCGAACTGTTCCGGCGGGAAAAACTGCGGCTGCACATCACCGACAGCGGCCGCACGCTGCTGGACTACGCACGGCGCATTCTGGCGCTGGCCGATGAGGCGAAGCTGAGCATTTCCGGCCAGCATCCCAGCGGCGTCTTTACCCTGGGTGCGATTGAAAGCACCGCCGAGGTGCGCCTGCCGCCGCTGATTGCCCGCTACCATCAGCAGTGGCCGCAGGTGGAACTGGACCTCTCCACCGGACCATCCGGCGATATGATTGACGGGATTTTCTCCGGCCGCTACAGCGCGGCGTTCGTCGACGGGCCGCCTAAGCACCCGCAGCTGGAGGGCGTACCGGCCTTCAGTGAAGAACTGGTGTTGATCGGCGCGCTGAATCATCCGCCGGTGCCGGACGCCGCCAGCATTTCCGGCTCAACGATTTACGCCTTCCGCGCCAACTGCTCCTACCGGCGGCTGTTTGAAAACTGGTTCGCGCGGGAAAATGCCGTACCGGGCAAGATTTTCGAAATGGAGTCGTATCACGGCATTCTCGCCTGCGTCAGCGCAGGCGCGGGGCTGGCGCTGATCCCGGCCAGTATGCTGGAGAGTATGCCGGGGCGCGACAGCGTTCAGGCCTGGCCGCTGGGTGGAGGGATGGGCAATATTGAAATCTGGCTGGTGTGGCGCAAAGGCACACACTCAGCCAATTTAAAAGCGATGACCGAAATGCTGTCGCCGCTGTCTACAGGCCGGGTTCCGGCTGCCGGACCGGCAGCGCGTGAACGCCTCGTCTGAACCAGATCGGACCGTCCCCGGCTTCCGCCAGCCAGATGCGATGGATACAGCAGGAACGAAGCCTGAATCGAAGTGATCTGCCACAGTCGTCAGAAAACAACTGGGCCCCCTGCAAAAAGAGGAAGCCCAATTCAGGCCGTTACTTCACGCAGGTGTCGCACTGATTGTGGATCTGCTGGAAGAAGTCGTTGCCTTTATCATCGACCAGGATAAAGGCCGGGAAGTTTTCGACTTCAATTTTCCAGATAGCCTCCATACCCAGCTCAGGGTATTCGACGCACTCCAGACTTTTAATACTCTGCTGCGCCAGCACCGCAGCCGGGCCGCCGATACTGCCGAGGTAGAAGCCGCCGTGTTTCTGGCAGGCATCCGTGACCTGCTGACTGCGGTTGCCCTTCGCCAGCATGATCATACTGCCGCCGTTGGCCTGTAGCAGGTCAACGTAGGAGTCCATACGCCCGGCGGTGGTCGGCCCCAGCGAGCCGGAGGCATAACCTTCCGGCGTTTTGGCCGGACCCGCGTAGTACACCGGGTGATCCTTAATGTACTGCGGCAGCCCTTCGCCGTTATCAATTCGCTCTTTCAGCTTGGCGTGGGCGATATCGCGCCCGACGATAATGGTGCCGCTGAGTGACAGGCGGGTTGATACCGGATACTCAGACAGCTGGGCGAGGATCTCCTTCATCGGGCGGTTCAGATCCACCTGCACCACATCGCCCTCGCCCTGCTGGCGCAGTTCTTCCGGTATGTACTGGCCCGGATTCTGCTCCATCTTCTCAATCCAGATACCGTCGCGGTTGATTTTCGCCTTGATATTACGGTCGGCGGAGCAGGATACCGCCATCGCCACCGGGCAGGATGCACCGTGGCGCGGCAGGCGGATCACGCGGATATCGTGGGCGAAGTATTTACCGCCAAACTGCGCACCCAGCCCCAGCTGCTGCGCCGCCAGCAGCAGCTCCTGTTCCAGCGCCACGTCGCGGAACGCCTGGCCGTGCTCGTTGCCTTCGGTGGGCAGCTGGTCGTAATAGTGGGTCGAGGCCAGCTTCACGGTTTTCAGCGTGCTGTCGGCCGACGTACCGCCAATCACAAAGGCAATATGGTACGGCGGGCAGGCCGCAGTACCCAGGCTGCGCATTTTCTCGGTGAGGAAGTTCTTCAGTTTACCGGGCGTCAGCAGCGCCTTGGTTTCCTGATAGAGGTAGGTTTTATTGGCCGAACCGCCGCCTTTGGCCATGCACAGGAATTTGTATTCATCGCCATCAACGCTGTAGAGGTCGATCTGCGCGGGCAGGTTGGTGCCGGTGTTCACCTCACGGTACATATCCAGCGCGGCATTCTGGGAATAGCGCAGGTTGTCTTCGGTGTAGGTGTTGTACACCCCCTGCGCCAGCGCGGCCTCATCACCGCCGCCGGTCCACACCCGCTGCCCTTTTTTGCCCATAATAATCGCCGTACCGGTGTCCTGGCAGGTCGGCAGAATGCCCTTGGCGGCAATTTCGGAGTTGCGCAAAAACTGCAGCGCCACGTAGCGGTCATTCTGGCTGGCTTCCGGATCGGCCAGCATCGCGGCCACCTGGCGCTGGTGCGCCGGGCGCAGCATAAAGGAGGCGTCGTGGAAGGCATGCTGCGCCAGCAGCGTCAGTGCCTGCGGTTCCACTTTTAAAATCGACTGACCGTCGAATTCACTGACGGAAACATGATCGCGGGTGAGCAGATAGTATTCGGTATCCTCTTTGGCAAGAGGGAACGGGGTCTGATAATGGAACGGTTTTTTCGACATTTTGCTCTCACTTAATGATAAGTTGCCGCGCAACATCGCTGAACCACCCGCAACGTCACTGGCGATATTTCATTATGGTTTTTATCTGGCCGGCCCGGGGAGAAGCGGGGCCGGCAGGTTTAGTGAGAATGTTATAGAGAGTTGCGGAGAATAACCATGATTTCAGTGCCAGATCAGAACATCATCACCATCCACGGATAGCCGATCAGCATCAGCGCGCACAGGAAGAACAGTCCGAAGATGGTGCCCATTCGCCAGTAGTCTTTGGTCGGCAGATAGCCGCTGCCGTAGTAAATCGGGCTGGGGCCGGTGCCGTACGGCGTGATAATCCCCATTACGCCCAGTGAGGTACACATCATCAGGCAGAATACCGGCATATTGATCCCCGGAATCGATGCGGCAATGGTCAGCATCGCGGGTAGCAGCGCGGTGGTGTGCGCGGTGGTGCTGGCAAACAGATAGTGCAGCAGATAGAAAGCGATCATCAGTACCACCGCCGACACCTGCGGATCGTAGCCCTGAAGCAGCAGCCCGCCCTGTTTGCCCAGCCAGGCGATAAAACCCACGCGCGCCAGGCCGTCGGCCAGCGCCACCAGCGTGGCGAACCAGGCGAAGGTGTTCCACGCCGGTTTGTTACTGGTGATGTCATTCCAGTTCAGCACCCCGGTCCACAGCATCAGCACCACCACCAGCAGCGCGGCCATCGCCGGTTCAATCCAGGCGGTAGCGAAGATCCACATCAGCAGCGCGGACACCACAAACACCAGCAGCAGGATTTCGTTGCGCGACAGTTTGCCGAGTTTTTCCAGTTCGCTGGTGGCCCAGCGCGGCACCTCATCGTTGAATTTTACCTCCGGCGGATAGAGCCAGTAGGCCATCAGCGGCATAGTCAGCAGCAGCAGTACGCCCAGCGGCAGGAAGGCGAGGAACCACATGCCCCAGGAGATATCAAAGCCGATAACGCTTTTAACCAGCGCCAGCGCCAGCAGGTTCGGTGCCAGGGCGGAGAGGAACATCGAGCTGGTGATACAGGCAGCGGTGATCGCCACCCACATCAGATAGGAACCGATCTTACGCGCGCTGGGGTCGTTGGGTTTGGAGCCGTACAGCGGCGGCAGGTTGGCGATAATCGGATAAATAGTCCCGCCGCTACGCGCGGTGTTGGACGGCGTAAACGGGGCCAGCAGCAGGTCGGCGAAGGTGATGGCGTAACCCAGCGTCAGGCTGCGACGGCCCAGGTATTTCACCAGAATCAGCGCCAGACGACGGCCAAACTGCGTTTTGTCATAGCCTGCGGCAAACATAAACGCGCCAAAAATCAGCCATACGGTTGAGTTGCCAAAGCCGCTAACCGCCCACTTAAACGCCTGGGTGGCGGTTTTGAAATTCGGATCGGCCAGTTCCGCCGGGCTGAACAGCACCCACGGACTGAACAAAGCGATGGCCACCACCCCGGTCAGCCCGATCACCGCCCCGGGCAGCGGCTCGAAAATCAGACCGACAATCACACCAACAAAAATCGCGAAGAAGTGCCATGCATAAGGCTCCAGCCCCTCAGGCACCGGCATCAATAGCAGCAGTACCGCCACGAGAACGGGCAGGAACATCATAATCAGGCGTTTTTTATTTCCCGTTGCGGCCGGAGGGGCAGCAGCGGTTTCACTAACCGACGATGTCTGTTTCATAGTTTTTATCTGCAGGTTGATGAGTTTGAGTGAAGTATCCACATACTTTATAGCCGATATTCTGTTTATTTTTTAATTTTTTTATGCGGGTAACCCGGGTATCAAGGGAGCCATCCGCCATCAGATAAAATCATGCATTGTTATATTTCGTTTACTTTTGCTATTCCCGCGAAATTAAATGGAAATATTAATATCAATAACAAGGTTTATCTCAACAGAGAAAACCTGTCGTTTACTTTATAGGCAATACAGTTCATGCAACAAAAACAACATATAGGGTATTGTTTTTGTTGAAGTTATTTTTATGTATATTGAAATTTGATTTTTTGTTCTTGTTGGTTAACAATTAATAAATTATTTTATTTTGGCACAGTAATATCTGTTCATTGTTGGTGGTTGAATTTAGAATAAAAAACTATCCACCCGAGTAATTTTATATTCGCCACAGGATGCCGTTAAATCGCTATTTTTTAAATCGTCGCCTGCAACAGAATTATAAGAATTTTTATTTGGAGCCCACCTGATGAATACGTTAAGCCCTGTTCTTAATCCGCTGACGCTGCCGAACGGCGCGGTGCTGAAAAACCGTCTGTTGATGGCACCGATGACCACCTGTACCGGCTTTTACGACGGCACCGTGACCAGCGAACTGGTCGAATACTACCGCGATCGCGCGGGCAGCATCGGCACGGTGATCGTTGAGTCCTGCTTTATCGACCCCAAAGGGCCGGCTTTCCCCGGCGCTATCGGCATCGACAGCGATAATAAAATCTCGGGTCTGGCAAAAATTGCCCACGCTATCAAGACCAAAGGCTCCAAGGCCATTTTGCAGATTTATCACGGTGGCCGCATGGTGGAGCCGGAGCTGATCGGCGGAAAAACGCCGGTAGCGCCAAGCGCTATCGCCGCTCCCCGTGAAGGCGCAACGACCCCGCAGGCGCTGACCGCAGAAGAAGTCGACGTGATGATCACGAAGTTCGGCGACGCCGTAAACCGGGCAATCAAGGCCGGGTTTGACGGCGTGGAGCTGCACGGCGCGAATACCTATCTGATCCAGCAGTTTTATTCACCGAACTCCAACCAGCGCGATGACAAATGGGGCGGCAGCCGCGACAACCGCACCCGCTTCCCGCTGGAGGTGCTGGAGATCACCCATAAGATGGTGCGGCGCTTTGCCGACTCTACCTTTATCATCGGCTATCGCTTCTCGCCGGAAGAGCTGGAAGTGCCCGGTATCCGTTTCGACGATACGATGTACCTGCTGGAAAAGCTGGCGGCGCGCGGCATTGACTATGTGCATTTCTCCGTCGGCCAGCTATTGCGCCCGTCGATTGTTGACCGCGACGATCCCACTCCGCTGATCACCAAATATCTTGCCGCCCGTACGGCGACGCTGGCAAAGGTGCCGGTGATCGGTGTGGGCGGCGTGCTGAATAAAGCCGACGCCGAACTGGCGCTGGAGAAAGGCTTCGACCTGGTGGCAGTGGGTAAAGCCTGCATCGCCTATCCGGACTGGGCTGACCGCATCATTAAAAACGAGCAGCTGGAGCTGTTTATCAACAGCACCCAGCGGGAAGCGCTGAACATTCCTGAACCGCTGTGGCGATTCTCACTGGTGGATGCGATGATCCGCGATGTCAGCTCCGGCGGCCGGAAGTACAAAGCCGGTGTGTACCAGGAGAAAGTGGAAGCCGAAGCGCTGAAGCTGAAAATCAACGTCACGCTGGATACCGACCGTATAACCGACATCGCAATGGTGGCGGATGACTCGCTCGATGTGGACTTCACTACCACTTTTGAGAAGCTGCGTACCCGTATGCTGGTGGCCAACAGCCCCTACGTGGATGCCATCACCGGAGCCACCACCCAGAGTGAGGCGCTGAAAAAAGCCGTCTCCCGCGCGATGACCACCTCCAGTAAAGAGCACGTGATCGAAGAAGGCGGCAACCCGCAGGCACCGCAGAGCTACGACGTGGTGGTGATCGGCAGCGGCGGAGCCGGGCTGGCGGCGGCGATCCAGGCCAGCGACGCCGGTGCACACGTGGTGATTATTGAGAAGATGCCGACCATCGGCGGCAACACCATTAAAGCTTCGGTGGGGATGAACGCGGCGGAAACCCACTATCAGCAGCTGAAAGGTATTGAGGACAGCAAAACGCTGTTCTATGACGAGACACTGAAAGGCGGCAAATTCAAAAACAACCCGGTGCTGCTGAAAGAATTTGTTGAGCGGGCACCGGGGGCGATTGAATGGCTGAAGGACAATGACATCGAACTCAGCGACATCACCATCACCGGCGGTATGAGCGTTGAGCGCACGCACCGTCCTGCCGATCGTTCTGCGGTGGGCGGCTTTCTGATTAGCGGCCTGGTAAAAGGCATTAACCAGCGCAATATCGAGGTACTGCTGGAAACCGCCGTGGAAGAGATCCTGCTGGAAAACGGCGTGGTCAGCGGTGTGAAGGTGGTCGACGAATACAACGACACCCGTGTTCTGAATGCCAAAAGCGTGATTGTGGCCACCGGCGGCTTCAGCGCCAACCGGGAAATGGTGGTGAAATATCGCCCTGAGCTGGATGGCTTTGTCACCACTAATCACAAAGGAGCCACCGGCAGCGGCATTGCCATTCTGCAACACATTGGTGCAGGCACGGTGGATATGGGCGAAATTCAGATCCACCCGACCGTGGAGCAAACCACATCTTACCTTATTTCCGAAGCCATTCGCGGCGGCGGGGCGATTCTGGTCAGCCAGGCGGGCCATCGTTTCTATAACGAGATGGAAACCCGCGACAAGGTCTCGGCGGCGATTATCGCCCTGCCGGAGAAAAGCGCCTGGATAATCTTCGACAATCAGGTGCGCAGTAACAACAAAGCCGCCGATGAGTACATCGCCAAAGGCTTTGTTGTCAGCGCCCCTACCCCGCACGAGCTGGCGGTAAAGCTGAATATGGACCAGGAGACCCTGCAAACTACGCTGGGGCGCTACAACCAGTTCGTCGACCAGCAGAAGGACGAGGACTTTGGCCGCACCACCGCGCTGCGCCATCCGCTGAATCAGGCACCGTACTATGCCATTCGCATTGCCCCCGGTGTGCATCACACCATGGGCGGCATCACCATCAATACCGAAACGGCGGTGCTGGATACTCAGCAGCAGCCGATTGGCGGCGCATGGGCGGCGGGTGAAGTGGTCGGCGGCATCCACGGTGCCAACCGGATTGGCGGTAACGCGATTGCCGATATCATCATTTTCGGCACGCTGGCCGGCCGTAACGCCGCCGCCTGGGCGCGGCGCTGACATCCGGTGGACGGGGTATATGCCTTTTCCGCTGTGATGATGGGTTCCCCGATCCTGCTGAAGCTGTTTGATCATGATGAAGCGCTGGCTCGCGGGGTATTCCGGCTGATTAAACAGCAGGAAAACCGGCTGACCGTGAATCGCCCCCACTCGGAGGTGATGGCGATTAATCATGCGGCGGGCCGCCATCCGGTGGCCGTCAGCCCGCCGGTGTATCAACTGATCAAACGCGCTCACCGGGTCAGCCTGCTGCCCGGTAGCGCATTTAATTTTGCCATTGGCCCGCTGGTTAAGCGCTGGAAAATTGGTTTTCAGGGCAACAGCGTGCCGCCGGAAGCTGAAATCAGGGCGTTACTGGCGCTGACCCGGCCCGACGGGATGACCCTCGACGATAATAGCCACAGTGTGTTTCTGCATCAGGCCGGTATGGAAATTGACCTCGGGGCGATTGCGAAAGGCTGGATCGCCGATGAGGTGCGCGACTATCTGCGCCAGCAGCAGGTGGATTACGGGCTGATTAACCTCGGTGGCAACATTCAGACGCTCGGCCACCAAACGGAGCGGTGCTGGGGCATCGGCCTGAAGCAGCCCTTTGCTGAAGACGGTGCGCTGATTGGCGTGATTAAGGTGATGAACCGATCGGTAGTCACCTCTGGCGTCTATGAGCGCTATTTCGAACTCGACGGACGGCGCTACCATCATATTCTCGACCCGCGCAGCGGCTATCCGCTGGATAACGAACTGCTCAGCGTGACTGTGATATCGCGAGAGTCGATTGATGGTGATATCTGGACCACGCTGCTGTACGGCATGGGCGTGGAAAACAGCCTGACGTATCTGGCAGATACACCGCAGATTGAAGCGATTTTTGTCACCCGCGACCGCCGGGTGATCTGTTCTTCACAGCGTCAGTTCAGCTTTTCTCTGCTGGATGACAGTTACCTGCTACACAATGCAACGATCTGACCACTGCGTGACTTGCAACCGAGATTATCTGAAGTCAGGCGGGCGATGCGTTCATCGCCCGGAGAGATGATTAATAACGCATCATGACCGATTTCAGACGCGTGTAGTCGTTGATAAATGCGCTACCAAACTCACGCCCGTTACCGGAGCTTTTTATTCCACCAAATGGCAGCGCCGGATCGAGGAAGGTATGCATGTTTATCCAGACAATACCGGCCTGGATGCGCTCGCTATAGTGAATTGCCTTATTGAAATTATGCGTCCAGACGCTGGCGGCGAGACCGAACGGCGTGTTATTGATCTGCTGAAGTACCTTTTCCTCATCGTCATAGGCGAGGAACGATCCAACCGGGCCGAAGGTTTCCTCACGCATCAGCGTAGAGTCTTCGCTGCGGACTTTCACCACCGTTGGCAGGAAATAGTAGCCGGGACGGTCCGGCGAATATCCACCGTAAAGGATCTCATCACCATCCTCTTTCGCCCTGGCAACCATCTTCAGAATTTTCTCCAGATGGGCCTTATTGGCCAGCGGCCCAACCTGACAGTCTTCCTCGAACGGCGAAGCCACTTTCAGCTGAGAAAGCCGCTGGATCAGCGCGCTAAGCACCTCGTCCATTTTCTCTGCAGGCAGGTAAAAACGCTCCGCCGACGCGCAGATTTGCCCCTGATTCACATAGCCTGCCTCCATGATACCGTCGACCATCTCACTGACCGACATATCCGCCAGAAACAGTGCGGCGTTTTTACCGCCCAGTTCCAGAGTCGCCGGTTTCGCCAGCGCGCTGGCGGCATTACCCACCGCACGGCCGGTCGGCACCGAACCGGTAAAGGTCACTTTGGCACAGAACGGGTGTTCGATCAGTAAGGGGCCCAGCAATCCGCCGTTGCCGTTGAGAACGTTGATCGTGCCCGGAGGGAAGCCAACGTCGGCGGCCAGCTGCGCCACCCTCAGCATGGTCAGCGGGGTAAATTCACTCGGTTTCAGCACCACGGTACAGCCACAAACCAGTGCCGCCGCCATTTTCCAGATGGCAATCATGATCGAGAAGTTCCAGGGAATAATGCCAACCACGACCCCCAGCGGTTCACGCTGGGTGAATCCGCGATACTTTTCTCCGTTGAATGACGGCAGGGAAATTTCGGTCGTTTCGCCGTAAATTTTCCCTGACCATCCGGCAAAGTAACGTAAAAATGCGACCGCCTGATCCACTTCCAGGCCGCGAGACAGCGCGATGGTTTTCCCGGAACACAGCGTTTCTATCTGCGCCAGCTCTTCCCGATGCTGTTCCATGGCATCGGCCAGTTTCAGCATCATGTTCCCCCGCGCCAGCGTGGGCATCTCCGCCCAGCTGCCAAGAAATGCCTGCTGAGCCGCCGCCATGGCCGCCGAAACATCTTCCGCACAGCCGTCGTGAACGCGTGCCACCTCATTCCCTGTCGCAGGGTCGATAACCGGGCGCAGAGCACCTCCCCCCGGCTGGCTCAATCCATTAATAAAATGGCCGTGATCGCGTTGTAAAAATGCGCTCACCGCCGCCAGCTGTTTTACCTGAGTCATACAAAGCCCCTGTTTGAGAGAGAGAATCCATTCTTGTCAGGGGGCGAAAGCCCCGTGACCACTGGATTTACCACGCTATCAATCTGCGTTATCTGTGGGGTCTTCTGTTTGAGCTTGCGTGCTTTCACATCAGACAATGATGCGGTAATGATGAATCGTTGAAAGTACGTTAAGGCAGGGAAAGCTGGCGCTGAATAGCAGAAAGCGTGCGTTTGCGAATAATACCGCTGGCCGTGCGGATCAACAGCCAGTAAGGCAGCAACTTGAGCCGGGTGGCATTGTCCGGGCAGTTGATAAACGTTTCGGTTTGCAGCCGCCAGGCGTCGCCTTCCGGCAGCAGTTGAAAATGCAACACCAGGCGGGCCACACCGGGCTCGTTGAACGCAAAGAATTTGTGCACATCCCGCAGCGGAATAATGCCCATATCAGGTCGCCAGAACCGCCCGGTCAGGCCGTAAGTCAGACGGTCCGGCTGTCGATCCAGCGGGGTGAAGGTATGCACACCAAAGGCTGCCTGTGGCTCACGAGATTTATTCGCGGGGAAAAACTTACCAGGCAACTCGCGCAACGTCATGAAAGCATTAGAAAGAGGATCGCCACGCATATCGTACGCGGCAACGGCATCAAGGATAGCCTCTGCGCTGGCACGAATAGGCCCGGACTGATGACGCTCGTGGAAATTATACCCCGGTAAAAACGGCGTTTTGCTGTCTGAATATCGACTTTCTTTTTCGCTGATATAGCCAAATATACGCATTATCGATTCCTTATAGAGTGGGGGTGAGGATAGTACGTAAATTGCCAAAACAGAAAGGCGCCGCTGTTAAGAAGCGGCGTCCGATAAGAAGTGCATATCAGTGATAGCTGATGGTGGTACCCAGCAGGCTATTCGGTTCCGTATACGCTGCGGTGCGAATCGCTCTGGCAGGCACGGCGGTGGCCTTGCCCGACAGCTGGGTCGTCAGTGCAACCAGCGTGGTGCTGCCGGTGACAAAACTGGTGGTTGAAGGCTGTTGCACCGTGGTCAGGTAACCCTCTGTTTGTGCTGCCAGGCTGGCACCGGAAACCGTGCTCAGGATGACTGCAACAAGGGCCGTTTTACGAATGTTCATGATGTCCCCTTGATGCCTTTTCCTGTGATAGATGAATTACTGATAGATAACCGCTGTACCGTGCAGTTTGTTATCGCCAGAAGTCGAGGTGATTCGGAAAGATTTCGCGCCTGCCTGTTCGGCTTTCGCCGCCAGTTTCGCTTCCAGTGAAGAAAGATTTGACGCGCCGCCGGCAGAAACAACCCCAATCTGTTGCTGCTGCTGAGGTGCACTGTTAACCAGATCGGCCGCGAAGCCGGTGAAAGAAACGGAAGCCAGAGCGATTGCAGCGATGGTCATTTTAATGGTTTTCATAATATTTACTCTCGATTTTGTGCTGTTCGGTTAGTTTGCGTCGTTATTAATTAACGATCGATAATTAAATGTTATCCTCCGTCGTACGTATCGTCAACACCATTTTATTAACGATCGATAATATAATAACTAATTCATTGAATTTACTATTTTTATAGTGAGCACTTTTTTGCATAACGCCAGACGAAATCCGCCATTACGTACCGCTCGACAGCGGCTAACAATGTTTTTATACTGATTGATAATTTAATCATTTGTGCGGTAATGCTAAGCGAGGAATGATGACAACGACTGAGCAGGACGCAGCTACACGTAAAGGCCGGGGACGGCCAAAAACCTTCGATCGGGAAGCGGCGCTGGATATCGCGCTGGAGCTGTTCTGGCGTCATGGCTATGAAGCTACGTCGCTGGCCGATCTGGTGGCGGCGACGGGCGCAAAAGCGCCAACGCTGTATGCTGAATTTACCAATAAAGAGGGAATGTTCCGCGCGGCGGTGGATCGCTATACCGAGAAGTTCGCCAGTAAAAGTGCCGCAGCACTCTCCTGCCCGGACAGCTGCGTGGCCAGCGGCGTGGAAAACTACTTCCGCTCAACGGCGGCCTGTTTTACCGACAGCGAAAAGCCCGGCGGCTGTTTCTTTATCTGCACCTCAACCGGTCTTTCCGCCAGCTCTGAAGACGTGGCGAAAATGCTGCGCAGGCGGCACGACAACCAGGAACAGAATCTGCTGGAGTTTCTGCAGGACCGTCAGACGGCCGGCGAGCTGGACCCGCGGGCGGACCTGAAAGGCATTTCCGCCTGGCTGGGCTGCCTGCTGCAGGGGATGTCCGTACGCGCCCGCGAAGGCGCGACGGAAGCGGAACTGAATACGCTGGTGGATACACTGATGCTACAGTGGCCAGTACTCAGCAGGCTGGGCGTGGATTAACGCGCCGGGCGCTCCAGGCCTAAATGACCGCGCAGCGTATCGGCCTGATATGCTGTGCGGAACACGCCCCTCTCCTGTAGCAGCGGCACCACGTCGTTGAAAAAGGCATCCGAGGCTTCGGGAATCCACGGCGGCATCACCACAAAACCATCCACCGCACGCTGCTGATACCACTCGGCGATACGTGCCGCCAGCGACTGTGCGGTTCCCGCCACGATAAATCCGGACCCGGCGACCCATTTGGTAAACTGCCGCACGGTCATTCCCTGCTCTCTCGCATGGCTCAGCATCGGCGCAAAGCGTTCTTTTCTCGCCAGCTGGCCGACAATATCCGGCACCGGACCGTCAAGATCGTGCTGCGCCCAGTCGTAGTTCATGGTGTTTGAAAGATGGGTCAGCGTAGCCAGCGGATGATGCAGCTGCTTCAGCTCATTCAGCAGATCGTCGGCCTCCTTCTGCGTACGACCAATCACCGGCTGTAAGCCGGGCAGGATCTTCAGGCTGTCTGGCGTTCGACCGTGGGCCACCACCCGCGCTTTGACCGCCGCATACCAGGCCTGAGCCGAGGCCAGATCGGGTTTTTCGGCGGCAAACACCGCATCCGCCGTGCGTGCCGCAAGCTCCATAAACGGCCCTGAACCACCGGCCTGAAACGTCACCGGATGGCCCTGCGGCGGGCGGGAAATATTCAGCGGCCCGCGGCTGCTGAACCAGTCGTTGTCAATACCGGCATAGCGAATCCGGCTGCCGTCGGCGTAAATGCCATTTTCACGATCGCCGATAATCGCATCATCCGCCCAGCTGTCCCACAGCGTACGGACCGCTTCGATAAACGCTTCTGCCTTTTCGTATCGCTGTTCGTGGCTCAGCAGCGTCTGACCAAAATTGGCCGCTTCGGCATCGCTGGTCGAGGTCACCACGTTCCAGCCGGCGCGCCCGCCGGTCAGATGGTCCAGCGTCGCCAGGGTGCGCGCAGCGGCAAAAGGCTGGATCACCGAGCTGGAAATGGTCCCCGCCAGGCCGATTTTATCGGTAACCGCGCCCAGCGCGGAGAGCACGGTGAACGGTTCCGGCCGCTCGGTCACGCGATGACGGACCGCTTCCGTCACGCTGTCGCCGTATACATCATCAATCGACAGCTTGTCGGCCATAAAAATCAGATCGAACTTTGCCGCCTCGGCCTTTTGCGCCAGAGATTTAATCAGCGGCCAGTCGGTGGGATTCGGTTTTGCCGCGCCGGGCATCCGCCAGCCCGCATAGTGACAGCCGGTGGTTTCCAGAAACAGCGCCAGATGCAGTGACATAATTTACCCCTTCGCCGGTTGGGTGCTGACGGTGAGATCGGTATCAAACCATTTCTCGGAGATCTTCTTCAGCGTGCCGTCGGCGCGCAGTTCGGTCAGCGCTTTATCCACCTTCGCCTTCAGCTCCTCACCCCGGGCATCCTTGCGGAACGGCAGCGCGACCTGCTTCTCGCCAAAGGTTTCACCCACCACTTTCAGCGGCAGATTCTTATGTTTGATCTGCCCCAGCAGGATCACCTGGCCGGAGACAAAAGCATCCACCTTGCCCTGCGCCACGCTGTTAAACACCACATCGGACCCTTCGAAGGTCACCAGCTTGATTTTGTTTTCCGGGTCAAACTCTTTCAGCACTTTGGCATAGTTCGAACCCAGCTCGGCGGCCACGGTTTTCCCGGCCATATCGCTCAGCCCGTGGATGCTGTTGTTATTCACACTGACCGCCAGCGCCGCCGCAGAGTAGTAATACGGCACGCTGTAATCATATTTCTTGCGGCGCTCCGGGGTGTCGGCGAAATTGCCCACCGTATCCACTTTGCCGGTTTCCAGCGAGCCCAGCACCCCGACCCAGTCGGAGGTCACCCACTCGATTTTGTAGTGAATTTTCTCCGCCACCGCCTGCAGGATCTCAGCGCTGAAGCCTTTGATTTCGTTACCCTGCTTAAAATAGTGCGGATAGCCGTCCGGCGTGGCGCCCACCCTCAGCACCGGCTGCTCCGCAGATTTATCGGCGGCATTATCACAGCCGCTCAGCAGTGCCAGCGCGCCGGCAATCAGTACAAATTTATACCCTTTCATTATTGTTTTTCCCGGTTAGTCAGAGGACGTAAGGTTTGCCGATATAGCGTTCCAGCTGCCGCTGTAGCGCGCTGAGTACAATGGTCAGCGCCCAGTACACCAGCCCGACGGCGAAATAGGCTTCAAAGAATTTCAGTGATTCGGTGGCGATCAGCTTGCCGCCCGCCAGCAGTTCACTCACCCCGAGGGTAAAGGCCAGCGACGAGTTCTTAATCAGGCCAATCCAGATATTTCCGGCGGCGGGAATGGCATTGCGGCACGCCTGCGGCAGCAGAATGCGCCTCGCCGCGTTGACATGGCTGAGGCCTGACGCCAGCGACGCCTCCCACTGCCCGCGATCCACCGAGTCGATGGCCGCGCGAAACACCTCGGCCAGATAGGCGGCACTGTTCAGGCTCAGACCGATGATCACCGCGTGCGTGGCGCTCAGGCTGTTAAGCACCGGAAACAGCTGCGGCAGGCCGAAGTAGATAATCAGCAGCTGCACCAGCACCGGCGTACCGCGGAAAAAGGAGATATACAGATGGGCGAACAGCGCCAGCGGACGGATGCCGCGCAGCAACACGGCCAGCCCGGCTCCCAGCACGGTAGCCAGCACGATAGAGCACAGCGAAATAAACAGGGTGATCGGCAGGTAAGTCAGGATTTGGGGAATAATCCCCAGCATATAGCCAACGTCAAAATTCATGGCGGGATGTCCTTATCGTGGTATCAGGCAAATTCGTGGAGGAAGCGGTGCGCGCGGTTTTCCGTGACGGGATCAAACAGCACATCCGGCGCGCCCTGCTCAAGGATGCGCCCCTGCTCCATAAAAAATATCCGCTGTGAAATATCGCGGGCGAACTTCATTTCATGGGTGACGATCAGCATGGTCAGCGAGCGCTCGGCCAGACTGGCGATCAGGTTGAGAATATCGCGCCGCAGCTCCGGGTCGAGCGATGAAGTGGGTTCATCCAGCAGCAGCGCTTCCGGTTCCAGGCTCAGCGCCCGGGCGATGCCGACGCGCTGCTGCTGACCGCCGGACAGCGTAATGGGCCAGGCGTCGGCCTTATGCGCCAGCCCGACGCTGGTCAGCAGTTCCATCCCCCGATCGCGCGCCTCATCCCGGCGATAGCCACGGCCGTAGATCAGCACTTCGGAGATGTTTTCCAGCGCGGTTTTGTTCTTAAACAGGTTGTAATGCTGAAAGACCATCGCGCTCTGGCGACGAAAGCGGGTGGTGTTGCGGTGGGTCAGGGAAGCGGCATCGACCGTTTCATCACCGATGGTGAGCTGGCCGCTGTCGGGTTTCACCAGCAGATTCAGGCTGCGCAGCAGCGTGGATTTTCCCGAGCCGGACGGCCCGATAATCGACACCACTTCGCCGCGTCGGACGCTGAAACTGATGTCGTTAAGCGCCTGATAACTCTTAAACTTCTTATTTAATCCGCTGACTTTAATCATGACCGCCCCGCTAAAAATCACTTTGGGGCAGTGTAACGTTGCAAAAAATTGCAGACGAATGCTTAAAAATTATAAGGTTAGTTATTATTCGCTGAAGTAAACAGCAGAAAAATGGCCTCCCGAAGGAGGCCGTAAGGATTAAGGGCGTTTAGCACGTTCGGCGGTGACCTGCTGCGCAATGCGATCGCCAATACGGCTATCGATATTGCGCCAGTATTCAAAGGCGCGGGACAGCACCGGCTCCTCCACACCGTTGAGCAGATGGCCGCTGACGTTATCCACCAGCCTCTGGCGGGCGGCATCGTCCATCACCTGATTAATCAACGTGTTCGCCTGGCCGTAATCGTCATCGTCACGATGCAGGCTGTACGGTGCATGAACCATCTCACCGCTGGCATGCCAGGTGGAATCCGTCGGGTAGCGTTGGCCGTCGGCCACCGGGCCGCCTTTGGAGTTCGGTGCATAAACCGGGTCGGACACCGGATTCATGCGCATCGCGCCGTCCTTGCTGTAACTGTTCACCGGCGAATGCGGCGCGTTAACCGGGATCTGCTTGTAATTCACCCCCAGCCGCGCGCGGTGCGCATCCGCATAGGCAAACATGCGGCCAATCAGCATCTTGTCCGGGCTGATGCCGATGCCCGGCACCAGATTGTTCGGCTCGAAGGCCGCCTGCTCAATCTGCGCATGGTTATCGGTCGGATTTCTGTCGAGCGTGAGCTTGCCGACCTTAATCAGCGGGTAATCCGCGTGCGGCCACACTTTGGTCAGGTCGAACGGGTTAAAGCGATAATTATCCGCGTCGGCGAACGGCATAATCTGCATATACAGCGTCCAGCTCGGGTACTCCCCGCGTTTGATCGCCTCATACAGGTCACGGGTGTGATAATCGCCGTCCTGCCCGGCCAGCAGATCGGCCTCCTGCTGGTGCAGGCATTCCACGCCCTGGTCGGTTTTGAAGTGGTATTTCACCCAAAACTTCTCGCCCTGCCCGTTCACCCACATATAAGTGTGGCTGGAGAAGCCATCCATATGCCGCCAGCTTTTCGGGATGCCGCGATCGCCCATCAGCCAGGTTACCTGGTGCGCCGATTCCGGCGACAGGGTCCAGAAATCCCACTGCATATCGTGATCGCGCAAATTGTTATCGGCGCGGCGCTTCTGCGAACGGATAAAATGCTGGAACTTCAGCGGGTCGCGGATAAAGAACACCGGGGTATTGTTCCCCACCATGTCGTAGTTGCCTTCACTGGTGTAGAACTTGATGGCGAAGCCGCGCGGATCGCGCCAGGTATCCGGGCTGCCCCGCTCCCCGGCTACCGTGGAAAAGCGCATCACCACCTCGGTTTTCACCCCTGGCTGGAACAGCGCGGCTTTGGTATAGCGGCTGATATCCTCTGTCACTTCAAAACGGCCAAATGCCCCGCTGCCCTTGGCATGCGGCTGGCGCTCGGGGATACGCTCGCGGTTAAAGTTGGCCATCTGTTCAATCAGGTAGTGGTCATGCAGCAGCAGAGGCCCGTCCGGGCCAACTGAAAGAGAGTATTCATCGCTGGCAACCGGATTACCGGCATCGTTGGTGGTAGGTTTGCGTTTATCATTGCTCATCGCTGTCTCTCCGACTTTGTTATGGAGTCCAGCGATTAAGGGTAGACTATATACACAAAAACATTGTGCCTTTAGTGTTTAACGGCACAAAGCATAACCAGACCACAATCACTGTGGTCTGGTTTAAGTTTATATATGAAATGCAACGCGCTTACCGGATGGAAGCTCGACATCCAGACTTAACTTACCGCCCATCGCTTCAATATAGCGTTTTAGGGTAGCCAGCTTCAGCTCATTGCCACGCTGTTCAAGCTGTGTGATTGCGGGCTGACTGATACCCATGGCTTCAGCCACATGTCTTTGCGATAGTTGAAGCTCTTCACGGATCATTTGCAGACCGGTTTCAAGTATCAGTTCATCAGCCAGTTCGGTGATCCGTTTCTGACTTTCCGGCGATCGAGCCGCAATGACTTCATCTAATGTTCTCATTTTTGCCCTCTAAATCAGAAAGATGAAACGAATATTCCTCATCGGCAATACGGATCAACTTTTCATAAAATTGCTTGTCGTTACGTTTGTCGCCGGCGCAAAGTACAATTGCCTGTCTGACTGGGTCAAACGCAAAGAACGCCCGTATCGGCAATCCAGCATACTGAATACGGAGTTCTTTCATATTCTTATAGCGCGATCCCTTCACCGTATCAGCATAAGGCCGCGAAAGTGAAGGTCCAAAAGTTCTCAGACGAATCAGATCGGCTAACACTTTTTCCTGTAAACCGAGTTCCTGCTCATGTAACCAGCGATCGAATAACAGCCCCACTATTACCGTCCACATTCCCTTGCTCCTTGCATGTCCTTTTATAAGCTATAGCTTATGAATTTCAGTGTAGAAACTGCAATTCATAATTTCAAGGGAAATGCGCAAAGCCAATACAGACAGTCAATCGGATGTAGCAAATTTTTATCACAAAACATCAACTCGAAATTGAAACCAATTAACAAACGCGATAGAGAGGTCGGGAGGAAAATCCATTTTATTGCCATAAAAAAGCCCGAAACAGAGGAGTATTCTCCCCCCTGTTCCGGGCCTTTACGCTGCGTTAAATCAGTTATTAACCGGGATCACCGCGCCTTTGTATTTGGTGCGGATCCAGTCCTGGATCTGTTTAGAGTGTAGCACGGTGACCAGCGCTTTGATGTCCGGCTTGTTCTCATCACCGCGATGCACGGTAATGATGTTGGCATACGGGTTGTTCTCACCGCTTTCCACCGCAATCGGGTCTTTCACCGGGTCCAGACCGGCGTCAATCGCGTAGTTAGCGTTGATCACCACCGCGTCGCCTTCGTCGTTGTTGTACATCTGCGGCAACAGCGCGCCTTCAACGTTCGGCAGGAACTTCAGGTGTTTCGGGTTTTCCACGATGTCGCTGATGCGCGCATTCACCTTGTTCACACCCGGCTTCAGCTTAATCACGCCCTCTTTCTCGAAGATGGACAGAATACGGCCCTCTTCCGCTACCGCATCACGCATGATCACTTTGCCGTTCTCCGGCAGCTCTTTCAGCGATTTGAACTTCTTCGAATAGATGCCGATAGGCTCGATGTGGATCGCACCGGCGCTGACGAAATCATAGGTCTTATCACCGGCGTGATCTTTCAGCACGCTGTTCAGATACGGAATGTGCTGGAAATAGTTGGCATCGATATCGCGGCTGGCCAGCGCGGTGTTCGGCAGGATGTAGTCCTGGAACGGTTTGATTTCCAGATCGATACCCTGCTTCGCCAGAATCGGCTTCGCCTGCTCCAGAATTTCCGCGTGCGGCACGTTAGACGCCCCAACGGTCAGCGTGTCTGCCCATGCGCTCAGGCTCAGGGCACCCAGGGTTGCTGCAGCCAGCAGCGTCAGTGTTTTTTTCATTTTGGATTTTCCTAAAAGTTAACGTTTGTCGAGCCGTGTCGTGAGCACATCACCTAAAAACTGGATGATAAAAACAATCACCAGAATCATTACCGTCGCCACCAGCGTCACATCGCCGTGGTTACGTTGAAAACCTTCCAGATACGCCAGGTTACCGAGGCCACCGGCACCGATCACCCCGGCCATCGCGCTGTAGCTGACCAGCGCAATCAGCGTCACGGTAATACCGGACACCAGCGCCGGTGAGGACTCCGGCAGCAGCACGCGGAAAATCAGCGTACTCAGCTTCGCGCCCATCGAGCGGGAAGCCTCAATCACCCCTTTGTCCACTTCGCGCAGGCCGATCTCCACCAGGCGGGCGTAGAACGGGGCCGCGCCGACGATCAGCGCGGGCAGCGCGGCGTTAGCACCAAGGATGGTGCCGATCAGCGTTTTGGTGAACGGAATCAGCAGCACAATCAAAATAATGAACGGAATGGAGCGGAACACATTCACCAGAATGGAAATCGCGCCGTACACCGCACGGTTCTGGAACAGCCCGCCGCGCGCGGTCAGGAACAGCGCCAGGCCAAGCACAATACCCAGCACAAAGGTGGCCAGACCGGACAGCGCGGTCATATACAGGGTTTCACCGGTGGCGGCCCACAGCTGGTCAACCTTCAGGTGCGGAAACAGGGACTCAAACATTTTTCACCACCTCGGTTGAAATTTCGTGGTCGTGCAGATCGGCCAAAATACTCTCCAGCTGGGTATCGCTGGCCGGAACCTGTAGCCACAGCTCACCAAAAGTGCCGTTGGCGGTCTGGGTCATTTTTCCGTGCAAGATATTGAACGGCAGCGCGTATTTAAGCGTCAGTTCACCGACGATCGGCTGGCGGGTGCTCTGGCCGACAAAGGTCAGCTTCAGTACTGCACCCGCCGCCGCGTCCACCAAATCGGCATTAAACGGCGTATCGGCGCTGCTGTATTCGGTGGTCTGCTTCACAAACTGGCGGGTAATCGGCTGCTGCGGGTGGGTAAACACCGACAGCACTTCGCCCTCTTCCACGATGTGCCCGGCCTCCATTACCGCCACGCGGTGGCAGATCTTGCGCACCACGTGCATCTCATGGGTGATCAGCACAATGGTCAGCTTCAGCTGGCGGTTAATATCCAACAGCAGATCGAGGATCGCGTCGGTGGTTTGCGGGTCAAGCGCCGAGGTGGCTTCATCGCACAGCAGCACGTCCGGGCTGTTGGCCAGCGCGCGGGCGATCCCCACGCGCTGCTTCTGCCCGCCGCTCAGCTGCGAGGGATAGGCCTGCTCTTTACCGTTCAGCCCGACCAGCTCAATCAGCTCCTGCACACGGCGCTGGATCGTCGCTTTCGGCGCACCGGCAATCTGCAGCGAGAAAGCAATATTTTCGCTGACGGTGCGCGACCACAGCAGATTGAAATGCTGGAACACCATGCTGATTTTCAGCCGCGCCTGGCGCAGCGCTTCACCGCTGGCCTGAGCAATGTCCTGCCCGGCAATCACCACGCTGCCGGAGGTGGGTTTTTCCAGACCGTTCAGCAGGCGGATCAGCGTACTTTTTCCCGCGCCGCTGTAGCCAATAATGCCGTAAATCTGGCCCTGCTCTACCTGCAGATTGACGTTGTCAACGGCGGTCACCGGACCCGATCGGGCGTTAAATATTTTAGAAACGTTGCGTAAAACGATCATCTGTTGCCTGTTTTCTGCCGTCGTATCAGCGAAATATGCTGATTAATTAAACTGATTCTTATTTGTGAATTATCGATAGCACTAATTGCCTGGTGATATTAAGCAGCAGGGAAACTATTGGAAACGACTGAAATGATATGCCTTATAACCAAAGAGAATATTTGGAGCCTGATTCTGTCTTTCGTGTTCTGAAAACCTGTGGCAATAATGGAGAAAATTTCTGCAAAGCTTCGCGTTCGGCACGGTTTTTTATCCGCAGGCTGAAGGGCTTACCGTATTAAAGGCTGCATTATGGATTACTTTATTGGCATCGATGTCGGTACCTCAAAAACCAAATCGGTGTTGTTTGACGCCCGTTTTAACCAGCTGGAAGTCGCCTCCGTCAGCAACCGCACGCTGACCCCCGCCCCCGGTCACCAGGAGCAGCAGATGGAGGCGCTGTGGCAGAACGTGGTCAGCACGCTGAAAACGCTCTCCGCATCGCCGCTGCTGGCAAAAGGGACGCTGCGCGGTATCGGGCTGTCCGGCCAGGGCGAAGGCGCATGGCTGATTGATAAACAGGGCCAGCCGCTGCACGATGCGCTGCTGTGGAGCGACACCCGCACCGCGGCCTCCATTCGCGAACTCGCCGCGCGTGACGGGCTGGAGGAGACGCTGTTTGAGCTTTGCGGCAGCCGCCTGCTGCCCTGCAACAGCAGCCTGCAGCTGCGCTGGCTGCAGCAGCATCAGTCGGAGCGGCTTGAAGATGCACAGTGGTTTTTCTTCGCCAAGGACTGGATTCGTTTTCGCCTGACCGGCCGCGCCAACCTGGAGCTAACCGATGCCGGCACCTCGCTGCTGGATCTGCATCAGGGCACCCTTTCCGCTACGGTCTTAAAAGAGCTGGGTATTGAAAGCCTGCGCCCGCTGTTCCCGCCGCTGCTGGCCCCGCACGAACTGGCCGGGGAGCTGAGCACCGCCGCCGCCGCTGCCACCGGGCTGTCTGCCGGTACGCCGGTCGCCGCCGGGGCGCTGGACGTCTCCGCCTGCGCGCTCGGCATCGGAGCGGTGCATGACGGCGACGTCTTTACCCTGCTGGGTACCACCTGCTGTACCGGCATCGTCTGTCACGATCTGACCCAGGTCAGCCGCAAAACCCGATTTGTCAGCCACGCCTGGCAGGGTCAGTTCCTGAATCTGTTCGCCATGCAGTCGGGCACGCCGAACCTCGACTGGGCCATCAGCCATCTGGCCGCCAACCGCAGCTTCAGCGAGCTGGGCGCGGAAATCAGTGCCCTCTCCCCCGGCAGCGGCGGTGTGTTTTATCAGCCGTACCTCAACGGCGAGCGCGCGCCGTTTTACAGTCCGGTTGCCCGCGCCGGTTTCTTCGGCATCAGCCAGGACACCACCAACGCGCACCTGCTGCGTGCGGTCTTTGAGGGGCTGGCGTGGGCGATTACCGACGTGCTCAGCGACTATCCGCCGGGCGGCGATCTTTATCTGGCCGGAGGCGGCACGGCCTCGCCGTTCTGGCTGCAAATCATCGCCGACTGCACCGGACGCCGGGTGATCGTCAGCCCGCAGAGCGAGCCCGGCGCGCGCGGTGCAGCGATCCTGGCGGCCATGGCGCTCGGTCAGCCGGTCAGCGCCGAGTCGCTACAGCCAGGGGATCGCCAGATCTGGCACCCGGATGCACGATCGCATATTCAGTACCAGCGCCTGTTCCCGGTCTTCCGCCAGCTGCGCGAACAGCTGCTGCCGGTCTGGCAGGCGCGGGACGACGCTTTAACTCAACTTGCACAGGATTCAGCCGATTTATGAAAATTCTCTTTACCGCCGAGTATGCCGGTTCCCTTGATGCCTTCCGCCAGTACGGCGATCTGGTGGTGACCGGCTGGGCGGCGGGCGACAGCAAACTGAGCGAAGACGCCCTGATTGCCCACGGCCAGGACGCCGATGTGCTGATTGTCAGCTACGATGACATTACCGCCCGGGTGATTGACGCCTGCCCGCAGCTGAAGCTGATTGCCTGCACCCGCGCCAATCCGGTGAATGTCGATCTGAAGGCGGCGGCGGCACGCAATATTCCGGTGCTTTATACGCCGGGACGCAATGCCGATGCGGCCGCCGAGCTGACGCTGGGACTGATGCTCAGCCTGGCGCGGCATATCCCGCAGGCGCACGGCGCGCTGAAGCGCGGCGAATTCACCCGCGCCACTCAGGGCAGCAACGCCACTCAGCAGGGGCTGCGCCAGGACGTGGTGTGGGACGTGGATAAATCCAGCCCGTACGAGGTGTTCAAGGGCGGCGAACTGCGCAATAAAACGCTGGGTCTGGTGGGCTACGGCAGCATCGGCCAGCGCGTCGGTCGCCTGGCGCGGGCGTTCGGCATGTCGCTGCTGGTGGCCGATCCACGTGTAGCGGCAGAGGATATTGACGAACCGGGCGTGCGCAAAGCCACGCTGGAGGAGCTGTTTACCGGGTCCGACTACGTCAGCCTGCATCTGACGGTGACGCCGCAGACCACCGGACTGATTGACCAGCGCCTGCTGGGGCTGATGAAGCCGGAAGCTCGGCTGATTAACACCTCGCGCGCGGCGGTGATCGTCGAAGAAGATCTGATTGTCGCCCTGCGTGAAAAGCGCATTGCCGGAGCGGCGCTGGACGTCTTCGCCAGCGAACCGATCTGGCGCGATCATCCGTTTATTACCGAGTTTGATAACGTGGTGATCACCCCGCATATCGCCGGGGCGACCCGGGAAACACTGGTGAAGCACACTGCGATGATCGCCGCTGATTTACAACGCTTCCTCAGCGGCGAACCCCTGCACTATCGCTGGCCGTCAGCCTGATAATGGCAACGTGGGCGTGGTGGCCATAAAGGCCTGAGTGGTTTCCCAGTCCACCACGCCCGCATCCGAACCCAGGCCGCTGGCGACCAGCGAGGCCACCGCGCTGCCGACCCGGCAGGCCTGTTCAACGTCCAGCCCCTTCGCCAGCCCGGCAATAAAGCCGCCGCAGTAGCTGTCGCCACAGCCGGTGGTATCCACCACCCTGACCTGCCAGGCCGGAATACGCAGCTGGCCGCCCCGGCCAAACACCCACGATCCCCGCGCGCCGTCCTTAAAGATACAGGTACCTACGCCGCGATCGAGAAAGAAGTCCGCCATCGCCTGCGGCTCCTGCTGCCCGGAAATCTGCGCGGCCTCCTCCATTGACGGCATAAAGTAGTCGATATGCGGCAGCATAGGCGTCAGCAGATCCAGCGTCTGTTCATTTGGCGCAATCAGATCGAAGCTGGTCGTCACGCCGTGCTGATGCGCCCAGGCCAGCAGTTTCGCGCTCTGGCCGTTATCCATCGCCGCCAGCAGGCCGCTGCCGCCGAGGTGCAGAAAACGCGCATTGCACACCCGGGGGAAATCCGCCTCGTCGATAAACAGATGGTCCGACGCGCCGCGACAGTGCAGCGCCGGGCGCTCGCCGTTGGGGCGGATCGCCAGAATCGTCGCCGACGTTTCGCTGACCTGGGTACGCTGGATCAGCAAGCCGTCAATGCCCAGCCGCCGCCAGACCCCGGCGATAAAATCCCCTTTTTCATCGTCGCCGAGGCAGGCCGCAACGGCGGTGTGAATGCCCAGCTTGGCAGCGTTCATTACCGCCCCGCAGGCGGTGCCCGCCGGGCTCAGGCGGATCTGTTCAATAAACTCCACGCCGCCGCCGGACGGAATGCCGCGAATGGGCCGTCCGGCGATATCCAGCGTGGTTAACCCGACAAATACCGCGTCAAACTGGCTCATGCCGCCTCCTTTTTTCGCCACTGTTGCGACTGCCGCAGCCTGCCCTGCCAGAAGGAGAGCACCAGCGCCACCAGCAGCACCAGACCGTTCAGTGCGTCTTTCAGAATAAAATCCAGCCCCATCAGGTTCAGACCGTTGGCCACCAGGCCGAGGAACAGCACGCCCACCAGCGTTCCGGGCACGTTCGGCCTGCCCTGCGCATGGAATGCGGTGCCGATAAACACCGCTGCGATGGCATCCAGCAGATAGGACTGCCCGGCCAGCGGGCTGAACTGCCGCAGGTTTGCGGACAGAATAATCCCGCCGATGGCGCACAGCACCGAACTGGCGATCAGCACCCACAGCAGGTTGCGCTTAACGTTCACCCCGGCATTCAGCGAGGCGACCGGGTTGAGGCCCACCGCGTGGATGCGCTTGCCGAACAGCGTGCGCTCCAGCAGCAGATAGCAGATCAGCATCAGTACCGCAGCAATCACCACCGGAATGGCGATGCCCCACAGCGAACCGACCGCGATCTCATGGTATTCGGCGGCCATGCGGCGATAGGCAATCGGCCCGCCGCCGTCGGTCAGCACCCGCTCAAGGCTGCTGCCGATAAACCAGGTGCCCAGCGTCGCCAGAAACGGCTTCACCCGGAAACCGAGGATCAGAATGGCGTTCACCAGACCGACCAGCGCCCCTCCGGCCAGCGCGGCCAGCACCGCCCCCTGCCACGGCCAGCCCCAGGTTTTCAGCGCCACCAGCGCAAACGCCGCACCGAAGTCCAGCGCCACGCCCACCGACAGATCGATGCCGCCCGCGATCACCACCAGCGTCATCGCCAGCGCGACGATCAGCAGAATGGCGTTCCCCTGCAGGATGTTGGCCAGGTTATCCGCGGTTAAAAATACCGGGCTGTTGAGGGCGAAAAACAGGATAAACAGCAGCAGGATCAGCTGGAATCCATAGCGGGCCAGCAGTGAAAGCAGGCTGCCGCCCTGAGAGGCGGTGCGCGCGGTTAATACCTGTGTTGATTTGCTCATGGCTGCCCCCGACGCTGCACGGCAGCGGCGGCCAGAACCAGCAGGATCAGCACGCCCTTCACCGTTCCCACCCAGAAAATATCCACCCGCATCAGGGCCAGCCCGTTGGACAGCGCATTGACCAGCAGCGCCCCCAGCAGCGCGCCCCACACGGTAACCACCCGGCGGCGGGAAAACGCGGTGCCGATAAAGGTGGCCAGCACCATTTCCAGCAGCAGCGGCTCTTCGGCACCGGGCGAACTGCCGGAACCGCGCGCCAGCAGCGTCAGCGCGGCCAGCGCGGCGGCGGCGGCGGCCAGCAGGTAGGAACGCAGCATTAATGCGTTCACCGGCAGTCCGGCCAGTTCGGCGGCTTCCCGGCTGCCGCCGCTGGCCTGCAGATGCTGCCCCCAGCGGCTGTGATGCACCACAAACTGGTACAGTACAAACACCGCCAGCATAAACCATACCGCCCACGGCAGACCCAGCAGCGTTCCGTCGCGGAAGGCCACCAGCCACGGCGCGTCAATGCTGATCCTGCGCTGGCGGGTCAGATAGTTGGTCAGGCCAACGATGGCCACCGAACTGGCCAGCGTCGCCAGCAGCGGCGGCAGCCCCACCCGTACCACCATCAGTGCGTTCACCAGTCCGGCCAGCAGCGCGGCGGCGACCGCAAGCAGCGCCAGCAGAAAGATATTCGCTTCGATCTGTACGCCGATACTGATTATCGCCACCGCCAGCACCGAAATGGCCGGCAGCGACAGATCGATGCCGCCGGACACCACATCATCACCGCCGCCGATGATCACGCAGGCCAGGCCGAAGCAGAGAATAGCCAGCGGCGCGGTCTGTTTCAGGATCACGCTGACGTTCTGCCAGCTGAGGAACCACGGTGCCTGGAAGCAGAAGAACACCAGCAGCGCGGCAAACAGCAGCAGCGGTATTTTATCGATGGGAAAGGCCAGCCTGCGCCGCAGACCTGGCTGAGAGAGATCGCTCATTACGGGGTTTCCTGTTCACTGCCGCCGCTGGTCAGCGCCAGCAGCCCGTCCTGGGTCAGATTATGGGTTGGCACTTCGGCCACGATTTCGCCACGGCGCATCACCAGCAGGCGATCGCAGAGGCCAATCAGCTCGCTGGCATCGCTGGAGGAGACCAGCACGCAGCGCCCTTTATCGGCCAGCTGGCGGGTAAGATGGTAGATTTCGGCGCGCGCGCCAACGTCAACGCCCAGCGTCGGCTCATCAAGGATAAACAGCTGGCTGTGGCTGTTCAGCCAGCGGGCCAGAATCACCTTCTGCTGGTTGCCGCCGCTGAGGAAGCGTACCGCCTGGCGCACGTTGCGCGGGCGAATATCCAGCTTTTCCGCCAGCGCCAGCGCGTTCTGCCGCGCCTTTTCTTTCAGCTCCCAGCCGAAACGCGACAGGCTGCCCGGCGAGGCAATATTAATGTTGTCGGCCACCGACAGCGGCTGGATCAGCCCGTGATGGCGGCGATCGCGAGGCACCAGCGCAATCCCTTCGGCAATCGCCTGCACCGGGGAACGCAACCGCACGGCCTTACCGGCAATACGCAGCGTGCCCTGGCGCAGCGGATACAGGCCGTACAGCGCATCGATCAGCTGCTCGCGCCCGGAGCCGGACAGCCCGGCGATGCCGACAATCTCGCCCGGTGCCAACTGGAAATTGATGTGGCGAAACGCATCGCTGCCGAGGTTTTCCAGCGACAGCCACGGCGTGGTCGACGGCGGTTTTTCCGCCGGAGGCGCGAACAGCGTGGTCAGTTCGCGGCCCACCATCAGCTCAATCAGGCGGTCGATGTCATCGGCGTTGACCTCGTCCAGCGTGGCAACCTGTTTACCGTTGCGCAGCACCGTCACGCGGTCACAAATCTGGGTGATTTCATTCAGGTAGTGGGAGACGTAGATAATCGCGATGCCGCGCGCTTTCAGCGCCCTGATAGCCGCAAACAGCAGCGCCGACTCCCGGGCTTCCAGCGGCGCGGTGGGTTCGTCGAACACCACCAGCCGGGCTTCACCGTCGATCAGCGCGCGGGCAATCTGCACCAGCTTCAGCTCGGCCTGCGACAGGTCGCGGATCAGGCGGTTGCCGTCCAGCCGGATATTCAGCACCTCACGAAAGAATTTTTCGCTGTCCGCACGCATCGCCCGGCGATCGAGCCGCCCCAGACGATGACAGCGCTCCTGACCGATAAACACCGACTCCGCCACGGTGAAGTGGGGGATCAGATGCAGCTCCTGGTGGATAAAGCGGATGCCTTCCTGCTGCACCGCCGCCGGGGTCACGCTGGCCAGCCGTCGGCCCCCGACGCTGATATCGCCGCTGTCCGGGGCATACACCCCCGCCAGGATCTTAATCAGCGTGGATTTCCCCGCGCCGTTCTCACCGATCAGGCCATGAATTTCACCGGGGTGAACGTGAAGTTCAACCCCGTCGAGGGCAGTCACACCGGCAAAGGTTTTGCGGATGTGCTGCATAAACAGGCCGCCCGAGGCGGCCTTGTGCAGAGACTGAGTCACGCCGCGATTACTCCTTCAGATCGCCGTAGCCCAGCTGTTTGTACACCGCTTTCGCCTCTTCCGGTCCCTGTACCGGCAGCACCGGCACAAAGGTCTGCGGCAGCAGCTTCGCACCGCCGAAGTAGCGGGCGACATTATCGGCGGAGGTGGTGCCGATCAGGCGTGGCTGCTGCGCGACGTTGGCCACGAACGGGCTGTCTTTCTCGGCCATGATTTCCAGCGTATCCGGACCGGCATCAATCGCGGTGACTTTCACGTCTTTGTCGCGGCCGGTTTCTTCCAGCGCCTGTACGATACCGATGGCCGGCTGATCCCAGCAGGCAACGTGGATGGCATCCAGCGTGCCTTTCGGATGCTGGCTCAGCAGTTCGAGGGTTTTCTTACGTGCATCTTCCGGCGAGTTGGCAAACTGTTCGGCCAGCTCCGGCTGGAGGATCTTAATGCCCGGGTAGTCCTGCAATACATATTTCCACTGATCGTAGCGGATGCCGCAGATGCGCAGCGAGTTCGAGAAGGCGTTGAACACCGCCACGGTGCCTTTGCCACCCAGCGCATCCGCCGTGTAGCGGCCAATGGTGCTGCCGAGGCTGTAGTTATCTGAAGTGGTGTTGTTCACCGAATACGGCGAGACGTGATCGACGGTAAATACCGGAATGTTGGCATCACGCAGCGCCTTGAATTTTGGCTCAACCGAGCTGTCACCGAGGATGCTGATCACCGCATCCACCTTGCGTGCGCGCAGGATGTCGTGGTTATCCGCATGCACCTGGTTATCGCGGCCGCCGTCAACACCCACCACCTTACCACCCAGTTTTTCCACCTCTTCCGTGGCGCCTTTATAGGCCTCACGATCCCAGAAGTGCTGGGTGCCGACTACGGCGATTCCGATGGTTTTGCCCTGCAGAGAGAGCGCCTGCTCTGCTGCTGCCACATTGGTGAGGGTTCCCAGAGCGAGTAATAAAGCAGCCACGCGACTGATTTTGAAAGCCATAAATTTTCCCACTTTTCATTATGTTATTAGTAGAAAATTTACGCTATCAGGCAGATTTAATTCCTAAAAATAATTAAAATTAATATTTAATAACAAAAACACATATAGCAGAAACGGAGCAGAGAGCTGACTACTCCGTTTCTGTGGCGTTACAGCGTATTCAGCGCCCGGGCGAAAAAGTCTCTGCCGCCGAAGTTGCCTGATTTCAGCGCCAGGGCAATCGGCCGCTCGCCGCCGGACACCATCGCCGGAACGCCGGTATCGATCTCCTGCCCGATGGTTAACGCATCCAGATCCAGCGCGCTGACCACCGCCCCTGAGGTTTCGCCACCGCCCACCACCAGCCGCCGTACGCCTTCGGCTACCAGCTGCCGTGCCGTCAGGCCAAACAGCGTGTCCAGCGCTTCGGCAATCTTTTCGCGGCCGTATTCCTGCTGTAGCTGGCGCACCGTTTCCGGATCGCCGGAAGAATAGACCAGCGGAGCCTGGCCCTGATGCGCCAGAATAAAGTCAACCAGCTGCTGCGGACCCGTTGCGCCGCTCAGCACCTCTTTCACCTCGATCATCAGCACAGGATGCTGCTTTTCATGCTCGGCGATCTGCCCGCGCGTGGCACCGGAACAGCTGCCGACGAGGATCGCTTCCGCGCCGCTCACCTGCGGCACGCCCGCGCGCTGCCCCTGCGCCCGCCCGTCAGCAATAAAGTTATGCGGCAGCGCCCGGGCAATCCCCGACCCGCCGGTCACCAGCGCGGCTCCCCGGCAGGCGCTGCCGATAGTGGTGAGATCGTCATTGCTGATGGCATCAACAATGACCAGCACCCTGCCCTCTTCTGCCTGAGCGACCAGCGCGGCCTGTACCGCCCCGCTGCCCGCGCTGACCGTTTGCCACGCAATATGCCCGACGCGGTTTTGCGACTGCCGCGCCAGCACCCGGCGCAGATCGGCATCGGTCATCGGCGTAAGCGGATGGTGCTGCATGCCGGATTCGTTCAGCGGCTTGTCGTGCACAAACAGATGCCCCTGATACAGCGTACGGCCCATCGCCGGAAACGCCGGGCACATCACTACGCTCTGCGCTTCAAGGTGCGCGGCCAGCGCGTCGGTCACCGGCCCGATATTGCCCTTGTCGGTAGAGTCAAAAGTGGAGCAGTATTTAAAGATTATCTGCTCGCAGCCCTGTTCCTGCAGCCAGCGGCAGGCGGCCAGCGACTGCGCCACCGCCTCTTCCACCGGCAGCGAGCGGCTTTTCAGCGCGATAACGCCCGCCTCGACCGAGGCATCGGCTTGCACCGACGGCACGCCAAGATACTGCGTGGTGCGCAGCCCGCCTTCCCCTTCCAGCCCTTTCGACAGCGTCACGGCAATATCGCTGGCACCGGTAAAATCGTCGGCAATCACTCCAATCAGCATGATTTACTCCTCCCCGGTGTCGGTTACGCTGGCCTTCATCAGGCTGGCAGCGGCGTGTGGCGCGGTCAGCACCGGAATGCTGACCTGCTCGCGGACGGCGGCGGCGGCACGCGAGGTGGAGAAGTGCGCCAGCATAATCACGTCGCAGTGCGCCAGCTCAGCGGCTCGCGCGGCCACCAGCCGGTTATGGCTCTGCGCATCGCCTTTTTTCAGCAGATCGATGGCCTCCGGCACCAGCACGGTGGTCAGCCGCGCGGTCGAACCGGTGCGCGCCACGTACTCGTCAAATTCTGCGGTCATGGTTTCCACCGCCGGGCCAAAGGTGGCCAGCATGCCGATATCGCTGCCCTGCGCGATGGCCTGACGGAACATCGCCTCGTTCGGGCGCAGCACCGGAATGGTCAGTTTTTCCGCCAGCCGGTCAATCGCCGGGCCAAACGCCGAGCAGGTGATCAGAATGCCGTCGGCCTGCATATCCGCTGCGTATTCACCCAGGCGCACAAAACGATCGATCATCGCCTCGGTGAGCTCCGGGCTGCGGGCGCGGTCAATCGACAGGCCGTCATCCAGCAGATTGATGGTTTCCGCCTGCGGCCAGATTTCGGCGAAGGCGGTGTGGATCGGCTCCATGGCCACCGGGGTGGCATGCAGTAAAACAATTCGCGATGTCATTTCAACTCCAGTCTGTCGGGGTACAGGCTTAATGTAAGGGCTTACAATTGTTTCTGTAAAGTGATGCCGATCACATAAAAACAGGTTGGCATCGCTCGTACGGTGTTGAAATTTTATGTGCAAGGCAGCAAAATTGAAAGCGCTTACAAAAATTAATGCCCGACGCAACAGGTTGCTCTGCCACCTGGCCCGGCAACAACGCTAAAAATGGACAGTGAGAACGCTCTATGACAACGCCTGCAAACTCATCATCTCTCCCGACCGCTGCCGTGCCGCACAGCGCGGCGGTCAGCCCGTCCGTGGCAAAAAAGCTGCCGCGCCAGTTTCGCGATCTGCTGGCGCTGGATGACTTTGAGCGCCACGCGCGCCGCCGCCTGCCGAATATGATTTATCAGTACGTGGCGGGCGGGGTGGAAACCGGCCAGGGCATTGCCGGAAATTTTGATGCCTATCAGCGTTTTAAATTTATCCCGCGCATGTTCCGCGACGTTTCCGGCCGCGACCAGTCGGTGAATCTGTTTGGCCACCGCTATCAGCACCCGTTTGGCGTGGCCCCGCTGGGCGGCGCGTCCTTCGTGGCCTATCAGGCCGATATCGCCCTCGCCCGCGCCGCCCGCAGCATGAACGTGCCGATGATCCTCAGCGCCTCGTCGCTGGTGAAGCTGGAAGATGTGCACGCCGCCAACCCGGACGCCTGGTTCCAGGCCTATCTGGCCGGGGATCAGCCGCGCATCGACCGGCTGGTGGACCGCGTGGAGGCCGCCGGGTATCAGACGCTGGTGGTGACCGGCGATACGCCGATGCTCGGCAACCGCGAGCACAACACCCGCAGCGGCTTCAGTATGCCGATCAAAATCACGCCGAAGGTGGCGTTTGAAAGCGCGATGAACCCGCGCTGGCTGCTGGGCACCGTGGCACAAACATTCCTGCGCCACGGCGCACCGCATTTTGAAAATACCGATGCCGAACGCGGCCCGCCGATGATGTCCAGCAAGGTGCGCAACACCAACGCCCGCGACAAACTTTGCTGGAAAAATGTGGAAGCCATTCGCAAAAAATGGCGCGGTAACCTGGTGATTAAGGGACTGATGTCGCCGCAGGATGCGTTTATCGCCCGCGATCTCGGTGCCGATGCGGTGATCCTGTCGAATCACGGCGGGCGTCAGCTGGACCACACCATTCCGCCACTGTATACGCTGGCGGAAATTGCGGCGGCGAAAGGCGATATGAAGGTGATTATCGACAGCGGCATCCGGCGCGGCACCGACGTGATGAAGGCAATGGCGCTGGGGGCAGACTTCGTATTTCTCGGTCGCCCTTTCCTTTACGCAACGGTGGTTGCCGGGCAGGCAGGTGTGGAGCACGCGATGGGCATCCTGCGCGATGAAATCGACCGCGATCTGGCGCTGCTGGGCGTTCGCACGCCGGGCGAGCTGGACGACAGCTATCTGCGCAAACTGTGATAACCAGGAGTCAGACCATGACCGAGAAAACAACGCTGCGCGTATTTAGCGTGCTGGCCATCCGCGCCGCCGTTGACCGGCTGCTGCCGCTGTGGCAGCAGCAGTATCCCGACATTACGCTGGATATCGCGTGGGGGCCGACGGTGGTGATTGAAAAAAACATCGCCGCCGGGCAGCGTGCCGATGCGGTAATTGTCACCGTCGATGCGTTGGACCGGCTGATAGCCGCAGGTGAGGTGCGTGCGGCCAGCCGGATTGAGCTGGTGGATTCGCAGATTGGCCTCGCTGCCCTGCCCGGCGCGACGCATCCGGATATCAGCAGCGTGGCGGCGCTAAAAGAGGCGCTGCTGAATGCGCGCTCCGTCGGCTATTCACTGGCCGGGGCGAGCGGCATCTACTTCCAGCAGCTGCTGGCAAATCTGGGCATTGCCGACGAGGTTAACCGGCGGGCCACCACCATCCCCGAGGGCTTTACCGCCCGGCTGCTGGTGGAGGGTCAGGCGGATATCGCCGTGCAGCAGATCAGCGAGCTGCTGACCGTGGAGGGGATTGAGATTATCGGCCCACTGCCGCCGGGGGCAGAGAAAACCCTGTCGTTCTCCGCCGGGGTATTCAGTGAGGCCGGGCAGCCTGAAGATGCCGCGCTGCTGCTGACATTTCTGCGCTCCGCCGAGGCCCGCCGTATCTTCGAGGCCTCGGGGTTAAGCTGGCGGGAGTAGCTCAGCGCGGAAAGTGACTCACGGACACACCTGTTCCGGGTGCTCTGCGGCCCTGTAACGAAAGCCGCTCAGCGAGGCTGACGCGGGGCCGATCCGGTGCTGCTGCGCACGATCAGTTCCGGCTTCAGCAGCGTCTGGCGCGGGGCCTCTTCGCCATTCAGCGCGGCCAGCAGATAGTCGGCCGCATGCTCGCCGATGCGATCCAGCTCCACGCGCATGGTGGTCAGCGGATGCTCCAGATGCTCTGAATACTCATAGTCGTTAAAGCCGGTGATGGAAATATCGTTCGGGATGCGCAGATAGCGCTCCGCAGCCCCGCGCATCGCGCCAAACGCCAGCAGGTCATTCCCGCAGATCACCGCCGTTGGCGGCGTCGGGCCGTCCAGCAGACGGAACATCGCCTGCCGCGCATCGTTCATGGTGAACGCGCTGTTCACCAGATTCTCCTCCGCCAGCGCCAGCCCGGCCTTAGCCAGCGCCTGCCGGGTGCCGCTGATACGATCGGAAACGCGATCGTTCGACGGCGGCGTACCAACAATCACCGCAAAACGCTGATGCCCCAGCCCCAGCAGATGCGCAGTCAGCTCTTCCGCCGCCTGTTCGTTGTCATAGCCGACGCTGGGATAACGCTGGTCCACCGAGAAGGTCTGGATACAGGGAATATTCTGCTGCTCAATGCGCTCCCACAGGCGGGGATGGTGTGAGTTACCCACCAGCATCAGCGCATCGATACCGTACTCCACCAGCTTGTTCACCTCTTTCAGCTCGGTATCCGGGTCAAAATCAGAGTTGGCCAGCAGCAGCGTGTAGCCGGACTGGTGAATTTTCTGCTGAAAGGTCGCCAGCGGGCGCGAGAAGGTTTCCGTCGCCAGCGTCGGCACCACGGCACCGATGGTCATGCTGCGGCGCGAGGCCAGAGTGCGAGCCGCCCGGTTAATCACATATCCCAGTTCCTCGCAGGCGCGTTCTACCGCCTCGCGCCGTGCCGCTTTGACCGTGGTGCTGCCGTTCAGCACGCGGGAGACGGTTGCGGTCGATACGCCGGATCGCTTTGCGACATCTTCCAGCGACACGCGGCCAGGCAGAAGGGACTTATCGGACATGTTAGAACTCCAGACTGAAATTAGTGACCTCGTCCACAAAATTTGCAGACAACTGACGATTCATTTTGAAAGCGCTTACTTTTGGCTTGACTGTATTTTGTAACCGCTTACTTTTAACGACATGTTATCAGATACCGGTATTTTATCACCAGCCGATAACAATTAATCTGTAACAAACGACTTACCCGCGTGCGCACGCCAGGTCAAATAACATCAAGATAATAAAGGAATTCACCATGCGTAGATACCCAAAGATCCGTTGGCTGATGATAACATTTTGCTTTTTTGCTATCGCCATCAACTACATAGACCGCATTAACCTGGCCATCGCCGCGCCGCACATCAAAGCCGACCTCGGACTGGATGATACCAGTATGGGCCTGATCCTCGGCGCTTTCTTCTGGACCTATGCCCTGATGCAGATCCCGGCCGGTCGTCTGATTGACCGCCTGGGGGCTCGTGCCGGTCTGGCTATCGCCGTCGGCTGGTGGTCGATGTTTACCGTCTTTACCGCCTTCGGTCGCGGTTTTGCCTCGCTGTTTGGCGCACGCCTGCTGCTGGGCATCGGGGAATCCGGCGGCTATCCGGGCTGTGCCAAAGTGGTGTATTCCTGGTTTGCCAAGAAAGAACGCGCCACCGCCAGCGGCATCTTCGATGCAGGCCCGCGTGCCGGTAGCGCCATCGCCCTGCCGCTGGTCGCCTGGCTGATCAGCACCTGGAACTGGGAAACGTCGTTTATCGTCACCGGCGCGATTGGCCTGATCTGGATGGTTATCTGGCTGGCCTTTTACCGCGAACCGGAAGATATGAAGGGGCTGAACGAGCAGGAGCGCCAGAACCTGCTGGAAGATCGCAGCGTACACGTGGTGGACAAGAGCGAGAAAGTCAGCATCAAAGCGCTGTTCCGCTACCGCACCGTGTGGGGCATGATGATTGGCTTCTTCTGCATGAACTTTGCCACCTACTTCTTCGTCACCTGGTTCCCGACCTATCTGACCATCGCGCACGGCTTCTCGCTGAAGGAGCTGGGTACGCTGGGCGCGATCCCGGCACTGATGGGTATCCCGGGTAGTCTGCTCGGCGGCGTCTGTTCCGACTGGCTGTACCGCAAGGGCTTCTCGCTGACCACCGCACGTAAAACCTGTCTGATTGCCGGGATGCTGCTCTCCTCGGTTATCGCCTTCGCCGCCTTCACCAACAGCATTACGGTGATTCTGGTGCTGTTCTCGCTGACCTATGCCGGTCTGGCCTTTACCGCTGCCAATATCTGGACGTTACCGGCCGATGTGGCACCGTCTTCCGGCTACGTGGGCACGCTGGGCGGCATCCAGAACTTCGCCGGAAACCTGGCAGGCATCGTCACCGCATCGTTCACCGGTCTGATGCTGACGCTGAGCCACGGCTCCTTTGTGATACCGCTGCTGGTTGCCGGTGGTATCTGTCTGTTCGGCGCATTCAACTTCCTGTTCATCATGGGGAAAGTGGAACCGCTGGATCTGAAAACCGACGGCCAGCTGGGTAAACCGCTGACGACCGACCGTTAATCCATTTTGCAGGGAATGATTATGAGTAATGAAAACCAACTTCGCGAAGAGATCTGCTGGGCCGGTGCCAACCTGTTTCAGCGCGGCTACACCGTCGGCACCGCCGGCAACATCAGCGCCCGCCTGGAAGACGGCTGGCTGATTACACCAACGGATGCCTGCCTCGGCCGCCTTGACCCGGCAAAGATTGCCAAGGTCAGCACCAGCGGTGAGTGGGTCTCCGGCGATAAACCGTCGAAAACCCTGCAGCTGCACCGCCAGGTTTATGACCGTAACGCGGAGGCGGGAGCGGTGGTTCATACCCATTCCACCCATCTGGTTGGACTGACGCTGGCGGGTGTCTGGCAGCAGGAGAGCATTCTGCCGCCGATCACCCCCTATCAGGTGATGAAAGTGGGCCGCATCCCGCTGATTAGCTATCAGCGCCCCGGTGCCGCAGACGTGGCCGAACAGGTAGCTCGCCTGGCGCTGGAGGTGCGCGGCGTAATGCTGGAGCGTCTCGGCCCGGTTATCTGGGGCAAAAACGTGGCCACCGCCACCGCCGCGCTGGAGGAGCTGGAAGAAACCGCGCGCCTGTGGCTGCTTTCTGCCGATAAACCAGAACCGTTGAGCCAGGCGGCGGTCGCGGAGCTGTGCGAGGTGTTCAGCACCCGCTGGTAACTCCTGAGCTGTACCCTACAAAAACAGGCAAGGAACCCCCAATGAACAAACCTTTGTATGCAGCCATGCTGTTGGCCTTCTCCTGCGCCGCAGCCAGCGCCCAGGCGCAGAGCCTGGTGTATGTGTCTAACGCCGCGAGCGGCACGGTGACCGGCTATAAGCTGGATAAAACCAAACCGGCGCTCGAATCGACGGGCACCTTCCCCGCCGGAGAAAAAGCGATGTCATCCGTCGTGTCGCCGGATAAGAAAATGCTCTACGTCTCGGTACGCAGCAAACCGTATCGCGTCGTGGCCTATCATATCCAGCCCGACGGCACGCTGCTGAAAGCCAGCGAAACCCCGCTGCCGGAGAGCATGGCGTATCTGTCTACCGACAGGCAGGGGCACTACCTGCTCAGTGCCTCATTCGGCGGCGATCTGTTCAGCATCAACGCGATCGACAGCGCGGGCAACGTGGTGGAGAAGCCGGTACAGGTGGTCCACACCGGCAAGCGTGCCCATGCGGTGCAGGTGGATGCGGAAAACCGCCATCTGTACGTCACCCAGCTTGGAACTGACCAGCTGTTGCAGTACCGCTTTGACGGCGCAACCGGGAAGGTCACGCCGCTCGATCCGCCGTTTATCAATATCCAGCACGAGGCCGCAACCGGGCCGCGTCACTTTGTTATCGCCCCCCGCCGTGATAAGCAGGGCCAGCGCAACATGTACATCCTGAACGAGATGGCGGGCAATATCACCCGCGTCACCCTGGACGATGCAGGCCGCGCGACGGCGCACGAAGACGTGTCGTCCATCTCGCCGGATGAGGATATGCAGCGCGGTGAAGCGCGCCCGCTGACCGGCGATGACGACCTGCCGCCGTCGCGCAAACCGCGCATCTGGCAGGCGGATATTCATCTGACGCCGGACGGTCGCTTTCTCTACTCCACCGAGCGCACCAGCAGCACGCTGACGTCGTTCTCGGTCGATGCCGGTGATGGTCATCTGACCCGGCTGCAAAGCATTAAAACCGAAGCACAGCCGCGCGGCTTTGCCATCGATAACAGCGGCCGCTTCCTGATTGAGTCCGGGCAGAAATCGGAGCAGCTGTCGCTGTATGCCATCAATTCGTCGACCGGCGCGCTGACGCTGCTTGGCCGCTATCCCACCGGCAAAGGCGCTAACTGGGTCACCCTGGTTGAGTGATGCCATCGGTCTTATTTACCCCTGTAAGGAGTTATGATGACGTTTAAAATGAAAACGCTGATTGAGGCGCTGTTTGTTGGCGGGCTGGTTCTGAGTGCCATTCCGGCCGCCTCTGCGGCGGAAAAAGCCATCGCCACCGATCTGGAACCGCTGCACCACGTGATTATGGAAAACCAGTACGTCACCGTGATGCGGGTAATGATCCGTCCGGGTCAGTCCACCGAGTTTCACGAGCAGCACCTGGATTACGTGAACACCCACGTCAGCGGCAGCATGGTGCACATCTCGTACCCGGATCATCCGGCCAAAGATCACTGGATGAAGACCGGCGACGTGAAGTTCGGCCAGCATCAGGGCAAGTCGGATGAGGACAAGGTCAGCAATACCGACAATACCCTTAATCATCAGGTGTCGTTTGAGATTAAACAAAATGGCCCGCAGAATTTTGGCGGCGCCACGCGCCCGGACAGCCCGCTGTTCCACCCGGTACTGGATGAGAAAACGGTGAAGGGCTGGAAGGTTCGGCTACAGCCGGGTGAAGTGGCACCGCAGTATGAGCAGCACGGGCCGGGAGTGAGAGTGTTCTTTACCGAAGGGCGTTTACTGCTGGCGGAGCCGGGTAAACCGAATCGCGTGAAGGAGATCTGGGTGCATCGCGGTGATGCGTTCCTCACCGGGGCGGGCCTGGTGGAACTCACCAACGGCGGTGAAACGCCGCTGGAGTTTAACGATTACGAACTGCTGTAAAATCTGCGAACGGCGTAACCGTCATACGCTTGCTGCGACGGTTACGCCCCTCCCCTGCCCTGCCGGGCAAAAAACTACAGCACGCTGGCGAGAAACTCGCGCAGGCGCGGATGCTGCGGACTGTCCAGCAGCGTGCGCGCATCCCCGCTTTCGACAATCGTGCCGTTATCCATAAACACGATGTTATCCGCCACTTCGCGGGCAAAGCCGATCTCATGGGTGACCACCACCATGGTGATGCCCGAGTGCGCCAGCTGTTTCATCACCTGCAGCACTTCGCCCACCAGTTCCGGGTCCAGCGCCGAGGTCGGCTCATCGAACAGCATCACACCCGGTTCCATGGCCAGCGCACGAGCAATCGCCACACGCTGCTGCTGACCGCCGGAAAGCTCACGCGGCCAGGCGCTGACGCGATGTGCCAGCCCGACCTGATCGAGCAGCTTCAGCGCACGCGCTTCCACTACCGCGCGTTTCTCCTTGCGGATACGCAGCGGCGCGTCCATCACGTTTTGCAGCACGGTACGGTGCGGGAACAGGTTGAACTGCTGAAACACCATGCCGATGCTCTGCCGTTGCAGGGCTACCTGATGCTCCGCCAGCTCAACCAGATGCTGGCCTTTGCGGCGATAGCCAACCAGCGCTTCGCCGACGTGGATAGTGCCGGCATCGAGTTTTTCCAGATGGTTAATGCAGCGCAGCAGCGTCGATTTCCCCGAGCCGGACGGCCCGAGGATCACCGTTACCGATCCTGCGGCGATATCCAGATTGATATCGTGCAGCACCGTTTTACCGGAAAACTGTTTGCGGATGCCGCGCAGTCGGATGGGTTCACTCATGACTGGTGCTCCTCTACGTTTGCCGTGCGGCGGAACCAGCTGCGTTTCACCGGTGCGTTACCGCGACTGAACCAGGCTTCAACATAGTACTGGCCGACGGACAGCACCGAGGTCATCAGTAAATACCAGCCGGTGGCCACCAGCAGCAGCGGGATCACCTCGTAGGTGCGCTGATAGATAATCTGCGCCGAGTAGAGAACGTCCTGCAGGGCAATCACCGACACCACGGCGGTGGTTTTCAGCTGACCGATCACTTCATTACCGGCAGGCGGCAGAATGGTACGCATCGCCTGTGGCAGTACTGTCTGACGGAAAATCTGCCCCGGGCGATAGCCCAGCGCTTTCGCCGCTTCCAGCTGGCCCGGATTCACGCTCTGAATACCGGCGCGGATGATCTCCGCCGCATAGGCCGACTGGTGCATCACCAGCGCAATCACCGCCGCGCTGAACGGGCTGATGATTTCATTAGTGGTGGCGGTCCACACTTCGCCGACAAACGGCAGAGAGAGCGACAGCTTCGGATAGAGCGCGGCGATGTTGTACCACAGGAACAGCTGAACCAGCATCGGCACCGCGCGGAAAAACCAGGTATAGACCCAGCTGACCCACGCCAGCACCGGGTTGGCAGAGAGGCGCATCAGCGCCAGAAGCGTCCCGCCCGCGAAACCAAACAGCACCGAGATCGCCGTCAGCTTGATGGTCATCAGCACGCCGCTGATAATCGACGCTTCCGTCAGATTTTCCGCCACCACGTCCCATTCGAAACGGGGGTTGCTGACCACCGACGATCCCATCAGCGCCACCAGCAACAGTACGATCAGGGCGCTGAACCAGCGCCCGTAGTGACGATGCCCGACTATCCGCAGGCCTGCGCTGTCTTCGTCAGGCCGCAGACTCATTTGGCGATCTCTTCATTCAGACCGGCGCTTTTCACCGCGCCAAAACCGATTTCCCACTTATCAAGGATCTGCTGATAAGTACCATCCGCGATCAGCGAGTTCAGTGCTGCCTGAACCGGTTTTTCCAGCGGCGATTCTTTCGGCAGGGCAATCGATACGATGGTGTCTTCGATGGTGATCTCGCCCGCCAGCGCCAGCGCTTTCACGTGGCTGGCCTGATAGCGCAGGCCTTCATACGGGCCGAAGAACATCGGCACGCGGCCGCTGATCACCGCCTGCACACCCGCCGGACGATCCGGGAAGATCGGGATAGTAATTTCCGGTTTACCATCGGCTTTACAGGCGTCGCTCGCCTGCTGCAGGCGCGTCACCTGCGAGGTGCCCGCACCGGCACCGACGGTTTTACCGCACAGTTCCTGGAAGGTGTTAAACGGCCCCAGTGCGGCATCCTTACGCGAGATCAGCGCCAGCTTGGAGGCGTTGTAATAGCCGACGAAATCAACCTGTTGCAGACGCTTTTTATTTGCGTCGATATTAGACGCAGCCAGATCGTAACGCCCGGACTTCAGGCCGGGAATGATGTTGTCAAAGCCGCCGGTATCGCGCCAGTGAACCGCGATCCCCAGACGATCGGCCACCGCGCTGACGATGTCGATTTCGCGCCCGGCGAGGGTTTTATTATCCGCCTGATAGAAGGTGGTCGGCGGCGTGTTCGGGTTGGTACCCGCGACGATAAAGCCTTTCTTCAGGATGTCGGCGGGCAGCGTGGCGTGCAGGGCAGCATCCGCCTTTGGCTTGACGCTGCTGCTGAAGGCCACGTCCTGGTCTGCGGCCAGCGCAGAAGTCAGTGGGAACAGGCTCAGAACGGCGGCGGTCAGTAATGTTTTTTTCATGGTTTATTCCTTCTCAGTCGCCAGTGCAGGCACGGCAGCAAAATTTTCTTCCGGCGACGGCAGGCCGAGGTTTTCACGCAGGGTAGTGAACTGGTATTCGGTACGGAACAGGCCACGGCGCTGAAGTTCAGGCACCACCAGCTCCACAAACAGCTCCAGCTGGTTTGGCAGCACGGCCGGCATGATGTTGAAGCCGTCCGCCCCTTCCTGCTCCAGCCACTGCTGGAAGTCGTCTGCGATATCAGACGCAGTGCCGACAATCACGCGGTGACCGCGCGAACCGGCCGCCACGGCAGCCAGCTGGCGCAGGGTCAGATTTTCACGCGCGGCGAGTTCAGTCAGCAGCTTAACGCGGCTCTGGCCGCCTTCGGTTCCGCCAATCTCCGGCACCGGACCATCCAGCGGATAAGCGGTCATATCCACGCCGAAACGCGCCGACAGCTGTTCGATGCCGTTATCGATATCCACCAGTTCGTTCAGCTGGTTCCAGGTTTCCTGCGCTTCTTCGCGGGTACGGCCGACGATCGGCATCACGCCCGGCAGGATCAGCAGATGGTCCGGGTGACGACCGGCTTCACGCACGAACTGTTTCTGGCTACGGTAGAAGGCCTGGCCCTCTTCCAGCGATGCCGCGGCGGTAAACACCACTTCGGCGGTTTCTGCCGCCAGTTTCTGCCCGGCAGGGGATGAACCAGCTTCAATGATCACCGGGCGTCCCTGCGGTGAACGGGCGATGTTCAGCGGGCCCTGCACCTGGAAGTATTTGCCTTTGTGGTTCGCGGCATGAATTTTGGCTTCGTCAGAGTAACGGCCTGTATCCTTCTCGCGCACGATAGCGCCCTCTTCCCAGCCGTTCCACAGCTTGAAAGTGACATCGAGGAATTCGCGGGCAATGTCGTAACGCTCTGCGTGTGAAGGCAGATCGGTGCGGCTGAAGTTGCGTGCCGCATCGGTAGAGAACGAGGTCACCACGTTCCACGCACCGCGTCCACGGCTGATATGGTCGACGGAAGACAGCGCACGTGCGAGGTGGAACGGCTCATCGAAAGTAGTGGAGGCGGTCGCCGCCAGGCCGATGTGTTTCGTCTGCACCGCCAGCGCGGAGAGCAGCGTCAGCGGCTCCAGGCGCGACATAGTCGACGGCAGGCGGTGAACGCTGGTGGCCAGCGCATCGCCGACGAAGAACATATCAAAACGGCCCTCTTCGCCTTTTTTGGCGATCCAGGTGAACCAGTCCACGTCGGTCGGCGAGCCTTTAGCGCCTTCTGCGCGCCAGCCACCTACATGGTGGCCCAGCGCCTGGACAAACAGGCCGAGGCGCAGCTGGCGTGATGCGGTTTTTTCTACGGACATGAGAAACCCTTATTCGTTATTTGCTGAGCAATGAAATGAGACGATGCAGTGCGGCGTCGCTGCCAAGCTGTGCATCGTTAAACACGCCCTGCGCCAGAAGCGCAGGCAGCGCGCTGAGACTGTTGCGGAGTTTTGCCTCCACGTCGGTATAGGCGGCAGCGGTTTCCTGCCGGGTGACGCAGTGGCTGAGCTGGCTGCCATCGTTAAGAAACAGCGTCACACGATGGAAACGGCGATCGGGGTCCAGCTCATCGGCAGGTGCCGTCGGGTCCGGGTGGCGACTGACGCGCGCGGCCAGTTCGGCGATATCGGCCTTTACCGGCGCTTCGGTGTAGTTTTCCAGCGCCACCGATCCGCCGATCAGCGCATCGGCAATGACGTACTCCAGGCTGAAGCGCGCTTCCACGCCGTTTTTCGGTGCGATGATATTCGGCGCGGTATCGGCCCCCGGTGGGAAGCTGACCTCAATGTGGTCAATGATCTGAGCGACAGCGCCCTGCCCTCTTTCCTCCAGCTGCTGACGCAAAACGAACGCCGCTTCAGCCGCGCTGTGCGTGCCGCCGCAGGTGGGATAGCGTTTAAATTCCAGACCCGGCGCGATAATGCGCCACGGATTGCCCCACTCCGCCAGCAGCTGTTCCGGCTGTGCGGCATCGAAACCCAGGATCTGCAGGAAGCTTTCCAGCACGCCATCCGGCTGACCGCCAAAACCAGCCTGAGCCAGCTGCACACTGTTCACCGCGCTGCGCGCCGACAGTCCGGCGTGCAGCGGCTTGGCCGCAGAGCCAAACTGGCTGCGTAAACCGGAAGCCTGAGTAGCCGCCAGACCGAGGGCAATCTGCGTGGTGCGGACACTCAGATTCAACAGGCGACAGGCCGCACCGGCGGCGGCGATGGTACCGAGAGTCGCAGTGCTGTGGAAACCGGCGCTGTAGTGACGGGTGCCGATGGCTTTGCCCAGTCTGCCCGCCAGCTCCACGCCCACGACATAGGCATCGAGGAAAGCATCAATGCTCACCGTCGGGGAGGCCTTGCTCAGCGCCAGCAGCGTTGACAGCACGACCGTGGTCGGATGGCCGCGAAAGGCAGGATGATAGTCGTCGAAGTCCAGCGCGTGGCTGATGTAGCCCAGCTGCAGCGCCAGGTTTTCCTTTGAATGCAGCGCGGGGAAAACCCGGATAACCGGCTCCAGTCCGCTGTCGACCACGCTGCCGTACAGTACCGGGAACAGGCAGGCAAAATAATCCTTCGCGCCTTCACGGGCGTTTTTCCGCTCCGCGTCTCCGGGATGGCGGGAGAGAAGCGTTTCGGCCAGCAGTGCGGTCAGTGAGTTATTCAAAATACACCTTTTTTAACACTGTATTGACATAAATCAATATGTTATAAATTAGCTCCATTTTCTTTGCTTCACCGCACCACAGCCAATAACCAACCGTTATAACCCATTCCTAAATGAACTAAGCAGAAAGCCCGTAATGGCTATCTTTTTACGATCATTCACTCTATATAGCGGTACTGCTATAAATTCGCTTTATCGCATCACTGCTATAATGTGTACTCACCCACAGCAGGATGAGCGCGAATGAAAATCAGAACACCCGCCGACTTTGGCATCGTTATTCGCAGTGTTCGCAGTGCACAGGGCATCAACCAGCAGCATCTGGCCGAGATCTGTGGCACCACGCAGTCGGCGATTTCCCGACTGGAAAAAACCGGGGTGTGTCATATTGATACCCTGCTGCGAGCCTGCCATGCATTGCATCTGCAGCTGGAGATTTTTCCCCAGTCGGCCAGGCTGAGTGAAAAAAGCGTGGCCGCTGACTTGTAAATGACGCTGGCTGCTCTTATATAGAAAGGCTGATAAACGGGGATTTCCCTGGAGGAGTAAAATAATGGCAACTGAATACGCAACTATCGCAGGCGGCTGTTTCTGGTGTACCGAAGCCGTTTTTAAACAGATCGCTGGCGTCGAGTCCATCGAGAGCGGCTATATTGGCGGCCATACGGTCGATCCGACCTATCGCCAGGTGTGCAATGGCGATACCGGCCATGCCGAAGCCATCCGTATTGGTTTTGACCCGCAGCAGATCGGCTATGGCGATTTGCTGGATATCAGCTTTGCCACTCACGATCCAACCCAGTTGAACCGCCAGGGTAACGATATCGGCACGCAGTATCGTTCTGCTATCTTCCCGACGAACCCGGCTCAGGAAGAAGAAGCCCGCGCCGCGATTGTCCGTGCGCAGGCCGATCACAGCGATCCCATCGTCACCACGATTGAAGATGACGCGCCATGGTATCCGGCAGAGGATTATCATCAGGACTACTGGGCCGGTGAAGGCCAGGAAAACCGCTACTGCCTGGCCGTGATCCCGCCTAAGCTGCAAAAATTACGTAAGCGCTTTGCGGCGAAAACTATCTCCGGTTGAGTTCCTACTCAGCACCGGTAGCAGCATCAGCCAGTTTCCGGCGGGTGCTGCGCCATGAAACAAATGCCAGCCCCGTCCCCAGTAGTGACAGCAGCGCCAAAATAACCATGACCCAGCTGTAACCTGTTTCCGTTCCCAGTCGTTGATAGATCTGCGTGGCGATCGTTAAACCCAGCGCCCCGCCAAGATTGTGCAGCGTCCATGAAATCCCTATTCCCTGACCGTGCAACGCCTCAGGCAGCGCAGCCAGCGCGGCAGCAACGGATGGCCCGAGGATAGCGCCCCAGCCTGCGCCCATCAGCACAAAGGCCACAACGGTCATCGCCAGCGACGGCGGTGCGGATAATCGACTTTGCAACATCCCCGACAATGCCAGCATAACAAACCCCGCTGCCAGCACCGGCCACGGGCCGAAGCGGTCGCTTAACTTTCCCGTCAGCGGTGAGACCAGTGCCATCACCAGCGTCACCGGCAGCAGCATCACGCCCAGCTGCGCCGCGTTCAGCGAATACAGCTCCAGTAGCTTAAACGGCATCAACAGGAAGGCGGAGCAGTAGAACACTGCCAGCAGAATGGAAAGCCCGCAGGCACGGCGGAACAGTTGATTACGGAGAACACCCAGCTGAATGAGCGGACTGGCAGCCCGGCGCTCATAGCGGATAAACAGCAACAGCGACGCCAGTGAGATAGCCAGCAGCAGCAGAGAGGCCAGGCTGAATGCGCCCCAGCGGCTGATATAAACCGTCAGCAGCAGGAGTGGGACCAGTACGCCGATCAGCAGTATCCAACCCGGGTAATCGACAGACTGGGTTTTCGAACCCAGCTTTACGGCTATCTTTCCCAAACAGCAAAAATAACTGAACGCCATCAGTGGAACGTTGATCAGAAACACCGCCCGCCAGCCCAGCAGCTCAACCAGCACGCCGCCCGCAACCGGCCCCAGCGTCAGACCCAATCCGTTCGCGGCAAACAGCAGGCCCAGCGCCCGCCCACGCTGTGATTCAGCTATCGATTCAACCAGTATCGCCGCCGTTGCGGTATACAGCACCGCGCAACCGGCTCCCTGAATCAACCGGCTGACGGCCAGCATCGGCAGACTGACTGCCAGCCCGGCACTCAGTGAAGCCAGGGTGAACAACAGCATGCCGCCGTACAGCACTTCGCGTTTTCCATAGCGATCGGCCAGTCTGGTGGCCAGTACCATACAGCAGCAGAGCGCAATCACGAACAGCGTCATCACCCACTGCACACCGTCAAGCCCGGCAGGGAAATGCTGCTGGATGGCGGGCAGAGCGGTGTTAACAATAGTGAAGTCAAGGCAGCCGGCGAAGCTGGCGATGCAGATCCCGGTGATTAGTCCAATCTGTTGTCGGGGCGTATTGTTTACTCGATCGGTCATTGTGCGTTCCTGTGATACGAAATCGGTCAGCACAAGGTTAACGTGTATTTTTTTCGCCATCTGCGCTGATAATTCGTCATACTGGCGAATTGATGTCGTCCATAACCCAGAGGTGACCATGATCCCCGGAGACAGACTCAGTGGTATCAGGGCTTTTGTACAGGCAGCGCAGGCGGGCGGATTCAGCCTGGCGGCAGAGCAGCTTGGTCAGTCGCGGTCCACGGTAGGCAAGGCAATAGCCCGGCTCGAAGCGCGATTGCAGGTTAAACTCTTTTTACGCACCACGCGTACGCTGTCATTAACCAGCGAGGGCCAGCGATTTTATCAGGACTGTCTGCGCATCCTTGCCGATCTTGATGCCGCAGAAAACCGACTCACCGCGCACGCCTCCATCCCCACTGGCTGCCTGCGGGTCGCCGCTCCGCCGCTGTTTGGCGAGAAGCAGGTGATGCCGCTGCTGCTGCCGCTGACGCGTCGCTGGCCCGGACTCACGCTTGATATGCACTTTTCCACCCGACGTATTGATCTTGCGGAGTCGGGAATCGATCTGGCCGTGCGCATCGGCAGCCCGGGTCATCACAGCGATCTCACTTCCCGCCAGCTTGGGGTGCAGCAGATGCAGCTGTGTGCTTCACCGGACTATCTTCAGGCCTCTGGCATACCGGCCTCGCTCAGCGAACTGGCAAAACATCGGCATATTACGCTGCCGGAGCAGGGACGTACCCAGTCATGGATAGTGAAAGACAGCGACGGAAAACCGTTCTGGTGGCAGCCCGAGGAGGGCCTGCGGTTTAGCACGCTGAGCGCAGTTTACCGTGCGGTACTGGACGGGTACGGGATTGCGCAGCTGCCGCAGTGGCTGGTCGGAGAGCATATCCGTAACGGCGAGCTGATTGAGCTGCTTCCGCAGAGCCAGGCTCAAGGGCTACCCATCTCTGCGGTATGGTTAAAAACTGCCGCAATGCCACAGCGTTTACGGCTGGCGATTGATACGCTGGTCGCCGGTTTTAGCCCGTGCTGAGCGGGCAATATCATTCCCGCCTGGCGGGTATCCAAAGCAGAATAAGTCTCTCGCTCTGAGCCGGTGTGAATGGTAGCGTCACTGTCATTTATGACATGGAGTGAATATGACGACTGCATCTTCCCGTCCGGTGGCCATTGTCACCGGAGCCACCAGTGGTATCGGCCTGGCCATCGCGCGCGACCTGGCAACCGACCATCAGGTTTACGCCATCGGGCGCTCGGCTGAAGCGCTGGCTGAGCTACAGCAAATCCAGCATATCGAAGCCGTAGAGCTGGACCTTCTCGATAATCAGGCTCTGAAAAACTTTACCGATCGCCTGTCGGCTGTTGCCGTACTGATCCACTCAGCGGCGATTTCGGAAAGGCTGAGCGTGGAACAGGCCACTCCCGAGCAGTGGCAGAAGCAGTTTTCTATCAACCTTTTTGCCCCTGCAGAACTGACCCGACTGGCGTTGCCTTTACTGCGAAAAGAGCAGGGCCAGGTGGTGTTTATTAATTCAGGTTCCGGCACGCTGGCACTCGCCGGACACGCGGTGTACTCAGCCAGCAAGTTTGCGCTCAACGCTCTGGCCCATGCCCTGCGCACTGAAGAGAGCGAAAACGGCGTGCGCGTTGCGACAGTGTCACCGGGCCCGACCGATACGCCGATGAACCGCAAAAGTCGAGAGCGAGCCGGTGATTTTGCCGCTATCGATCCCCTTGCCTACAGCACGCCGGAATCCGTTGCGGCGGCGGTGCGTCTGGTGGTTGACGCTTCAGAAGACACTCAGATTGCAGACGTGGTTGTCAGACCGCGTCGCGATAGTGCTAAACGCTAGTCAACAGAGGAGGATTCGTGAATCTGTTTAACCTCAGCCGGGAACTGAAGCGCCATATTCGCTTTAGCTACTGGAACGAGCTGTGCGCTCTCAACGCTTAAAAGCCAGCCGGATATTGCCCCCTGCTTAGCCACGACAACCTCTCAGGCAGGAGGCAGTTCCGGTTGGTTTGACCCACTTCCGGTTATCTTATTTATCTTCTTTCTTCGGCATAACACCTCCTGCAATCGCAAACTTATCTCTTCAGCTCTTCAGCTCTTCAGCTCTTCAGCTCTTCAGCTCTTCAGCTCTTCAGCATTTTCGCCCAATCCGCTCAATTTACTATGCACGCAAGTGTTTTATTAACGTTAATATGTCCATCCTTCGGAGCTTGCAAGGGTGTACATTTATCAATGCGGGAAGAGTTCTGAGCGGCTTGAGATAAGCCCATGGCGAAATGTGTGTCACTCATTTACAGGAGCTGTACGCTCACTCACTCACTCACTCACTCACTCACTTACTCAGGCAGTCAGGCAGTCAGGCAGTCAGGCAGTCAGGCAGTCAGGCAGTCAGGCAGTTAATTTTTATGTTTTTACATGCAAGAACTTATAATTAAATCTGCGCCTGAATCCTTACGCTCGATGCTCAATGCTTGGTTTTCAATACTTAGTACCTCAATATTAAAAACCTGATACTCAGCTCCATGTTCTTTGAGGCTTGAGGGCTTGAGGGCTTGAGGGCTTGAGGGCTTGAGGGCTTGAGGGCTTGAGGCAGTGAAATCATGGAGATTTCATCGTGAAATTCAAAGTGAAATCCCTTTAAAAACAGCAAATTAATAGTGAAATTGATGGGGAGAAAGGCATGAAATTCAATGACGGGAAATCAGTAGAAACACCCTGCATCATTGACCCTCTCTGGAGTTGCCGATGCAGGGAAGAATAAAAATTAGCTCTTCAAATGCTTAGCCAGTACCGCAGCGATGGCGCTGTCTATCGCACTCTGCAAATCGGTTGGCAGGCGATTGAACTCATAGCTAAAGGTGCGTCCACGCGTCTTTTTGCGCGCATAGCGGTTCTTGTCGCTGAAGTCCCACAGCGGCGTGGTGATAACCTTATCCTTCTCCGGAGTCATCACCAGTAAGGCTGCTTCCTTTCTGATTTCCGCGATGATTTTATTCTTCACTTCATCTTCAGCCAGAGATGACTGAGCGCGGATGTTTTCTACCGCACTGCCAATATTATCCAGCAGTTCGGGTATGGAAATATCCATGGTGGCCAGCATCTCTTCCGCAGCCAGCAGGTTCTTGTAATCGCCGTAGGTCAGCTCAGACTGCACCGGGAAAATGGACAGCAGCTCAGCAGAAACGCTGGCAGCCTGCAGTGCACGGGTCACTTTTGCCTGTGACAGGTTCTCATCCTCGGCGATCTCTTTCTGAGTCAGTCCGCTTTCCTTCAGCGCCAGCAGACGAAGGCCAACTTCGCGAATGTTGTGTTCGCGCGCGGTCTGAATATCCTGCGCCAGGTTACGGGCTTCGGCAGCGGTCAGCGGTACATCGGTGACCAGTACATCCAGCCCGACGTTACACAGAATGGCAGAAGCACGACGGCGCGATCCATCAAGGATCTCAATCGTCTCACCTTTGCGCACGCCAATCGCCGGGAAAAATTGCTGTAGGCGCAGCGTACGGGTAATGCCTTCAAGGGATTCAGGCGTCAGCGCGGCCTGGTCACGTCCGTTGGTTTCCTGAACCACGAACGTTTTGCTGGCGACATCCGCTGCCGCAACGGTAACGCGGGTAAAAACGGCTTTTTTGCCTGATGACAGCGTAAATATCTGTTTGACCGGTTCTGCTTGCGGTTCGCTGTTTAATACCGGCGCACTGAAGGTACGCCCGATAGTATTTCGTTTAATGTTCATCAGGCACCTCAGTTAATGCGAATAAATTCAATGCGATCAAAGACCGCTTTGGCGAAGTCTTCGGCTGCGGCACGGGCATTTTTTAACGCCTCGCTGCTGCCGATGTAAGTCGCCGGGTTGGCAGAAATAACGGTATCGAAGGATTCGCCGCAGCGTTCGAAGCCATCAAGGCGGGGAAGGGCAACGTCCAGCATATCGCCGCCGAAAATCTCTTTTGCCAGGCTGTGACAAACTTTGTGATCCGGTTTGTTAGACAGTTTGGACATAAAACCAATATTGCCGAGCAGGCGGCAACCGCAGCCGGAGGATTCAATAATGCTGACCAGCTCTGGCAAACGTGTCAGATATTTAAGCGTTGAGTGAAAATCAACCTGAGCCGGTGGCACCGGAGTCATTAACAGATCCGCAGCGGCAATGGCATTTTTCAGGAACGCATCAAGATGGGGCCCACTATCAACAAAAATAAAGTCATAATCTGACTTTAATTTGTCGATGACATTTTCCCGCAGAACGGCGTGCGGATTCTGGCCTGGCAGATGTTCACTACACAGACCTTCCCAACCGGAAGCAATGAAAGCATCGTCAATCGAGGCGGGCAGTACATCGACACCGGGCACGACCGAGCTGACGATAAATTCTTCCAGCAGCTCTTCACGGCTGACGTTCTGTAACATCGCCTGTGCAGAAGTGGTTTCCACAATACCCACAGCTCTTGTGTGGTTAAGGAACATGGTGGCTGAAGACTGAGGATCGAGATCGATAACCAGAATGCGCAGATCTTCAAACAGAAGGTGAGGGTGAGCACGCATCGCATGCGCCAGAGAAACGGTGGAGACAGTTTTTGACACGCCGCCTTTCAGGTTGCCGACGAATACGGTCAGCGCTTCTGCATGACGGTCACGGTATTTTGGTACACCACGGTGCTGATAGATATCCACAATATTCTGGATAGTCATTGCGTATTTGGTTGAGGAACCCGCAGCGCGTTTATCAAAAACATACCCGCTTTCTTCCATTTCACTGACGGCATAATCAACGTTTGCACGAGTCAGTTTAGGTAGTTTAGCCAGTGCGGCTTTGGCGTAGACCTGAAAGTATTCGTTCTCACGCATTTCTTCTTTCTGTGCCTGAATGTGTTCAGTCAGAGAAGTCAGCATTTTACCTGCCCGCTGGGCGATCTTTTCAGTCTGATGCGAATCCATATTCATCAATGTCTCCACTTATGTAGCTTATCGTCTTAAAATCAATAATCCTACATACGAAGATAATTATCAACATAAAGGTGGCTTTTATCTCTAAATGGATGACTGAAAGAAAAGATCGTTGTTTTACTCATATTCACATCGGGATTGTGCATTTTTTCCCCGTTATTCACAGGCCAGATCCAATAATTAGATCCTGAATAGATCATAAATAGATCCAAGAAGATCCCCGCACCCTCACAGCCCTTGTCCTGTCTGGTCTCAGACCCGATCGTTATCCACTGTAAGGAGTAAAATAACCGCTACGGTGAGTAAAACAACCGCTGTAGAGAGTCGGATAACGGCTGAAGAGAGTAGATCAAAACCACTGTAGTGAGGAAAGGAGTGAAATCGCGGTGAATAACCTTATCGGGCCTGAATTCGTTCAGAAATGCGGCGGTGGCGGGATGTTAAGTGAACAGATAAATCTGGATCGGCGGTTACCGGATCTTTTCCACAGTTTTCAGACCTGAAATAACGTAATTTTATCCACTGCTTAGATCCAGTAACAAGATCCATAAAGAACCTTATAAGAACCATAAAGATCCCTGCATGCGCTCAGGCCGCGCTACACCTGCTCCTGGAAGGGGTTGTTATCCACTGTGGTGAGTAAACTAACCACTGTGATAAGTAATAAAACCTCTGTAGCGAGTAGAACATCCGCTATAGTGAGTGTTAGTATCCACTGTAACCTGTAATCGCGATCCTCGCCTGTGAGTTTACGGAATGTGAAAAATGCCGGATAAAGATCCAGAAAACAAAATGATAGCCGACGCTTTCAGTGAAACGGATAAACGCACCGGCGAAGTTATCAACCTCACGCCTAACACCAACAATACCGTGCAGCCCGTGGCGCTGATGCGGCTGGGGTTGTTTGTTCCCACGCTGAAATCCACCGCGCGCGGGCGTAAGAACCAGATGTCGACGATGGACGTCACGGAAGAGTTAAAGCAGCTGTCGATCGTCAAGTCGGAAGGGTATGAGAATATAAAGATCACCGGTGCCCGACTGGATATGGACAACGACTTTAAGACCTGGGTCGGGATCATTCATGCGTTTGCTAAATACAAGGTGCTGGGAGACAGCGTAACGCTGCCCTTCATCGATTTTGCCAAACTCTGTGGGATACCCTCGGTCAGGTCCTCTGCGCGGCTCAGAAGCCGTCTGGATGCGTCTCTGACGCGCATTGCGACCAACACCATTGCTTTCAGCAGCAAAGAAGGGGAGTACTACGTGACTCACCTGGTTCAGTCGGCGAAGTACAGCACCAAAAATGACTCGGTAACGCTTCAGGCCGATCCGAAGATCTTTGAGCTCTATCAGTTTGATAAAAAGGTGCTGCTGCAGCTCAGGGCGATCAATGAACTTTCGCGTAAAGAGTCCGCGCAGGCACTCTATACGTTTATTGAAAGCCTGCCGCCTTCACCGGCACCGATCTCTATGGCCCGCCTGCGGGCAAGGCTGAATCTGACCTCGCGAACGATCACGCAGAATGCCACGGTGCGTAAGGCGATGGAGCAGCTGAAAGAAATTGGCTACCTCGACTATACCGAAGTGAAGCGCGGCAAGGTGGTGTACTTTGTTATCCACTACAGACGGCCAAAGCTGCGCCCGGCGGACATCCCGCTCAGTCTGCCTGACATTGGCGAAGACGAGTTTGATGACATCCCGGACAGCACAGAGAAAGAAGGGGAGATGGTGATGCTCTCCCGTGAAGAGCTGGAGCTGCTGGAGAAGATCCGCAAGGGCCGCAAATCCTGATTAATTAACCACTGTAGAGAGAAGATCGTCAATTCACTATCCACTGTAGTGAGCGATCTTCCTCCCTCCCATCAATAATCACCACTGTAGAGAGTAGGGTAACCACTGTAATGAGTGGCGTTACTCTCTACAGTGGTTATTCCGCGCCGCCCTGGTGACCACTAACCTGTAATGCCTTGTTATATGGCATGTTAGTAATTACTAACATTTAAGTTTCCACCTCTTTAAACCCACTTTATTTCGCCGTTACTCATCACAGTGGATAGTGCTCTCACCACAGTGGTTATCTACTCGTTGCAGTGGTTATCACTCTCTATAGTGGTTAATACTCTCCACAGTAGTTATTTCAGCGTACTTCTCTCTATAGTGGATATTCAAAGTGAATCCTCTTACTACAGTGGATGTTAAAAGGATCTTTAGCCGGGATCGGTTTTGGTATGAAAGAAAACAGCCCGGAATCGGCTCCGGGCTGTTTATCAGGATGAAAAGGATCGTAGCGCTGTCATCGTCGGATCAATGACGGCTGGCGCAGCCACACTGCGAGGGCTCACTGAAGGTCTCGCGGCTCAGGTGTGAATGTCGGACTTTCAGTTCTCCGTGACGCCATGCGCCTTCCGGATCACTGTGGTTATCCAGCAGGCGGCTGAGCGCTTCGCCAACCAGCAGATCGCTGCGCTGCGACAGGCTGGTGAGATGCCAGGTTGCGGAGTGCGCTTCACTGGTGTCCCCAGATCCAACAACGCCAACGTGAACCCGTTCGCCAAAGTCACGCACTGCCTGTAGTGCGCCAAACGCCAGCTCGTCGTTGTCACAAAACAGGGCATCGATACGTTCGGAAGCCCAGGTTTGCTTCAGGTAGGCCAGCGTGGCGCGCCAGGCGTGTTCACGATCGAAGCCTCCGGCGGTCAGCACCTGTTTGACGGAATGATGTGCTGCCGTCAGCCCTTCACTGTAGCCTGCCTGTTGCGGCAGCGGTGCGGAGTCCTGCGCCTGCAGATAACCGAAACGGGAATAGCCCTGTGAACTTAGCAGCCTGGCAACCTGCTTACCGGCGGTGTGGCCATCAACGCCGATGCTGTCTGCCGTAGCGTCTGGTGCGGCACTGCCGATATAAATGGCCGGAACCTGTGGCAGAATATCGGCGGCAATACGCAACTCGTCGCTGAAAAGGGAAGAGAGGAAAATCAGCGCATCAGGCTTTAACGCGGCTGCACTGCTCAGCGCAGCCTGCAAGCCGTCACGCGAGTTAACGTTCAGCAGCACCGTAACGCAGCCGCGCTGGTTTAACTGGCGGCTCAGCTCATTCAGCAGGGTGACGGTGTAGGGATTGGTAAATTCATCGCTGACCACGCCGATAATTTTGGTTTTATCTTCACGGGACTGCGCCATATCTGTTCTATCCTTCATCATGGTTTACTCATTAGGCTTCTGACGGGAAAGTCGCGCTGACAGAATAGCAAAAAATGCCTTTGTCTCCATGCCCCATCGCGCAGCATGATTTTCGTGACATTGTCACGCAGGGTTCCCGGATTGGTCTGAAATATCGGTGATAAAATCGGCCACGGCGATCGTTCACCCCTGGCCGATTCACAAATTAAAAAAACCACCACCTATCAATTCGTTAATGGTTTTTTCAAGGTGTTTCTTCTCAGGTTTAATACAGTTACTCACTGAATTATCCCCCGATTCTGTGGATAAATATCTGGCTCACCCCGGGTAAAGATGAGTCCACTCTGCGTTTTACTGACCTAAGGACTCAACGTGAAGGAACGCTGCACGCAGACTTTCCGGCGTAACGGGGATCGGCAGTGCATGGATCGATTCTTTCGGACGCAGGGTGTGCGCGATGACCGGATCGATCTGGGCCGGATCGTTGACGTCCACGCCCAGCGCCGCCAGCGTGGTTGGCAGATTGAAGCGCTGATAGGCCGCAATCAGCTGACGCGTGGCGGCTTCATCGGACAGCAACGCGCACTGCACGAGAATACCGTAGGCCACTTTAGTACCGTGCAGATAGCGTGCCGTCTGCGGCAGAATGGTCAGACCGTTATGCACAGCATGCGCCGCCGCGATACGCGTATAGCGTTCGCCGAGGCCGCCTACCATGCCGCCGCCGGCGATGATGGCGTCAATCACGTCCATGAAATCCTGACTCAGCACGCCTTTCTGCTGGTCAGCCAGCGCGGCTTCACTCTGCCCCAGCAGCACATCACGCAGGGTGGCAGCAGTATCAATGCCCAGACGTACAGTCAGCGGCAGTTTTTTGGGTTCGGGTGCCAGCACCACGGCTTCATACCACTTCGCCAGCGTATCGCCGATCCCGGCCAACAGATACTCAACCGGGGCCTGCAGCAGGATCTCCGGTTCCACCAGCACCAGGTGGTTAGCATCGTTGAAAATTTCATAGTGTGAGGCCTGACCGGCGGCGTTGTACCAGACCGAAAGTGGGGTCCAGGCGGCACAGGTAGCGGCGATGGTCGGGATGGCAACAAACGGCAGACTCAGACGACGAGCCAGCGCTTTGGCTGTATCCAGCAGTGCACCGCCGCCTACGCCAATCACCACCTGGCGATCGTCACCGGCGGCCTGAGCCAGCTCGGCAAGATCGGGGTCGGTACAGTGACCGCCGTATTGCAGGTGTCGCGCCCCGTTCTGTGAGAATGCCGCAGGCAGGAAAGGTCGCGCGGCATGAATTGCGCGCTCGCCGTAAAGCCACACGGCATGTGAAAGTTGTTCTTCGCTATAGAAATCTGCCAGACGCGTCAGTGCGCCGGGATGGGAATAATAGTTAGCGGGGCCGGGAACGACCTGAATTGCAGTAATGTCCATGATAATCCTTAGTGTTTCTTTGCCTCTATCCTGCTGTAGAGCCTTTGCCACAGGCTAATACTTTTTTTATAGTTACTTATTCCTTTTACTTCTTTGTCAGTCAGTTACAGGCATGAAAAAGTGACTTATCGTGCCGTTTATTCTCCAGTTTACTTTTTGACACAGGGATCTCTGATGAAACCAATTTTTTCCGTACTGGCTCTGTTAGTTGCCAGCGCTCTGCCCGTTCATGCCGCCACGCCGACTCCGGTACCGGAGAAAATTGCCAGCCATGATGGCCCGGTACGTATCGCCGTGATCCGTAACCTCGGTTCCGACGATAACACCACGCAGTTTGTACAGGGCGCGATCCAGCAGGGTAAAGCGCTGGGCTTTAAGGTCAGTACTTTTTTAACTAACGGCGACGACGCGAAATTCCAGGATTTCGTCAACCAGGCGATCAGCCAGAAGTATGACGGGATCATTCTGTCACAGGGGCGCGCGCCGTATGCCGCGCCGCTGATTAAAAAGATCGTCGACAGCGGCATTGCGGTGTCGGTGTTTGATACCTCCGTTGATGGCACTATTCCGGGCGCGACCGTTACCCAGCAGGACGATGCCTCGCTGACCAAACTCTCCTTCGGTCAGCTGGTGCAGGATCACAACGGTAAAGCCAACATCATCAAACTGTGGGTCGCCGGTTTCCCGCCGATGGAACGTCGTCAGGCCGCTTATAAGCAGCTGCTGCAGGAAAACCCGGGTATTCACGAGCTGGAGTCCGTCGGTGCTGTTTCCTCCGATGTGCAGGGTGATACCGCCAATAAAGTGGGCGCGCTGCTGGCCAAATACCCGAAAGGCAAAGTGGATGCGATCTGGGGAACCTGGGACGCCTTCAGCCAGGGGGCGATGAAGGCACTGAAAGAGAATGGCCGTACCGAAATCAAACTCTACAGCATCGACGTTTCCAACCAGGATCTGCAGCTGATGCGTGAAGCCGGCAGCCCGTGGAAAGTCACTGCGGCGGTCGATCCAAAACTGATCGGTGCCACCAACGTACGCCTGGTGGCGTTGAAGCTGGCGGGTGAAGCCACGCCGGACAGTTACGAGTTCAAAGCCACCACCATTCCGCAGGCGCTGCTGGCAGCCCAGCCTGGCCCGGTTAACGTGGCGGGCCTGAGCAAAATCATCCCGGGCTGGGGCCAGACCGAAGACTTCGTGGCGCCGTGGTTTGCTACCCTGGAAGCGAAATACAAAAAGTAAGGACGACAGCGTGTCAGACAGTTTACCGATCCCGGAATTCAGCCGGAACATGCGCCTGATTGGTCACAGCGACCAGGGTGGGCGACCGGACGGTGTACAGGTCATGGTTCACCGTGGCTATGCCTACGTGGGCCATATGGTTTCTTCCGGTTTTTCAATTATTGATGTCCGTGATGCGAAAAACCCCCGGCTTGCGGGCTATATTGCCGCGCCGCCGGGAACGTGGAATGTGCATCTCCAGGCGCATGACGATCTGCTGCTGGTGATCAACGCCCGCGATCTGTTTGCCGACGTGCGATTTGCCGATGAGAAGGTGTATTACACCCGCTCGGTGGGGGAGACGGTCAGCGATGTGCAGGATAAGGGCTGGAGCGCCGGTCTGCGCATTTTTGATATCTCGACTCCCGACCGCCCGCGTGAAATCAGCTTCCTGCCACTGAACGGTATTGGTATTCACCGCATCTGGTACGTGGGCGGCCGCTGGGCCTACGTTTCCGCGCTGCTGGACGGTTTTACCGACTATATCTTCCTGACCATCGACCTCGCCAATCCGCAAAAGCCGGAAGTGGCTGGCCGCTGGTGGCTGCCGGGCATGAACGCCGCAGAAGGCGAACAGCCCGACTGGCCGGAAGGTAAACGCTATGCGCTGCATCATGCGATTATCAGCGGCGATACTGCCTATGGCAGCTGGCGTGACGGCGGCCTGACGCTGCTGGACGTTAGCGACCGCAGTCAGCCGACGCTGATCAGCCATCGCAACTGGAGCCCGCCGTTCGGTGGCGGAACGCATACTGCGCTGCCGCTGCCGGATCGCGATCTTCTGGTGGTGCTGGATGAAGCGGTGCTGGATAACCAGGAAGACGGGGAAAAGCATATCTGGCTGTTTGATATTCGTGAACCGTCCAACCCGGTCAGCATCTCGACCTTCCCGCAGCCGGGTGAAATCGACTACGTGGCGAAAGGGGCGCACTTTGGTCCGCACAACCTGCATGAAAACCGCCCGGGAAGCTTTGTCAGCTCATCGCTGATCTTTGCTACCTGGCAGAATGCTGGCGTGCGTGCCTACGACATCAGCAATCCGTATCACCCGGTGGAAACCGGTGCGCTGGTGCCTGCCGCCCCGGAAAAAATGATGGATACAAGGCCGGGACGCCCGCAGGTGATCCAGTCGTGTGATGTGTTTGTGGATGCCGCAGGCATTATCTACAGCACCGACTATAACGGCGGTCTGTCGATTATCGAGTATCTCGGCTAAGCACCGGTTTTTTGCCGACGGTTAAATTAAACAGCGGGCAAATGCCCGCTGTTTTTACGACCGGTCTAAGCGACTCTGACCTGCCTGGTCCGTGTGACCCATGGCGCCGTACTGACCTTTTCGCCCCGGTTTACTGCGTAAAGCGCAGCGCCAGCTGGAATGCGTGACGGGCATCAACGCGAACGCCCTGCCGATCCTCATGGAAAGGAATACCGCTTTGGGACAGGCTGTTTTTCACCTGTTCCAGCGAGGTGCTGTGCAGGCTTAGCGCCACCATTCTGGCCGAACCGTTGTAGTCGTTCGGCAGCGTGCCGAACTCGGCTTTCGCCGCCTCGGTCGGAACAAAGCGTATCCGCGCCACGCCTGCATCAATGACCCGTTCACCGCTTTCCGTTTCCTGTAGCGCCACGGAAGGGAACAGCTGAAGATAAACCTCGGCGGCCTGTCCGGGATGATCCGCTGCGATAACGAATTCACGGATCTGCGTGACGCCGTTCGAATGTACCTGCCAGTCTTTTTGCCAGACCGCGTCTGGAGTCAGATGCTGGCAAAAGAAGCTGCGGCCGTTCGGTACGCGATCGGCATGCAGTCTGACGGTACGAAAACGGGCTTCCGTCTCACTGCCGTCCGGCAGTGTGACCGGACGGAAAAACGACCCCGGTGGCGTATCGGCCAGCTGCTGCTGTTGCAGATGCTGGTACACCGTATCGGCATCGTTGGTTTTCCACACCAGCCCGGAAAGGCCAATCGGCGATTGCCACAGATCGCGGCGCAGATTGCCGCGATCCGGCTCATAACCGAGCAGTTCCAGGTAGTTATTGTCGAAAATCGCCAGGTGATTACTTGAACCCAGCGAGTGGTGGCCGCGTGCGGTGAGCTGGAAACCGAGACGCTGAAACAGCGCTGCCGCCTCATCCAGCTGTGGGCCGACGTTGATCACCACGTGATCCAGTGCGGGTTGCAGTTGTGACATAGAGCACTCCTGTTAAAAAGGGAGCCGCAGCTCCCCTGTCAAGTCAGACGGTTTCGGTGTACGGTTCGCCGAGAGTCAGCATCAGGCGGTTAGCCCAGGCGAAGAACGCCGTAGACTGGATCAGATCCACCAGCTCCAGTTCGCTCAGCCCCTGTTCACGCAGGGTCGCCAGCTGCTTAACATTGGCCGTTGGCGGTGTGGCGGACAGCGAAGCGGCGAAGTCGATCAGCGCCAGCCAGCGCGGGGACTGATCCACCGCCAGCGGTTTACCGGGGGCGGTATCAATCAGGCGCTGAATGTCTTCCGGCTGTTTCGACAGCTGCGCGGCCTTACGGGCGTGAACTGAGGCGCAAAAAATACAGCCGTTGACCTTACTGGCGACGGTGGCGGCCAGCTCTCGCTCCTTGCGCGGCAGCCCGCCGGAGGTGAAGAAAATCCCCTTATCGGTCAGCGTGCGCTGTTCCAGCAGCGGCAGGTTGCGCGCCAGCAGGCGGAAGTAATCAGAATCGGTGTGGCCGAACTTGGCCAGCGTGGCTTTTTCCAGCGCGTTGAACTCGGCCAGCGGTTTGGCCGCCAGCCAGGGTTCCCAGCCCAGCTCTTCGCGCGTGAAGGCCGGTGGGGCATTTTTGCCGCTCAGGGTCTGCGGTTCGGTGCGCCAGGCGGCCGCAGTAACCGGCTGTGAGCTGGCCGCCGAACCGTTTTCGCCGTTCAACAGGCGGTAACCGCGCAGCAGACGGCTCTGGAAGCTGATAAACGCCACCAGTTGAGAGAGGGTCACGATGGCTTCTTTACTCCATCCCGCCTGTTCCAGCACCTGCAAATGGGACGGTTCTGCGCTGGCCGGTTTAAAGGTCAGCAGCTCGGCATGTGCCAGCGCGGAGGCCAGCCGATCTTCTGCCGGAGTGGTGGTGATCCGCCCGGCATAGTGTGCCGCCAGCGCTTCTTCGCCGTGCCAGCGGGCAATCTGCTCTGCCAGAGCCAGGCGCAAAGAGAGTGGGAAATCACCCGAATCGTTGCCGCTAAACAACACATCGTAGCTGCCCTGGGTATGGGTAGTCGCGGCCTCGCGTGTCAGGCGGGCTTCCGCCAGCGGGCTGTCTGCCGCAATGTCGGCCAGTTTTTGCAGTAAATCCTGAGACTGAGTCATACGGTTTCCTTGTGGTTCTGTGCGCTAACGGCCGGTCGCCAGCCCAGCGCCGGGGCGACCTCGGTGGCCAGCAGTTCAATAGAGGTTAAAATGTGCTGATGCGGCGGATCGATAGAGTGCACCTGGAACGAAATATCGGTGACGCGCGGCAGGGTGCTGTCCTTGCGCAGCGAGGCGACAACCTGTTCCGGCGTGCCGAGATGGGCATCAAAGACGGCAATATAATCATCCAGCGTATCGCCCGGCACCACATGCCCGGCGGCACGATGTTGTTCCGCCTGTGCGGTGAGCCCCGGCAGGGCCAGGCGGCGCGCTTCACTGCCGTCGCGGCTGACGAAGGCGGTGCGCGAGGCCAGAATGCGCGGTTCAACACCGGAAGGCAGTGCCTCCAGATAGGCATCGATCAGCGGATTCTGAATGGCATCCAGCGGCAGCTCCGGCTGACCTGCCGGGCGCGGCTGGGTGCGTGACAGCATCAGCCCGTGCCCGGCGGCACCGGCGCGGGCGGCTCCGGCAACGGAGAACGTGGCCTGCCACAGGCGATCGGCCAGCTGCGGCGCGGCCGGATACAGTCGGTTGTCCTCATGAGCCAGCGGTGCGTTGCCCCAGGCCTGTAGCAGCGTATCCAGATTGGCCGAGAAGGCGTCGGCACGCTGCTCAAAAGTCAGATCGAACGGCAGGAATGAGGTGGGCGTGCCGCCGGACCCCAGACCCAGTTCCAGGCGATGATGGCTGAGCAGATCGAGCACGGCGGCATCTTCCGCGACCCGCAGCGCGTTTTCCATCGGCAGGGTGATAATCGCCGTGCCCAGGCGGATACGCGAGGTCTGTGCCGCCACGCTGGCGAGGAACAGCAACGGGGAAGGCAGGCCACCCTCATGTTCATGGAAGTGGTGCTGGGCGACCCAGGCGGTGTCAAATCCCCAGCGTTCCGCATGCTGAATTTGCAGCGTGGCCAGGTGATAGCGTTCCTGCGCGCTGGTTTTATCCAGCAGGCGGGTGAAAAATCCAAGACGTTTAGCGGTCATGCGGTGTCCTTAGCGCGAGTCAAAACGGGGATCGCGGCAATCAGTTCGCGGGTGTAGTCGCTGGCAGGGCGATTAAACACCTCGGCGGTGTTGCCGTAATCGATCTGCCGCCCGGCACGCAGCACGGAAACGCTGTGCGCCAGCTGCCGGACCGTGGCGAGATCGTGTGAAATAAACAGATAGCTCAGACCCAGTTCCTGCTGTAGCTGAAGCAGCAGGGTAAGGATCTGTGCCTGAATGGTGACATCCAGCGCCGACGTAGCTTCATCCAGCACCAGGATCTGCGGGCGCAGGATCAGTGCACGGGCAATCGCCACGCGCTGGCGCTGACCGCCGGAAAGTTCATGCGGTTTGCGGTCCAGCAGGGTAAGCGGCAGCGCCACGCGGGTCGCTGCTTCTTCCACGCGCTGACGGCGTTCCTGCTGGCTCAGCGGTTCGTAGTTAAGCAGCGGCTCTTCAATCACCCGGTACAGCGTTTGTGACGGATCGAGCGAGGCAAACGGGTTCTGATAGACCAGCTGGATCTTTCGGCGCAGCTGGCGCAGGGCTTCGCCACGCAGCGATGAGGCATCAATACCGTCAATCACCACTCTGCCGCTGTCCGCCTGCTGGAAGCCAAGCAGGATGCGGGCGAGGGTGGTTTTGCCCGACCCGGATTCTCCGACCAGGGCATGCGTCGTACCGCGCTGAACGCTGAAAGACACGTTGTTCAGCGCCTGGAAACCTTCTCCTTTACCCAGAGAGAAATATTTGTTCAGGCCGATGATTTCCACCGCCGGTTGGGAAAACTGCTGCCGCTGAGTCGGGGCGAAACTGCCGCCGGTTAGCGCGGGCGCATCGGCGAACAGCTGGCGGGTATAGGCGTCCTGCGGCGAATGGACAATCGCCTCCGCGCTGCCCTGTTCGCGGATTTCACCGTGGCGGAACACCAGAATGCGATCGGAACGCGCCGCCGCCACGGCCAGGTCGTGGGTGACAAACAGCACCGCGGTGCCCGACTCACGGCGCAGTTCGTCGATCAGATCGAGAATGCGCTTCTGCACGGTGACATCCAGCGCGCTGGTCGGCTCATCGGCGATAATCAGCGCCGGTTTCAGCGCAATAGCAATGGCGATCAGCACCCGCTGCTTCATGCCGCCGGAAAGCTGGTGCGGATACTGCTGCGCACGCTGTTCGGGATGCGACAGCCCGACGCGCTTCAGCAGCGCCACCACGCGCTCGCGGCGCTGCTGGCGTGATAATGGTTCATGCAGCAGCAGGATCTCTTCCACCTGTGCACCAATGGTTTTTACCGGGTTCAGCGAGCTGCCGGGGTCCTGCGGGATCAGGCTGATGGCGGCCCCGCGAATGCCGTCCAGGCGCTTCTGCGACCAGTGGGTGATCTCCACGCCGTTCAGCCAGATTTGCCCCGCTTCGCGCACCGCATTGTCCGCCAGCAGGCCGATAATCGACTGTGCGGTGGTGGTTTTACCGGAGCCGGACTCGCCGACCAGCGCTACCACTTCGCCCCGCTCCACGCTGAAGGAGACGTTGTGGATCACGCGTTTTTGCTCGCCGCCGCTGCGGTAGGCGATGCTCAGATTGTTCACTTTGAGTACCGGCTGGGTCGATTCGCTCATCGGCGGCCTCCTGAATAATGATGGCTGATGCGATTGGCGGACAGTACCACCAGCACCACGACAATCCCCGGGAAGGTGGTCAGCCACCAGGCGGTAGAAATATAGTTACGTCCTTCGGCGATCAGCAGACCCCACTCCGGGGTCGGCGGCGGTGTGCCGTAGCCGAGGAAGCTCAGGGTGGAAATCGCCAGAATGGCGCTGCCGAACTGCAGCGCGGAGAACGCCAGCACCGGCGTCAGCGAGTTGGGTAAAATGTGCCGCCAAAGCACCGCGAAGAAGGTGCCGCCGCTGCCGTAAGCCGCCTCAACGTATTCGGAATGGCGCACGCGAACCACCTCCGAGCGGGCCAGGCGGGCGAAGTTGGCGATGGAGGTGATCCCCACCGCAATCGCCGCGTTAACGGTGCCGAAGCCGAGCAAAATGATAATGCTCAGCGAGAGCAGCAGGCCGGGAATCGCTAACAGCACGTCGACCAGCCGCATGACCACGCTTTCGCTGCGTCCGCCCAGTGCCCCGGCGATCACGCCGAGCAGCGTACCCACCGTCAGACCCAGCGCCACGGCCACCAGCGCGCCGCTCAGCGAGTGGGATGCGCCCCAGACGATGCGTGCGTAAAGGTCGCGTCCCAGCTGATCGGTGCCGAGCCAGTGCCCGGCCTGCGGTGCCAGGCGCTGCGCCCCCGCCACCCCTTCGGTGGCGCTCCAGTCGGTAAACCAGCCTGGAAACAGCGCCCAGAGAATGGCAATGGCGATCGTCAGCCAGGCCAGCACCAGCCCCGGACGAAACTGCCGTGGCAGGATGTTGCGCCAGTGCAGGCGACGCGTTTTGTGTGTGCTGTTCAAATCGGCGAGGCTCATGATGCCGCCCTCTGATAGTGCTTAAGACGCGGGTCGAGTAATGGAGAGAAGACGTCGACCAGTAAATTGATTAGCACGAAGCCGGTAGCGGAAATCATCACGATCGCCTGCAGCACCGACACGTCCTGATTGTTCACCGCCTGCTGAGTCAGCTGGCCCAGCCCGCTGAGGCCAAACACCGTTTCGGTGATCAGCGCTCCGGCAATCAGCTCGCCCAGCAGCAGACCGGCAATGGTCAGCACCGGCAGCAGCGCATTACGCGCCACGTGGTGCCACAGCACCCGCCGCTGGCTGGCTCCTTTGGCGCGGGCAACGGCGACAAAGGGCTGGGTCTGCACCTGATCAATACTGCGGATCAGGATCTGCGCCAGCGGCGCTGAAATTGGCACCGCCAGGGTGATCACCGGCAGGATCAGACCGACCCACTCGCCGGGGTTGATAACCGGTATCCAGCGCAGCTGGAAGGAGAAGACCTGAATCAGCGCAATCCCCAGCCAGAAGGTGGGGATTGAGATAAACAGAGACGGCAGCGACTGCAGGGCGTTACGCAGCCAGCGCAGCCCGGTGAGGCTGGAGCTGAAGGCAATCACCACCGCCAGCAGCGTGGCCAGCACAAAGCCCGGCAGCGCCAGGCGCAGCGTGGCAGGGAAGTTTTCGGCCAGCAGTTCGCTGACCGGCACCCCGGCCTGCACGGAGAAGCCAAAGTCTCCGCGCAGCATACTGCCGAGAGAGTGCAGATACTGCTGCCACAGCGGCGTGGTGGCCCCGTAAGACTGGCGCATCTCTTCGATCTGCGCCGGGCTCAGTCCTAAATCAGGGTTCTGAAATTTAATCAGAATCGCATCGCCGGGCAGCACCTGTAGCAGCACAAAGGAGACGGTAAACGCCACCCACAGCACCAGCAGAGCCTGTCCCAGTCGCTGAGTGAAATATCCCGTCATCGCTGTTTACCTCAGTGTTTTTCCAGCCAGGCACCGTAGAAGCTCGGGCGACCTACGGCTTCGAAGGTCAGACCCTTCAGCCACGGCGCGCCGGCAAACACCTGCGGTTCTTCAAAGATCGGAATGTTATAGGCCTGCTCGATCAGATAGCGCTGCGCATCGCCGGTCAGCGCCAGGCGTTTCTGCGGATCGGTTTCGGCCGCGATGCCTTCAAGAATGCCGTTGAGCTTGTCGTCGCGGAAGGTTTTCACCAGGCTGCTCGAGCCGCCTTTCTGCAACAGGCCATCGCGGTTGGTCGGATAGAACTGGCTTTTCACTACGTCCGGATCGGCACGACCCACTTCGGTGACGGAAACCGGGGTTTTCTGCGGGTCGAGGTTATCGACGGTTTTACTGCCCGCATCGCCCGCTTTCACCGCCAGCGAGACGCCGACCTGTTTCCACTGCTGTGCTACCAGCTGTAAGACCTCTTTATTCTGCGGCTGCGGCAGCGATTCATACACCGTCAGCGCCAGCTTCTGGCCGTCTTTCTGACGGATGCCGTCGCTGCCCGCTTTCCAGCCCGCTTCATCCAGCAGTTTATTGGCCAGCGCCGGGTCAAATTTCAGCTGGTCGCTGAGGTCAACGAAGCCCGCCGCCGAGCTGGCCAGCACCGACTTCGCCACCGGGTAGTTTGGTGAGAACAGAGTGTCGACGATCTGCTGGCTGTTGGTAGCGTGCAGCAGGGCTTTACGCACTTTCACATCGGCGACCAGCGCGTTGTCCGGGCGGAAGCTCAGGCTGTCGTTAATCCCGCGAGTGGGTGCCGCGTAAATCGGGAAGTTTTGCTGTTCGGCCTGTTTTTCATCGTAGGCCTGCACCTGGCGAATGGCTCCCGCCTGGCCTGCCAGCAGTGCGCCAATGCGCACGCTGTCTTCCGGGGTGACGATAATTTTAATCGCATCCAGATTGGCGCGGCCCTGCTGTGAACCGTTCTTCGGTCCCCACTGGTAGTCTGCGCGAACTTTCAGATCCACCTCGCGGCCCAGCTTCTCATCGCTGACCACAAACGGACCGGAACCAATAATGTGTCGGGCATCGCCCAGCGCCTCAAAATTGCGCGCCAGCGTGCTGAGGGACACCAGACCGGAACCGATGGTGGCGGTGCCCTGCAGGAAGCCCGGCGACGGCTTTTTGAAGAAGAACTTCACCGTCAGCGGGTCGATCACTTCGCTGTGGTCATAGTTGTTGATCACTTCCGACACCGGCAGGCGCTGGGCTTTATTGCCGAGGCCGTAGGTATCAAAGTTTTTCGCGACCGCGTTGGCATCCAGCGGCGTACCGTCAGAGAACGTCACCCCCGGGCGGATTTTAAAGGTGTATTCGGTTTTGTCCGCGTTGCTGCTCCAGCTTTCCGCAATCCACGGTTCCACTTCCAGCGTTTTCGGGTTCTGCCAGGTCAGTTTATCGGTGATCTGATTCAGAATGCCGCCGTTGGGATAGAAGCCACCGGCCGGCGGATAAAGGTTGGTATGTGCCTGCTGCTCAAGGTAAACCAGCGTGCCGCCCTGAACGGGTTTATCGGCGGCCTGTGCGGCAATCACCCCGGAAAATAACGCCAGTGCGCCGGCGAGGGCGTTGAGGCGGAAAGTCGTGCGCATGAGGAATTCCTTTATTGTCAGTTTGTTTTATCTGCTGACGATAAATATCAATCCTGACAAGGGGTTTGGTGAACCAAGGAATTCATCTAGCTATTTGCGTTTTTTGCATAAGGCTCAGCCGAGCTTCTGCACTCGGGTCATTTCCGGGGTGATATCGTCACCCTGGTGGTTGAGTATCCGCAGGGGGGAAAGCGTTTTCCCGCTGGCGGCTTCCAGCAGTTCGGAGTGCGCCTCACCGGCACCGAACAGCTGATTCTCGCCAAACTGCCGCAGCGCCACGATCAGCGGAAACGTGGCCAGGCCGCGCTCGGTCAGCACATATTCCTGCCACGCGGTGCCGTCCGAGGCGGGCTGCACCTTGAACAGATCGGCTTCCACCAGTTTTTTCAGGCGGTCCGCCAGAATATTACGCGCCACCCCGAGGCCGCGCTGAAACTCGCTGAAGCGCCGGCTGCCGTCAAAGGCGTCGCGCAGGATCATCAGCATCCAGCGATCGCCGATCAGATCCACGCTCCGCGCCACCGGGCAGGGTGACTGGCTGAACGGAATAGTTACCGCCATCGTTTGATCTCCTGAAAATTATTCAGTTGCATTTTAAAACCATTTCACGCAGGCTGCAATTGGTTTTAATTTGAAACTAATCAGGAGGCAGCAGTGAGTCACATTATTCCGGCCTGCGGATCGCCACAGAGTTTGTCCGTCTGGAAGGTCACTCTGTTTACGGCGACTACCGGGCTCAGCGTCGCCAACGTTTATTATGCCCAGCCGCTGCTGGATACCCTCGGTATCACCTACGGGCTGCGTTCCGCCTCGCTGGGCGCGATAATTTTCGCCACACAGCTGGGCTGCCTGTTGGCGCTGCTGTTCGTGGTGCCGCTGGGCGACAGTCTCAACCGCCGTTGGCTGATGCGCGGCCAGCTTCTGGCGCTGATCGTTTCACTGCTGCTGGTGGCTGTTTCTCCCTCCGCCACGATGCTGCTGCTGGCGATGTTGCTGACCGGATTGACCGGCACCGCAATGACTCAGGGGATGATCGCCTTTGCTGCGGCAGCGGCGCCGGAGCATTCGCGTGGCCAGACGGTGGGTGCCGTTTCTGCCGGAGTGGTGATCGGGCTGCTGCTGGCACGGGTGTTTGCCGGAGTGGTCAGTGATATTGCGGGCTGGCGCAGCGTCTATTTTGCTTCTGCACTGATGATGGCGCTATTGGCGGCCGTGCTTTGGCGGCGGCTGCCCGTTCTTCCGCAGCAGAAGACAGACAGCGGACGCGCACCGCTCGCTGCGCTCTGGCATCTGCTGCATCACAATAAACAGCTGCAGATACGCGGGGTGCTGGCGCTGCTGATGTTTGCCAGCTTCGCGATTTTCTGGAGTGCGCTGGTACTGCTGTTAACGCCACCCCCCTGGAATTTCAGCCACGCGCAGACCGGCGCGCTGGGGCTGGTGGGGGCAGCCAGCGCGCTGATTGCCAGCCGGGCGGGCAGGCGAGTCGACCGTGGGCTGGCTCGCAGCAACACCCGGTTTTCACTACTGATACTGCTGCTTAGCTGGCTGCCGCTGTGGCTGGGGGAGAGTTCGCTGCTACTGTTGATTATCGGCATTTTTCTGCTGGATGCCGGCGGACAGGCGCTGCACGTGACCAGCCAGAGCCTGTTACTTAGCGGCATGAACGCGTCAGGTTCGCAGCTGATCGCTGCCTATATGCTGTTTTATTCCGCAGGAAGCGGCATGGGGGCGCTGATTTCAACGCAGGCGTTCGCGTACGGTGGCTGGTCGGCGGTGTGCCTCGCCGGGGCAGCTATCAGCCTGCTGGCACTGATTTTTGGCTTATCGACACAATCACACGAGGTGAAAAATGGATGAACTTGCACTGCTGGCGGCGGCTGATCGGCGCGCGCTGGAGTATACCCGTTCGCTGCCTGCGCGCCGGGTCTTTCCCGATGCCGAAGCGATTGCCGGACTGAAACGCTTTGATGAACCTTTGCCACTGGACGGTTATCCGCCAGAACACACGCTGGCAATGCTCGATGACGTTGGCTCGCCCGCAACTACCGCCTCTAACGGGGCCGACTATTATGGCTTTGTTATTGGCGCGGCTCTGCCGGTGGCCAGCGCTGCTGAACGGCTGATGATTGCCTGGGATCAGTGCGCTTCCGGCTGGGATAATTCGCCGGTGTCCGCCACGCTGGAGCGGCAGGCCGCGCGCTGGCTGCTGGAAATCCTCGACTTACCCCGTGAAAGCGCGGTGGGATTTGGCACCAGCGCCACGGCCTGTACCCTGAGCTGCCTGGCGACCGCCCGGCGCGAGCTGCTGAAGCAACAGGGCTGGGACTTTGACCAGGACGGGCTGATCGGTGCGCCGGAGATCCGCGTGGTGGTGTCGGCGCTGGCGCATATCACGGTGATTAAGGCGCTGCGGGTGCTAGGTTTTGGATTGCGCCATCTGTTAATCGCGCCGGTGAATGAACGGGGGCAGGTGGATATCGAGCGACTGCCGGAGCTGAACGACCGCACCATCCTGTGCCTGCAGGCTGGAGAGGTTAACAGCGGTGAGTTTGATGATTTTGCACAGCTTATTCCGCTGGCAAAAGCGGCAGGAAGCTGGGTACACGTTGACGGTGCATTCGGTCTGTGGGCCAGAGCTTCATCACTCAACAAGCTGACTTCGGGCATTGAGCTGGCCGACAGTTGGACCACCGACGCGCACAAATGGCTGAACACACCCTATGACTGTGCAATGGCGATTTGTCGCCATGCGTCGGCTCTTTCGGCCACCCTGCGCGGCGATGCGGTTTATTCCGCGGCGGCAGAGGATGCGCAGAAAAATCTGACGCTGGAGTTCTCTCGACGCCCGCGCGGTATTCCGGTCTGGGCTGCACTGCGTTCGCTGGGGAGGGCGGGTGTGGCGGAGATGATTGAACGTCACTGTCGCCTGGCAAAGCGAGTTGCCGAAGGCTTGTCATCTTCGGGCTATCGGGTTTTAAATCGGGTGGTGCTAAACCAGGTCCTGTTCCGTGCTGATGATCAACAGCAGACGCTGCGTATTTGCGATGCGGTTCAGGCGTCTGGAGAAACCTGGTTTGCTGCGACGCAATGGCAGGGGCAACCCGCTTTACGTATCAGCATTTCCTCATGGCGAACGGAAGACGCCAATATTGACCGTCTGTTGCTGCTGCTCGATCGCATAAAACGGTCTGACGCTGCGGAATAACGAAGCTAACTTCGCCGTTGGGTTTTCGCCTGTCTGGTGTCGCATATTTTCAAAACAGGAGCAATCAATGCGCAGCGCCGGTGAGAATATTAACACTGGCCGGTTTTACCGCGATGGGGGCGATAAGAATTTTAACGGCGATATTTTTGTCTGAACGGGCATCCGGTGCGATGGGTTGGCCCGGGTAAAGTGACGTTACTAATCATGTTAGTCATGAATAAGGTTATCCCGGCAGCAGCTTTATGTCGGTCAGACACTCAGAATGTCGCTAATATTAGGCTATTGCTTTCGTCAGGTTGCGCTAAACCGAATCGGCCGTGAAAAGCCAGGTGCTATATTGTGGGTATGGATCAAATTCAACCTGCACATACAGATTTTTCTGTGTTCGGGATTATCCAGGGCGATCAAAGTACCATCGTTAACGCGTTTGGCAGGAAAAAAAGGTCGGTGTTTTGCGATGGGCTTAAAATAAAAAAAGATTAAAAAGCCAGCGATTGCCGAAGAGGAAAAGTAAAGGGTCACTCTTTTGAGTGACCCTTTATCATTACTTGATCAGGAAATCATCCAGTGATTTACCCGCATCCAGCGCCTGCTTGATCACAGCCGGGGTGCGGCCCTGGCCGGTCCAGGATTTCGTTTCGCCGTTCTCATCAGTATATTCATACTTAGCCGGACGAGGTGCGCGCTTGGTACGGGTTTTGCCAGCGGTAGTATCAGCGGCGGTCAGCTCGCTTAAATCAATCCCGTCTTCCAGCAGCATCTGACGGTATTTAGCCAGCTTCTCTTCTTTTTCTTTAATCTCAGAAGCGATAGCGGCTTCTGATTCACGTCGTTCGTTCACAACCGCTTCAAGTTTTTCCAGCATCTCTTCCAGTTCAGCTAAAGAGACTTCACGAGCCTGGGCACGAAGGGTGCGAATGTTATTTAATACTTTCAGCGTTTCACTCATAACGGAATCCGTAACCTTTGGGTTGGTTTAAATTTAGTCAACTAATGTTTCGAAGACAAGTGTACAGACAAATGAATCGCGAAAAAACACCCAATCAAAAAAAATGTTTCTTTAAATGTTTCTTCAGTGCAAGTTTAGTCACTAATGTAGTGAATGGCAAAAGGACTATATTTACAACATATGGGATAAATCTTAACACTTTCTTTGGTGACTCATCATTATCTGATGAAACTTTACCCCGCAGGCCGGCGGGTATCATAATCAACGCTGGATAAACAGGTGGAAATTTATAATCCACTATGGCTCAGATTGCTTGTGTTCTGCCGTTGCCGTCATCACATTAACGACCGCATTAATAAACTATTCGCGTTACCCTGTCACCCGAGATTTAACAAAATTTGTAAAAAATCCATTTATCAACCAAAGTTCTGAGAAGAAATCTGATGTCTTCCACACTTTTGTGCATTTTAATAAAATGCTGTTCCTGACCAGGCGATTTATCCACACGTACCGCAATTGCAGATTAAACAGTTATCGATACGGTTTCGTTATTATCGATAAACAGGACAACAGTATTGGCCGCGGACTCACCCCTGCGTGGCCCTTTTTGCCTAATAGATCCTGATATCAGTTTTGATACGACGGGATTATTATCAGTGGCGATTATAGTTACAACATACTGTAAAGCATGCGGTTAATGGTGCCCGCTTCGACCCCGGTGAACGGGGGTTTTCACCAGGCCGGGGTTATGCTACTTTCATTGTCGATACATTCGTACGCGTTAACGTCATTCAACGCACAGACTCCACTTTTTATCTTAAGCGGCGCTGTGTGTTGTTCTGCATTCCATCTCAACATGCAGTGCCCGGGTTAACGTTAATGAAAATCTCTCTGAAATTTCCCGTTTTATTTCTCTTAATCCTTGCCGGGTTTTGTTTACGCCCCGGGATATCCTCTATTGCACCGCTAGCCGAAACGCTGCAACGGCAGTTTTATGACGTCGGTGCCACGGGGATTGGCTTGCTAACCAGTATCCCGGTGGTCTGCATGGGGGTTATTTCTCCGCTGGCGTTTCTGCTGGAAAAAAGAGTCGGTCTGAAACAAACGCTGATGGTCGGACTGGTGCTGGTATTTTTCGGTGAACTACTACGCTGGTTCGATAGCTGGTTTGGCTTACTGTTGTTGACCGCGGTGCTGGTAGGCGTGGGTGATGCGCTGATCCGGCCGATGATTTCCGGTTTTATCAAACTACGCTGCGCCGATCGTGGCCGACTGGCCGTGAGTGTGTATGCCGCATCAATGGGTGCCGGAGCGGGGGCGGCAACCTTGAGCACGGCGTCGTTAGCGGATATCAGCGGGCACCCGGGTGGCGGGTTGGCTTTCTGGGCATTGCCGACGCTGCTGGCTTTGATCTGCTGGAGTTTATTTACACTTCCTGTTCAACGCGAACAACAGCAGGCTGCCAACAAAGGGCAATCCATGTTCTGGTTGGCCGCCGGGCTGTCTCTGTTTTTCGCTTTGCAGGCGGGAATGAATTACACTCTGATTGCCTGGCTGCCTACGTGGTTACGGGTTGAAGGTTACAGTGCGGCTAAAGCGGATTCACTGACCACGCTGCTGATTGCGTTTTCAACACTGGTCAGTCTTTTTTATCCGCTGTTCGTTCGTCTTTTTTCCGGTCGGGAATATTTCACTATGCTGGCTGCCGCTATCGCATCGCTGATGGCAGCGGCACTTTACGCCGCCGGAGTGCCGGTTGTCGTTCCCGTGTTGCTGATGGGGATCGCCATCGGACTTTGTTTTCCGCTGGCGTTGCATCTGCCGGTTGCGATCAGTCCGGATGCCGCCTCGGCGGTCAGACTGTCGGGATGGGTGCAGACCGTCGGTTATCTGGCAGGGGGACTGCTACCTTCGATCGCCGGGATGGCGATGACGGGCCGTCCACCTTCGGCGGCGCTGGCTGCGATCGTTTTAGTGCTGACGGTTTTGCTGGCTCTGACCTCGCTGGCGTTTGGCTTTAGCCGCATTCGCCATCAGTGAGATTTTTTCCGGCGTCCAGTTGAAATGGCTGGCCGCCGCGGCCAGCAGGATCGCCAGCCCGCCGAAAAATTGCCAAAGGCCGAGCCGGTGACCGAACACCGCCCAGTCCACGACGACGGCGATGACCGGGTATAAGAATGAGAGCGCAGCCACCAGATTTCCGGGCAGTTTGCCGATGGCTGAATAGAGCAGTGTCGACATCAGTCCGGTATGGACTGCACCCAGTGCGATCAAAACCAGCCAAGTGTTCATTTGATATTCGCTCACGTTCAACCGGGCTAACGGTAGCAGCAGTAGTGCGCCGAGCGTCAGCTGGATCAGAACCAGCAGTTGAGGCGCGACCTGTTTCAGATAGCGTGCGGTGATTGCCACTCCGGCGTAACAAAATGCGGCACCCAGAGCCAAAAGTATTCCGCGCAGATAATGATCGCCGACGCCTTGACTTTTTTCACCACCGGCAACGATCATCAGCAGACCGACAAAAGCCAGCAGCAGCCAGCCCGCTTTGGTCAGGGTAATTTTTTCTGCAAACAGCAGGGCGCTGAGTGCGGTCAGCATAAACGGCTGAGTGTGATAGGTCACGGTCGCAATGCCGATCGACGCATCCGAATAGGCGGCGAACAGCAGAACCCAGTTCATAACCAACGCCACGCCTCCGGCCAGCGCCAGAAAAAACTGAGGTAAGGTCATTGCACCGCGTCGAAGCTGCCCACCCACGACGCAGACGATCAGCATCGCCGCCGCGCCAAACAGACAGCGCCAGAAAACGGCGGCGATCGCATCCTGCCCGGAAAGTATCACCATCCATCCGGTTGTTCCGGCAATGGACATTGCCAGGGTCATCTCAATTGTTCCGCGTGCCGACGTCATTTGTTTTCCTTTTTTTCTCCGCATGCTGTGCAAACGGAATGAATACGATAAAATGAACAGATGACTATTATGATGAACACAGTGTTGATGTTCGTCAAGATGAACAAACGACCGATATAGGAAACGAACACGTGTCTGAAGTCATTTCACACCTTAACCATTCCCCGATTGCTCTGCTGGCACAGGCGCTGCGGCGGGAAAGAGAAAAAGCCGGTATCACCGTTACCGAACTGGCGAAGCGGGCGGGAATTGCAAAGTCCACGCTTTCGCAGCTGGAAAGCGGCCTGGGAAATCCGGGCCTGGAAACGCTGTGGTCGCTGGCGATGGCGCTGGATGTTCCCGTCAGCCGGCTGATCGCCCAGCCGCGTCAGCAGGTACAGGTGATCCGCGCCGGAGAAGGCACGCCGCTGGTTTCCGGTCAGGCGAACTATGTTGCAACGCTGCTGGCCGCATGCCCGGTCGGGGCGCAGCGCGATATCTATCGCCTCAGCGTGCAGCCCGGTGAGCCGCGCCTGTCGGAACCGCATCAGCCGGGGACGCTGGAACATGTGATCCTTTGCAGCGGCCGCGCACGGATCGGGCCTGCGGAGCAGTGGGTTGAACTCAGCGCGGGCGATTACATCAGCTATTCTGCCGACTGCCCTCACATTTTTGACGCTCTGGAAGCCAATACCACTGCCGTAATGCTGATTGAACTGGCCTGAGGATTGACCCGTTATCTTCATCAGATTTCGTTCTGCGTTATTTTTGTGACTCCAGACCTATTAAGTCTGGAGTCATATCGTGCAACGAGGTAAAATATGCTTTGAAATCACCGGCCTATCCCACTGTTGAAAAGAAGATGCCGGGTGAAATAAACACCGTTATCGCCGATCGTTGCCGGAAAAGCCGGTCGGCGTTGGGAAATATCGCCGGAACCGCGTATGGCTGAAAAACAGAAACCCCCGCTTTTGCATTCGCCTCACGTTGGCCGCCACGTTTTGATCTGGCTGAACGAGGTACAAAACGCCTCGCTGATCCAGCTGGAGTCCGGCGAAGATGAGGGCAGCGTGCAGCAGGTGATGAAACTTTGGGTTCGCCTTTCACTGCTGCAAACCCGCCGTCGTCCGGAAATCGCCGTTTCGTCTTTGCTGAAGCACGTGCTGCCGGTCATTGGCCATCGATCACTGAGCGGCGTGACCCGCCTGCAGCTCAACCGGCTGTTTAATATCCTGATTGCCGACGGCAAAAAAGAGGAAGCGCGGCGCGTTTTCTCTCTGTGTAAGCAGTTTCTCAGCTGGGCGGAAATTCAGGGATATCTCGACCATTCGCCGCTAAGTGCGATGAAAAAGCGCGATATTGCCGGAAGAAGCACACCGCCGGGAACCCGTACATTAAGCGATGCGGAAGTGTGGGTGTTCTGGCACGGGCTTGATGAGTGGGAGCTTTCCGAGCAGTGTCGCTGGGCGCTGAGGCTGTGCCTGCTGTCGGCGCGAAGGCCGGATGAAGTGGTGCAGGCGCGCAAGCAGGAGTTTAATCTGGAGTCCGGTATCTGGCGGCAGGGCGATCGTAACAAGTCGCAGCGCGAGCATATTCTGCCGATCACCCCGATGATGCGTACCTGCATCGATGCGCTATTGCGGGCCAGCCCGGAGGATTCCCCCTGGCTGGTTCCGTCACCGGTGACAGTGTCACGTCCATTATCTAAGGGAGCCATCACTCAGGCGCTGCGACGAATGATCCGTGCCGATCGTGGGCTGGGTCTGGAGCCGTTTACCACCCGCGACCTGCGCCGTACCGCGCGATCCCGCCTGGCGGCGCTGGATACGCCCAACGATGTGGCGCGTAAGATCATGAACCACGCGCTGGAAGGGATCGACCGCGTTTACGATACGCATAACTACCTGCCGCAAATGCAGCAGGCGTTAAATGCGCTGTCCGACAGCATCAAAACCATTATTGCCGCGCCGTCTTATCATACGCTGACTCACCGCTATCAGGGGGAAAAACTGCACCTCAGCGAGCGCGCGCTGCTATTTATGGAGCCTTAATCCACTCGTTACGTCGTGAATCCGTGGCGTTTTGCCCGCCAGATCGTCCACCAGGTGAATGCCAGCAGGGCCAGTAACGTGGGGGCAAACAGACCCGGTCCGAACCCGGTCAAAATCGCCGCGCCCGCCGCGCCGCCACCGGCAATCGCGATATTCCATGCGGTAACCAGCATCGACTGCGCTACGTCGGCCGAGTCATCGGCGGTTTTCGCCAGCGCCGTCTGGAACAGTGAAGGCGCGCCGCCAAATGCCAGCCCCCACAGCACGACCGCCGAATATATCACCGCCGGGCTGCCGCCTCCCCACTGCAAAAGCACCATCGCCAGCGCGAACAGCAGCGTTGACAGTAGCGAGCCCGCCCGCAGCCAGCGGTCGATAGTAATGCCAACCAGCCAGATCCCCAGCAGGGAAGCAACGCCGAACACCAGCAGCACGGTGCTGATGCGATCTTCCATCCGTACCGCCTGTAAAAACGGGGCGATATAGGTATAAAGAATGTTATGCGCCAGCACGAAAATCAGCGTCGCCGCCAGCACCGAACGCACTCCGGGCAGGCGAAGTACGCCGGACAGCGGCAGCCTTTTTGCGGTGGGCTGTGCTGCAAAATCGGGCACGCTGACCGCGATCCACAGCATCAGCAGCACGCTGAGTGCGGAAATCGCCATAAAGCAGCTGCGCCAGCCGATAATTCCACTGATAAACGTACCCAGTGGAATACCGACAGACAACGCCAGCGGAGTGCCGACCATCGCCAGCGAGATCGCACGTCCTTTCAGCGACGGCTTGACCATTCTGGCGGCATAACCGGCAATCAGCGCCCACAATAATCCGGCGGAAACACCGGCCAGAAACCGTGCGGCCAGCGTCAACAGGTAATCGCCGGACAACGCCGTTACCGTATTGGCGACAATAAAACCGGACACCGCCGTCAGCAGTAGCGGCCTGCGGCGCAGGCTTTGGGTAGCGACCGTCAGCGGAATCGCCGCCAGCAGCGATCCCAGCGCATACAGCGTCACCAGCTGGCCCGCGCTGGCGGTGGAAACGGACAGGCTGCTGCCGATCTCAGGCAACAGTCCTGCCGGTAACGCCTCGGTCAGAATGGTAATGAACCCGGCCAGCGCCAGGGCGAGCAGGGCGGAAACCGGCAGCCTATCGCGTTCGATATACGCGGTGATGTCGCTGCTCATGCTGCCTCCCGGCCGGTAGCGGAAACACCGTAAACCGCATCGCGCAGATCGTTAACGAACTGCCCGGACATCCCTTCGCCCAGCGTATTGGTAAAGGCAATCACGCTCAGGCCCTGCTGCGGATCGACGAACCACGAATGGCCGTAGGCTCCCCCCCAGCGCCAGGTACCCGGTGACTCCGGCGAGGCGGCAAGTTCGGGGTCACGCAGCACAGAGAAACCGAGACCAAAACCGATACCCGGTGAGCCTTCAAGCTCCAGGCCGTGCGTCCAGTCGCGGGACATTTCATCAACCAGCGTACGCGGCAGCAGCGTTTCTCCGTCGCGCAGCGCTTCCAGCAGGTGCAGAAAATCATCTGCCGTTCCGACCATTCCCGCACCCGCCGAAGGGAAAGCATCGGCATTGAAAATGCGTGCCGGGCTGTAATTAATGCCAACCACGTCGGGGAACGGCGGAACGATTTCACCTTCCTGCAGCCGATGCGGTTGGGGCCGATCATTGACGTAGGCGCACGCGACGCGCTGTGGTTCCTTACTGTAAAAAGCCGTGTCGCGCATCGCCAGCGGTTCGGTAATCAGCTTGCTAACTGCCGTATTCAGCGTGGTTCCGTGGACGCGTGCGACCAGCGCGCCCAGAACATCGGTCGCCAGTGAGTACGCCCAGCTGCTGCCGGGTGCAAACTGCAACGGCACGCGGGCAATGCGCCGCAGGTTTTCATCCAGCGATATATCAGAAGAATCCATGCCGTCGGAAACGCCCGCCGTCGCATAGGGGCCCTGTTCATCGCTTTCGAAAAAGCGATAGCCCAGACCGGCGGTGTGGCTCAGCAGCTGGCGGGCGGTGATGGTTGCCGGGCTGCCGTCGGCCAGCGTTGGGGTAAACTCCGGCAGCCAGCGGCTGATCGGGCTGTCCAGATCGAGCTGGCCACGCGCAACCAGCACCAGCGCGGCGGCAGAGACAATCGGTTTGCTAACCGAGGCCAAGCGAAATAGCGTTTCCGGGGTCATGGCGCGGTTGTTTTCCCGGTCGGCCAGTCCGGCGGCCTGGCGGTAAATAATGCGGCCATGTCGGGCAATCAGCACAACCGCGCCCACCAGTCTCTGCTGGTCCAGGGCCTGTTGAATGACCGCGCCGACGCGATCTGAAAGCGCTGCCGTAACCGGCGGAATAAGGCTGTTGCTCATCTGGAATTCCTTAAAACAGTGAATGTCCGACTACCTTAATCAGTGACGTATTAAAGAAAAAGTGGGGTATAGTTCAGTAAACCCGTGAATAAATTTCGTTAATCGGCAGGTGAAAATGGACAGCTTCAGCGGCGTGACGGTGTTTGTGCAGGTGGCGGAAAGCCGTAGTTTCGTGACGGCGGGTCGCCAACTGGGGCTTTCTGCTTCGGCGGTCAGCAAAAGCATTGCCCGGCTGGAGGAAAAGCTGGGCGTCCGGCTGTTCCATCGCAGCACACGCAGCATGACGCTGACGGCTGAAGGGTCGCTGTTTCTGGAGCGAAGCCGGCGCATTATCGGTGAGATGGAGGCCGCGCAGCTTGAGCTGTCGCAGGTTGCGGGAAAACCGGCGGGACGCCTGCGCATCAGCCTGCCGCAGGTCAGCCCGCTGATGCTGCCGGTGCTGGGCGATTTTATGGCGCGCTACCCGGATATCGAACTGGATCTGGACTTCAGCGACAGAATGGTGGAGGTAATTGAAGAAGGGTTTGATGCGGTGATCCGCACCGGGCAGCCGATGGATTCCCGTTTGTCGGCCAGAAAGCTGGGTAATTTCACCATGAAAATCGTTGCCTCTCCCGCCTATCTTGCCCGCTACGGCACGCCGGAAAATCCCGGCGATCTGCTGCGTCACCGCTGCATGCACTACCGTTTCCCGTACAGCGGAAAGCTGGAAAAATGGGAGCTTGGCAGCGACGTGGAGCTGAATCTGCCGATTTCCATGGTATGCAATAATATCGAAACCCGGGTGTGCTTTGCTCTCAAGGGGTTAGGTATTGCTTTTCTGCCGGAGTTTGCGATTAACAACCTCATTGCGGAAGGGCAGCTGGTGACCCTGTTGGACGATATCGATAAACGCAGAGGGGTGTTCCATATCCTCTGGCCCGCCAGCAAGCACGCATCACCGAAGATACGTGCGCTGGTTGATTTCCTGACCGACAGGGTGTTTGCTAACGGCAAAGCGGAAAGTCTTTAAACGCTGACGATGGCTATCGCCAGCCGGTCAGCATGTCGCCGATATTCCGCTTCAGTCAGTTTCATTCCCCGCCGGGCCGATCGACATATCCGGCCGTGGATTCAGCAGTCCTGTCCCATCATTCAGCGAATCCAGTACGCTACGGCGGGTCATCTGGCAGGCGAGTTCTGCCGCGTCGAACAGCGTTAACCCCTTCAGCAGAAGGGCGGTCAGCTGCGCGGTAAACATATCGCCGGTGCCTTTAGGCGCACCGTCGTAGGCTTCGTGCTCGATGATATGCACGGCCTCTGCGGTCACGCAGATAACACGCAGTGTTTTCCCCGCTTCGCCGCGTGCGGCACTGGTGACGATGATCCACTGAGTTTGCTGGTTTAGCAGCGTTCGTGCTGCAGTTATCACATCATCGTCATTTTTCAGCGTTTTTCCACTCAGGCAGGCCAGCTCAAAACGGTTGGGCGTCAGGCCCGTCGCCATCGGCGCCAGGCTGTCGCGATACCACTCCAGCAGCGCCGGATCGACGTAGTAGCCGCAGTCGTCGTCACCCATAACCGGATCGATAATCACCATCGCATCTGGATTTGTCCGCAGCGTATCAGGCAGCCAGCGGCTGACTTCCCCGGCTTTGCCGGTGCTGCCCAGGTAGCCGGTAATAATGGCGCATAGCTGCGCATCCTGCCCGCGATCGTGCAGCCCCTGAAGGAAACCATGGAACCAGTCTGATGAAATCTCACCGCCGAAGCAGCTGGGATAGTCGGGCGTATTGCTGAGTAAAAAAGTGGGTACGGCCAGAACCTGCCAGCCGTGGCTTTCCAGCACAGGCTGGGCAATGCTGTTGCCGACGGTGCCGTAAATGACCTGCGACTGGATCGAGATAATATCCGCGTTTTTTTCCGGGCGGCGCTTTTGCAGCTGGGCCGGAGTGATGCCTGGTATCATAAGATTATTTCTCCGTTGGCCAGAAGTGATCGTCAGGCAGTGACCGCGCGCCGAAAATAGCCTGTCCGACCCGCACGACGGTCGCGCCTTCTTCAATGGCGATTTCGAAATCCCCGGACATACCCATCGACAGCGCCAGCTGCTGAGCATCGCCAAGACGATCCCGCAGCGTTCGCAGCCGCACAAAACAGGCCCGCACGCGTGCGGCGTTGGAACTGAATTCGGCGAGCGTCATCAGGCCGCGCACGCGCAGGGTATCCAGTCTCTGAATTTTCCGCACAAATTCGCCAGCCGCATCGGGGTGCAGCCCGTATTTGCTCGGTTCATTTGAGGTATTCACTTGTATAAATACATCCAGCGCCCGGCCTTCTGCCTGCAGGCGGCGGTCAAGTGCCTCTGCGGTATGCAGACTGTCAAGCGCCTGAAATTCACTGGCAAAGCGGGCAACCAGCTTCGCTTTATTGGTTTGCAGATGACCGATAACCGACCATCTGAGATCGGTTAAATCGGCCATCGCCTGCGATTTTCCCCACGCCTCCTGAACTTTATTCTCGCCCAGCTGAGTGCAGCCTGCCTGATGCGCCAGGCGAATGTGGGCTTCATCCATGGTTTTACTGACCGGCAGCAGCCGCACTTCAGAAGGATCGCGCCCGGCGCGCAGGCAGGCGCTGTCGATCCGCGCCTGAACCGCAGCCAGGTTATGGCGGAAATCCTCAACGCTTTCCGCCTGCGGCCAGCGGTTATGCATCTCATGGCGCGGCTGCGTGTGCTCCGCGACAGCCGGATCGAGAGTGGAACTCTGGTGTGTTTTCATAACGGATAGACAACTCATCGGCAGTGAATTAACATTGTCCTAGGCTAAACCTAATTTTGTCACAGTTCAATGAAGATAAACGGTAAAACAGCGGGTGAAATTTTCAACAGCATTCGATCTCTGGTACATGCCCGCGAGCTGACACCGGGAATGCTGCTTCCTTCCGTCCGGGAGTTGGCAAATGAGCTGGGGGTCAATCGCAATACGGTTGCACTCGCTTATAAACGGCTAACCGATGCGGGTTTTGCGCTCTCGCAGGGGCGTAACGGCACCATTATTCGCGACGCCGTATCTGACGTTGAGCTGGAGGGGAGCACCGCCGGCCTGACTTTAAAGGATCTTGCCAGCGGTAATCCTTCCCCCGACGTTCTGCCAAAACTTCACGACCTCGTGACCTTTATCCGCAGTTCGCCAAGCCTTTACGGTGAAGCCACTATTCGCCCTGAACTGGAAGAGGCAGGGCGTGAATGGTTACAGGCTGACTTATCAACCCGCTTCGAACTGAATCTGACCAGCGGTGCGGTCGATGCGGTAGAGCGCGTGCTGGCAACCTGGCTGATTGCCGGCGATCGGGTGGCCGTGGAAGATCCCTGCTTTCTCAGCAGTATCAGCACGCTGAAACATAACCGTCTGCAGGTTTGCCCGGTGCCGGTCGATACTGAGGGAATGCAGCCTGAAGCGCTGGCGAGCCAGCTGGAAACCGGCGTGAAGGCGGTCATTATTACCCCGCGCGCGCATAATCCTACCGGTTACGGCTTGAGTTCTGGCAGAGCCGCACAGATCCGTACCCTGCTGGAGAGCTATCCGCAGGTGCTGGTGATTGTGGACGACCATTTTTCTCTGCTTTCCACGCAGGATTATCATCATGTTATTCCGCTTAATACGCAAAACTGGGTGCTGATCCGCTCGACGTCGAAATTTCTCGGGCCTGATTTTCGGCTGGCTTTCGTCGCCAGCGATGGCGAGACCTCCGCCCGCCTGCGGCAGCGGCTTAATACCGGCACCAACTGGGTCAGTCATATTCTTCAGGACCTGGCCGGTGCATCCATAACGTCACCACAGTTCCGCCAGACGATTGAGCAAGCGCGCCAGCGCTATCAGCAGCAGCGGGAAGGATTAGTGACGGCATTAAAACGTTACGGTGTCACTATTTCGTCACAGCATGACGGACTGAATATCTGGGTTCCACTTGTCGGTGACACATCGGCCATTGTCATGCAGCTGGCTCAGCGCGGATGGCTGGTCAGGGGCGGGGATTCCTTCGCGCTCGGCGGTGGCAGTAGCGGTCTGCGGATTACCGTCTCCGATCTTAACCCGGCGGAAACCGAACAGATTGCGCAGTCTCTGGCAGCGATCCTCTCTGCATCGCGCCAGACCTTTATCCCTCAGCTGGCCTGAAACGGCCTGTATAACGATTAATGGAGTTACCTGCAATGCGCGTACATTTCATCGTACATGAAAGTTTTGAAGCCCCGGGCGCTTATGAAATCTGGGTCAGAGAGCGTGGCCATGATGTGACCTTTTCCCGGGTCTACGCTGGCGATCCGCTGCCGAAGACCGTCACCGATATTGATTTTCTGATCGTGATGGGCGGCCCGCAGGACCCGGCAACCACACCGGAAGCGTGCCCGCACTTTGATTCCAAGGGTGAACAGGTGCTGATTGCGTCGGCTATCAAAGCGGGCAAAGCGGTTATCGGTATCTGCCTCGGTTCGCAGCTGATTGGCGAAGCGCTGAGTGCGCCGTTTGCCCACAGCCCGGAAAAAGAGATCGGCAAGTTCCCCATCTTCCTGACCGATGCCGCAGCGGAGGATACGCTGTTTTCACATTTCGGCCAGACGCAGGAAGTCGGGCACTGGCATAACGATATGCCGGGCCTGACGCCCGATGCGCGCATCATCGCCTACAGCGAAGGGTGCCCGCGACAGATTGTGGCCTACTCAGATCGCGTCTTCGGCTTCCAGTGCCATATGGAACTGACGCCCGAAGTGGTTGAATTGCTCATTGCCCACTCTGAAAACGATCTCAGCCGCGCGGCTGAATTTCGTTTTGTGAATACACCGGATGAGCTGCGCGCCCATGACTACCGGGCGATGAACCAGGTGCTGTACACCTTCCTCGATAAGCTGGCCGAGCGTTATACAACAGTGAAAGCCTGATACACCCGCCCGGTTTGGATAAATACCGGGCAGATTCTCCCGCCCCGGGCGAAGCGCAGCCCGGAACGCGGCCATCTGTGTTAAATTACTGCCGTTACCCGCTACAGCCGAAGAGAAAAAATGAATACGCCGCTCAGCCGCACCACCCGTGAAATGAAAAAGAGCAATATCGCGCTGGTGATCGGCATGCTGAAATCCCTTGGCACAGCAACCAAGGGCGAGCTGGCGCAGCAAACCGGATTGAGCAGCGCTACCTGCGGGGCGGTACTCAATGAGCTGACCCTAACCGGGGAGGTGCTGGCGCTGGAGTTTGAAGCATCGCGCGGTGGTCGCCCGGCACAACGCTATGCCTGCAACCCGGATTTTTTCTCCGTCCTTAGCCTGTATGCGGCGGGAAGCGATGCCCGTGCTGAACTGGTGTGGGCGGTCAGTTCGGCCACCGGCAATCTGCTGGCTCAGGGAGAGATGCCGTTTCTGCCGCTGACGGTGGAAACCTTCGACACCCTGATTGCCTCTCTGCTGGCGAAGTATCCCGGCGTGCGGGTCATTGGCATCGGGCTGCCCGGCGTGGTGGTGGACGATGTGGTGGGATACTGTGATATCTCGCTGTTTAGCGGGTTGCCGATTGCAGCGCGCACCGCACGGCAAACCGGCTGTTTTACCCAGGCGGGTAACGATCTGAACTACACGGTATGGGGCTTTTACCGCAGCAGCTGTGCGGGCGTCAGCGCACCGGTAGCCTATCTCTACAAACCCGATGTTCACTACCCCGGCTGTGGCATGGTGATTGATGGCAAAGTGCTTACCGGCGTCAGTAATTTTGCCGGTGAGGTGCTGCATCTGCCGTTTAACGTCGAAGGCGAACCGCCGCTGGTGGAAGGCATGGCCAAAACCCTGGTTTCGCTGACGGCGCTGATTAACCCGCGTACCGTCGCGGTGGCGGGGGATAATATTCGCGCTGACCATCTGCCGGAGATGAGAGAAATCTGCCTGCGGTACGTTCCGGAAAAACATCTGCCTGAACTGATTTACCGTGACTCAATTCGCCAGGACTATCTGCAGGGCATTGCCGATCGCACCCTGCAACAGTACAACTACCATCGTTTGTACGCGGAGTAACGCCGCATTTCTTTCCGATAATTTCCCGTTCCCCGATTGACATTTTTTTCGCCATCGTAATAATACCGAGTTATTAAAAGACTTTTAATAAGTATAATCACAAACGAAGGAACCTCTGATTATGTCGATGCAAAACACGATGGTGGGGGTGGACAGCTCCGCACGTCGGGCCTCCACGCGGGCAATATTTCTTGTCACCGGGATGGCAATGGGTCTGTGGGCGGCGCTGGTTCCCTATGCGCAGCTGCGTACGGGGGCCGAAGCCGGGGACCTGGGGCTGCTGCTGCTGTGCCTCGGGGGTGGTTCGCTGATTGCGATGCTGGCTTCCGGGCGGATTATCGGGCAGTTGGGCTGCCGCGCGGTGATCGTCGCCGGGGTGCTGCTGTATTGCCTGACGCTGCCTTTACTGGCGGTATTCAGCGATATCCGTCTGCTGGCGCTGAGCCTGTTGATTTTCGGCATGGGTGTCGGCCTGACCGATGTGGCGATGAACGTGCAGGGTACGCTGGTGGAGCAGGCGGCAAATAAGCCGTTGATGTCAGGCTTCCACTGCCTGTGGAGCGTTGGCGGAATTGCCGGGGCGGGCGGTGGAGCGCTGCTGCTGGGGTCCGGCTTCTCGCCGCTGGGGGCAGTGCTCTGCACCGTGGCGCTGGTGGTACTGGTGACGCTGGGCTTCCTGTCGTCACTGCTGCCGACCGGTGGGGAGGAGGAACAGTCTGAAGGTGGTAAAGCGCGGCCCAATTTCCGCCTGGTACTGATGGCGGTTATGGCGATGATTTGCTTTATGGCCGAAGGTGCCATCCTCGACTGGAGCGGTATTTTTATCACCCAGGAGCGCGGTATGGCGGTTGAACACGCCGGATGGGGGTTTGCAGCGTTTGCTATCGCAATGTCTCTGATGCGTCTGACCGGCGATGTGGTCGTCACCGCGCTGGGCCGCAAGCGAGTGCTGATAATCGGAGGTGTGCTGGGTATCGTTGGCTATCTGCTGACGGTGTTGACTGACGGCTGGGCGATGTCGCTGTTTGGCTTCGCGCTGGTCGGCATTGGCGCGGCGAATATTGTCCCGGTGCTGATTACCCTGGCGGGTCAGGAAAAAGTGATGCCGGTTAACCGTTCGGTAGCGATGGTGGCCACACTGGGTTACTTCGGCGTGCTGGGCGGACCGGCGCTGATTGGCTGGGTGGCGCATCTTTCCAATCTTTATGTGGCGTTTTCGCTGGTGGCTCTGAGCTTCCTGATTATCGTGCTGGGCGCCCTGAAACTGAAATATTAACGATTACCTGAGTGGCAACGTGCCGGCCGGGTCTTTCGTACCGGCTTTTTTTAATTGCAGGGAGATAAAATGATTAAGCTTGTGGCCGTGGATATGGATGGAACTTTCCTTAACAGTCAGGGGGATTATGCGCGTCAGCGCTTTGCAGAACAGTACCAGCAGCTTAAAGAGCGAGATATCAAATTCGTGGTTGCCAGCGGTAATCAGTACTACCAGCTGAAAAGCTTCTTTCCCGATATTGATGCCGAGCTGGCCTACGTGGCGGAAAACGGTGCCTATATTGTTGATAAGCAGCGGGAGATCTATTGCGGAAGCCTGCCGGGGCCCGAAGTAAAACGCGTTATTGAAGTGATAAGCCGGATTGAGGGCGTGAACTTCCTGGTCTGCGGCCGGAAATGGGCCTGGATGCTGGCCAGCGCCGGCGAGGTGTTCTTCAATGAGATGCGGGTTTACTACCATATGCTGGAGAAAATCGACAGCTATGACCAGATTGACGACACCGTGTTTAAATTCGCGCTCAGCTACGTTGAGGATGACGTCAGCGCGCTGATGGCGCGGATTACTGAAGAGGTGGGGGATATCGTCACGCCGCTCTCCAGCGGCCACGGCTCCGTTGACCTGATTATCCCCGGCAATCATAAAGCGAACGGCATCCGCCGTATCCAGCAAATTTACGGCGTTGCGGATAACGAAGTGCTGGCCTTTGGTGACGGCGGCAACGATCTGGAAATGCTGAGACATGCCGGATTTGGCTTTGCTATGGCGAACGGTTCACCGGCGGCAAAAGCGGCTGCGCGCTATGCAGCACCGGCTAATGATGAACAGGGTGTTTTAGCGGTCATTGATGACATGCTGCTGGGGCATGCGCCGTTTAACGCCTGACGGTGAAAATACGGGAGCCGCAATGCTCCCCTTTCACCAATCTGAGATTCGATAACTTCACGCTACCAGCGCTGATGCACCCACGGCGCGATTTTTTCTTGGTAAAGCTGTTTCAGCGCGGCCATGGTTTCCTCTGACAGCGCGTCGACGCCGCTCGCCTGGGCGTTAGCCTGTGACTGTGCTCTGTTTTTAGAGCCTGGGATCACCACGGTGACATCTTCATTCATCAGTATCCAGCGCAGGGCAAACATCGCCATCGTCACGTCACCGGTAATGAAACGGCGGATGTCCTCTACGGCATCCAGCGCCACCTCATAAGGCACGCCGGAGAACGTTTCCCCTTTATCGAAGGCTTCACCATTGCGGTTAAATGCCCGGTGATCGTCGGCGGCAAACGCGGTGGCGGCGTTCATTTTACCGGTCAATAAGCCGGAAGCCAGCGGTACGCGGGCGATGATACCGACGTCACGCCGCTTGGCTTCCCGCAGCAGCAGTTCGGCAGGGCGCTGCCGGAAGATGTTATAAATCAGCTGAATAGAGGCAACGTTTGGGTATTCCAGCGCCTTCAGACCCTCTTCGACTTTTTCAACCGACACGCCATAGCTGCGTATTTTCCCGGCGGCAATCATCTCATCCATCACGGCAAAAACTTCCGGCGTGTAGTAAATTTCCGTCGGCGGGCAGTGCAGCTGCACCAGGTCCAGCGTATCCATTTGCAGATTAACCCGTGAACGGTCAACAAACTCGTTGAGGTTTTTTTCGGTATAGCCGGATGCCTGATGCGGAGAAAGCCGGCGGCCGAGCTTGGTGGCGATAAACGGGCGTTCGCCGCCGCGCTGGTTCAGCACGCTGGCGATGATTTTTTCCGAACGCCCGTCGCCGTAAACATCGGCGGTATCAATAAAGTCGATCCCGGCGTCCAGTGCGGCGTTCAGCGCTTCTTCCGCGTCTTCAACGCTAACTTCACCCCAGGTTCCGCCAATCGCCCAGGCACCAAAACCAATTTCCGACACCTTCTGGCCGGTTTTTCCCAGCGTTCTGTGTTTCATCTTGTTATTCCTTACCGTTATTGACTGAAAGGGCGGCTGCAACTCGGCAAGCCGGGTACAAAATTGGGTGTGTGAAGGAGCTTAGCGTTTACCCGCCGGGATCTCTCGTGGTAAAAGATGAATAGGGTTCATTCAAGCAGTTAATAGAGTTCACTATTACTATGGAACGCATTGATTTCGCAGACCTTCAGGTTTTTCTGACCGTGCTGCGCTGCCGCAGCTTTAAGCTGGCGGCGATTGAGCTGGGTTTGACCTCGTCGGCGGTCAGCCATGCAATACGGCGGCTGGAAGCGCGCCTTGATGCCCGCCTGCTTAACCGTACCAGCCGGGCGGTATCATCAACGGCGTTAGGCCAGCAGCTGGCCGAAAAACTGGGTGAGGGATTTGACACTATTTCTGCCGCGATTGAAACGCTGGATGCGCCCGGGCGTAACAGTTTCGGTGCCCTGCGCGTTAACGTTTTTGCCGATGCAGCCAGGCTGCTGGTTGCTCCTGCCTTACCGATATTCTCCGAGCGCTTCCCGCAGGTCAGGCTCAGCATTGTGGTGGAGGACAGGCCGGTTGATATCACCGCCGAAGGCTTTGATGCCGGTATGCGCTACGGTCATCTGGTGCCGGAGGATATGGTCGCCGTACCGCTGACCGGTGCGCAGCGCTGGATCGTGGTTGGTTCACCGCAGTACGTTGAGCAATACGGCGTGCCCGCATCACCGGCAGAGCTGGTAAAACATCGCTGCATCCAGCTATTACTGGGGAATAACGCGCGTTATCGCTGGGAATTTGATTCACCTGAAGGCGGCATCAGTATCAATGTTCCGGGCCATATCACCATCAAGGATACGGAAACCACAATTTCGGCAGCCAAAGCCGGTACTGGCCTGGCCTATGTGCTGGAATCGCGCGTGAGTGATGAGCTTGCTGCGGGTGCGCTGGTGAATGTCATGCCCGCACACTCATCTTATGGCGAGCCTTTTCATATTTACTACAGCAGCAGGCGATATGTTCATCCGGCCCTGCGAGAATTTATTAATATCATTCGTTCACAGCATGGCCTGCAGACACTTCCCGATCTTCATGAGGCAGGCCAAGACGCGTCTGCAGGCTCCGTAAGGCCATAGAGAACTCATCGAGATTGAGATCGTTAATGTGATTTCCAACGACGATCGTTTCCGCGATATCCTGCATGGCCGGCCAGCGCGTTTTATAATTGGCGTAAATGGCAAGGGTCGGTATATTAAACGCGCTGGCAATATGTAATATCGACGTGTCCGGCGTGATGACGATAAACGCGTCTTTAATCACCGCAGCGGAGCGTTTTATGGAGGGTGCCAGGTTCAGGCGATAAACATGATCGCACATCTGTTCTAATTCAATGGCGGTGTTCATTCCTTTAGGACTGTGGACAATTACCACCGGAATTTTTAGCTGCTGCCTGATTAATATTATTATTTTTTTAATCATTGCCGCTGAAAAAGTCCGTTCATCAACGCTGCCTTCAAAATTGAGTGCAACATATTTTCCCGCATAATCGAGATCTTCCCGCACTTCATTTTGCACATCCTCACCCAGAGGAAATTCGAATCGGGGCCGCACCAGCGGAAATCCGGCTTCGCGCATCATAATCGACCATGTTAACGGCACCGGCGCGCGAAAAACCTGATCCATTCTGGACGGGATTTTGCATGCTGGCGAAAAGCATCGCAGGGATAATCCCACCACCTGAAAGTTAGTTTTAGCCTTCAGGTTTTTTATGAAACACATTGTTTTAAAATTGTTTTTCCGCATCGCTTCAACGCAGAGATCGGGTGTGCCAAACGCTTTACGTATCTCCAGCGCCACCGCCTTCACTTCCGCCAGGCTTGCGTTATCCTGAAAGGTCATCTCTATAACGGTGAGTCTGGTCGAAGCTAAAATCAGATCGTCGAAGACCGTTTTGTTCAGCGTGGATGCCACAATAATAATATGGTCGACTTTTTGCCTTTCCAGCGAACGTATCACCGGAAAAATTGACATCGCATCTCCGATTTGATCTGGAATATGAATAACGGCCAGACTGACTTTATCCGGATTAATATGAGTGGCTTTATAGTCATAGGGACTGAATGCAATGCGCCTTAATAGATATTTCCAGGACATGCTTCAGGCCTCACTTTTCGTTAGTTATTAAAAATGGGCGAATTTTAGCAGCGGCATGTCGGTAAGTATAGGATGCAGGATGGCAATCATGTAAAGAATGATGTTGAGGCGTAATTAATTATGTTTTATTAATTCTGTGCCTCTTAAATAACGATAATATGGATTTTTTATGATTACTTTTCTTTTAAATATTTACTTTGCATTATTCATTCTCTGAGGTCGCGGTACATGATGTACCGCGACCGGCCGTTAGGATCAATCCTGCGGGTGCTGAGATAAAAATGCGGCAATAGCATCGGTCACCGCTTCAGCTGACTCAAGCGTGGGATGGTGCCCCGTTTCGGGTAACAGTCGCAGCGTTGAGCCGGGTATCGCTTGCGCCATCTCATGGCTTAGCTCAGGTGGGGTAGCCCGATCGTTTTCACCGCTGATAATCAGTGTGGGCACGGTAATCATCGGCAGCAGCGCTCGGATATCGCCTCGGGTGAATACGGCGGCATCGAGCGCAAGTGCCAGTCCGGTTCGGTTATGGCTCAGCATCACGGCGCGTTCACGCAGGGCCTCATCCGGACGATCTGCAAGCCAGCGCTCTCCGTTAAGCCGGTGCTGAATATCCCTGAACAGCGATTCACGCGACTCATCGCTGCCGTTGAGTATCACCTCACGCTGCGCTTTCCAGCTATCGAGCCGTTCCGGGAACTCAGCCCTGGCGCTGGTGCCGATCAAAACCAGTCCCGATACGCACTCCGGTTCCCGCGCGGCCAGTCGTATTCCCACCATCCCGCCCTGGCTCTGTCCCACAAACGTCACTTTGCCTAACGACAGCTCACGGATCATTAACGCCAGGTCGCTGCTGATATCATCCAGCGTCCAGCCATCGGGGCGGTAGCCGCTCTGCCCGTGGCCGGGCATATCCAGCACAATGCAGCGATGGGTCTGGCTGAGCACGCGGACCTGTGCCGCAAAGACATCGCGATCGACCAGCAGCCCGTGGGCAAACAGCAGGGTAGGGCCTTCACCGCAGTCGCGGTAGCGATAGAGCGTGCCGTTAATTCTTACCTGCTGACTCTGCCAGCTGTCGTCGGCATCAAAAGCACGCTGCAGCAGAGCCGAATCTTCATATATCTGATAGCGGGTAATTTTCGAATTTTCGACGGTGAAATGAATAATCATATCGCTACCGATGGTATTACCGCTGCTTAACACAGTATGTCGAAAGCGACCGATAGCCAGCACGCTGCCGTTGTGTTCAATAAGTTCGTTTATGGCAAAGACCTTTGGCTTGAAGTTTTCAGGAAAGCGCTCCAGCCATTTTTTGACCTCTTTCTGCCCGTACAGCAGACCGGTGGTAGAAACGCTCGGATCGCCGTCGATATGCCAGACAACATTCTCATCCAGCAGGGCGATAGCGTCCGCAATATTGCCTCTTGCAAATGCGGCGAAATAGCGTTTGACCACTTCCGTGGCAGTCAAATTTGGTGTGCTTAGGTTATTTCCCTGTGCCATATAAAAACCCTCTTTATTTTTAAATCATTAGGTTACGTATCATTTCAGGCAGTATAGTTATGGCGGATTTGGGAAAAAACAGACAAAACAGGACAATCATTTTCCAATAATAGAAAACGGTAACGGGGAATTTACTGTGGACTGGAACGATTTGCGCTTCTTTCTTACCGTCGCGCGTACGCAAAGTTTGACGAAAACGGCCGCCGCGCTGAGGGTCAGTCAGTCAACCGTAGCAAGAAGAATTAGTGCGCTGGAAGGCAGCCTGAAAACCTGTCTGTTTGTTCATCATCAGACCGGCTACTTCTTAACGGATGCGGGGCAGGACGTGCTGCACTATGCCGAAGAAGTGGAAGGAAAAATCCTGGCGCTGGAGAGTCATATCTCCGGCACGGATATGCGCCCGGCCGGTAAGGTCCGGCTGGCAACGGCAATGACGCTGGCCAGCCATCTGATTATTCCTGCGCTGCCGCGATTCAATGAAAGATATCCCGATATCGTGCTGGAAGTGATAACCGGGATAAATACCGTCTCGATGTCCCGGCACGATGCTGATATCGCACTCCGCCTGGTGCGGCCGGAGCAGCAGTCGCTGAAAATTCGGAAAGTGGGCCGCATTGATTCGGCGGTATACGGATCGAAAACGTATCTCGAAAGGCATCCGGCCCCTGACGATTTTCCGCTGCAGGGGAGGGAGATTATCACCTGGGAGCCGGCCTACGGGCATCTTCCCTCAGCGAGATGGTTAGCTGAAAATTACCCGAATGCGCCTTCCGTACTGGTCACGATCAGTCTGGTGGCACAGCTGGCTGCGGTAAAAGCTGGCCTGGGCCTGGCCGTATTGCCTGGTTTTATTGCCGCGCAGGAGAGCGAACTGAGAATAGCGATCCCTGCCGATCGCGTCTTTAGTGAAGATCTGTGGCTGGTGACACATGCCGAGCTGACCGCATCGGCACGGGTCAGGGCAGTGGCGGATTTTCTGGTGGAGATTGTAGCCGAGGCGGGTTTGCGGTCATTCAGCCGTTAACGATACTGGCACTGACCCTGCATTTTGAGGATCGTGAACGATCCTGCTAGTGTTATATCCAGTTTATTACGAAACCCGCAGTCGGGAAGCTCATCGCTGGCTACGGAATGACTTGAAAAGTATCCGGTCGGCACGGATGTGAAAGGATGATATGTCTCGCGGAAAATGGATGTTGAGAATTGTTCTCCCGTTCATCGCATTGCTAATGGTGATGATAATAGCGGTACTGAGCAGGCTTCAGGCATTTGAACTGCCCGATTCTGCCCGGCAGCGCCATGTTGTTTTCAACCAGGGCGCAGACCGACTGGAAGGAACGCTGCTGTTGCCGGATGGCATATCTTCACCGCCGGTGGTTCTGCTGGTTCATGGGGATGGTGCGCAGGATCGCTGGTCGGCCGGGGGCTATCTGCCGCTGGTGAATTATCTGCTCTCGCAGGGGATCGCGGTTTTCTCCTGGGATAAACCTGGCGTAGGTAGCAGCAGTGGTAACTGGCTGGCGCAAACCATGGCCGATCGTGCCGATGAAGCCACGCGGGCGCTGGAAAAGTTGAAAGCGCTTCCCGAATTGCAAAATAGTCCCGTGGGTTTTCTGGGATTTTCCCAGGCTGGCTGGGTTGTTCCGCGCGCCAGTCGTCAGAGCCGCGCGGATTTTGCCGTGCTGATTGGGGCCGCGATTAACTGGCGCAGCCAGGGCTTTTATTTTATGCGGCAAAGGCTGCTGTCGGAAGGCGTGTCTGACGGTGGAATAGTAAAAGCGCTGGCCGATGAAACAGAAGCTTTCGATAAACAGTATTCACGCCAGGCAGTGGAGCGTCCCTGCCTTTCTCACTGTAACCGGCAGGATTTTGAGCGACGGAATGCGCTGGCGGATGCCCGTGAGGATATACGCCAGATGACCACGCCAGTTCTGCTTTTGATGGGTGAAGCGGACCGAAATGTTGATTCCGATGAGTCCGTCGAACGGTGGAAAGAATCGCTGCCGGTAAAAACGACGCAATGCCTGCGGCAGGTGAGCGGGGCGACTCATGGATTGCTGCGGAGTGCGCTGTTCGATTATCAGCTGACGTCGCAGTGGCCCTGGTGGAAGCAGGGGGCTTTTTTGATGCTCGGACAGAAAGCCTATTCCCCAGGAGTGTTGCCAGGTGTGGCGGAATGGATTCACCGGCAGCGGTGCCATGTTGAGTCGTAACCAGCTGGCGCTTAAGGAACTGCGCCAGTTTCAGCCCTTTAATTTCTGCTGAGCTGTTGCATGTTTTGCCGGTCTTAATTGCGGCTTTATGGTTACATAGGCTTGTTGATTGATTTGATGCGCATTTTGTATGTTGTAACTATTTTGATCAATATGACGCTCTTTTAACCTCGCTGAACGTTGGACACGGGAAGTGTGACGAGGTGCACTACGCCCTCCCCGGGCGACATTCCCCGGGGAAAACGATTGGATTTACTGCAACGATGTTGACTCCCCCGCCTGCCAGCACCTGACGGAATGACCGTTAGCCAACTTTCGCAGCGGCTGCATTTCACTGCACCGGGCTGTCGCATAAGGGCAGCGCTCGCGGAAATAACAGCCCGCAGGTAGCTGACGATTTACCGGCAGTTCCGTATTGCTCGGAGCGCCATCCAGCGGAGCACCGATGCGCGGCACCGACTCCATCAGCAGTCGCGTATACGGATGCTGCGGCGCATCCAGCACCTGCCGCGTTTCGCCAATCTCGACGATTTGCCCCAGATACATCACCGCCACGCGGTCGCTCATATGCCGCACCACCGACACGTTATGGGAAATCAGTACGTAGGTGAGGTTTTGCTGCTGTTGTAATGAAACCAGCAGATTAAGGATCTGCGCCTGCACGGAAATATCGAGCGCGGAAGTGGGTTCATCCAGCACCATAATGTCCGGCTGCCCGGAAAGCGCGCGGGCAATGGCGATGCGCTGCCGCTGGCCGCCGGAAAAGGCGTGGGGCGGGCGGTCAAGATACTCCGGCCGAATACCGACCTTCGCGGCCAGCGACTCCGCAAGCTGACGGCGGGCCTTTTCATCGCTACGTGATTGTATCCACACCGGTTCAGTAATAATTCGCCACACCGGCAGTCGCGGATCGAGGGAGGAGAGCGGGTCCTGGAAGACCATCTGCATACCTCGGCCCAGCCACGAATTTGGCGATCGGGCCAGCTCCAGTTTCCCCGAAGTCGGTTTCAGCATGCCCATCAGCAGCTTCGCCAGAGTACTTTTTCCGCAGCCGGATTCGCCGACGATGCCCAGCGTTTCGCCGCGATGGACCACCATATCCAGACCATTAAGCGCATGAACGCGCTCGGTGACTTTCCCCCGCCAGTTAGTTCTGGCCGGGAAATTAACGTGGACGTCATTCAGTTCGAGCAGGGATTCAGACATTTACCGCCTCCTTTTGCGGATACCAGCAGGCCACCTGCCGGTCGACACTGCCAGCAGTACGCAGTAACGGTGCTTTACCGCAGGCGTCACCTGCTGCAAAACAGCGCTCGCGGAAGGCGCAGCCCGTCGGAAGGCTGGCCAGATTAGGCACGGTGCCGGGAATCGAGGCCAGTTCCGCGCGGGGTTCGGCGCTGTCCGGTGAGCATTCCAGCAGCCCGGCAGAGTAGGGATGCGACGGCTGGGTCAGAACGCTTGCCGTTCTGCCGCTTTCGATGACCGAACCGGCATACATCACATAAATCCGGTCGCAAACCTGAGAGACCACCGCCATATCGTGGCTGATAAACAGCACGGCGGTGCCGGTGGCGGCGGCTTTTTCTTTCAATAGCCTCAGCACCTGGCGCTGCACCGTCACATCCAGCGCCGTTGTCGGCTCATCGGCAATCAGCAGGTCCGGTTCGCAGGAGAAGGCCAGCGCGATCATCACCCGCTGGCGCATCCCGCCGGACAGTTCAAACGGATAGCGCTGCATCACATTATGCGGGTCAGCAATCTGCATATCTTTCAGCAGCGCTTCTGCACGCTCGCGGGCCTGGCTGACCGACAGTGGCCGATGCTGACGCAGCACATCCACCATCTGTTTGCCAATGCGGCGGGTCGGATTCAGCGCGGTCATCGGCTCCTGAAAAATCATCGCCACCCTGTTGCCGCGCATTTGCCGCATCTCCGCTTCGCTGGCGCTGAGCACGTCTTTTCCAGCCACTTCCAGCCTGCCGCTGTTCACCCGATAGGTATGCCGGGGTATCAGCTGCATGGACAGCATGGCGGTAACGGACTTGCCGGAGCCGGACTCACCGACCACGCCGACAATTTCTCCCCGGTTGATATGCATCGATACGTTGTTCAGTACGCTCACTTCCCCCTGGTACACCGGAAAACTGAGGCGAAGATTTTCAATGGTCAGAATTCTGTCCTGCATCAGTTACGTCCTCCGGCTTTCGGGTCGAGTAAATCCTGAATGCCGTCGCCAAACAGGTTAAATCCGACGGCGGTAATCAAAATGGCCGCACCCGGGAAGGTGCAGTACCACCATTGGTCGAGTACATAGTTGCGGCCGATAGCGACCATTGCGCCCCATTCTGCGGTCGGCTGCTGGGCACCCAGGCCGATAAAGCCCAGCGTAGCCGCCATCAGAATTGCGCTGCCCACATCAAGGGAAGCCTGCACCACAAGCGGAGGCAGCGCATTGCGCAGAATATGCCAGCTGATCAAATGCCAGCGCGAAGCGCCAAAAGTACGGGAAGCCTCAACAAAGGTATGCTGCTTAACAATCAGCGTCTGGCCGCGGGCCAGCCGCACATAGAACGGAATGCGCACAATAGCAATCGCCAGCATAGCGTTGAACAGGCTCGGGCCGAGCGCGGCGGCCAGCGCCATGGTCAGCACCAGCGACGGAATCGACAGCATGATGTCCATCAGGCGCATAATAAAGGCATCGCTGTGGCCGCCGAGTACACCGGACAGGCAGCCGAGCAGCGACCCGCTGATTCCCGCCACCAGAACGACAGCCAGACCGGCGGCAACGGACTGCTGGCTGCCGATCAGCACCCGGCTGAACAGATCGCGGCCTACCTCATCAGTGCCGAACCAGTGTCCGGCCCCGGGCGGCAGCAGGCGTTCGGCCAGATTAATGGCATTCGGGTCCTGCGGGACCAGCCATGGCGCAAAAATCATCAACAGCAGCATTAACACGATAATCGCGCCGCCCACCACCGTTAACGGACTCTGACGAATCATCCACAGACGGCGTTTCCATGCCGAAGCGCGGGGCGTAGCCCGGGCACTTGCGGGCTGTTCCTGAGTTAACATCATCGGTTACGCTCCACGACCCATTCTCGGGTCAATCCACAGATAAAGAAGGTCGACCAGCAGGTTGACCAGCACGTAAGCAAAGGAAACCACGATGGCAAAGCCCATCACTGCCGGGAAATCCAGCGCCTGAATAGAAGAAACGACATAGGCACCCATACCCGGCCAGGCAAATACCGTCTCGGTCAGTACGGCACCGTACAGCAGATCGCCGAGCGCCAGCCCCAGCACCGTCACCGACGGGATCAGCGCGTTAGGCAAGGCATAGCGCACCACGATAGTGAATTTACTCAACCCGCTCGCTAATGCCGTACGCACGTAATCCTCGCTGAGCTGTTCCAGCATCGCCGAGCGGATCTGGCGAGCCACGATGCCCAGGTGCACAAAGGCCAGAGTGGTAGCGGGCAGGATCAGGTGAGTCAGTGCATTAACAAATGCCTCCATGTCGCCGCTGAGCAGGGAGTCAATCAGATAAAAGCCGGTAACGTGAGCAGGAGGATCAAGCCAGTCGTCCAGCCTGCCGCCGCCAGGCAGCAGATTCAGCTTGCCGTAAAACAGCACGATAACGCCCAGTCCGAGCCAGAAGGCCGGTGTGGAAATGCCCGTCAGCGCCAGCAGGCGCACCAGATGATCCAGCCAGCGGTTTTTATACACCGCAGAGAGCACGCCCAGCGGAACGCCGACCGCCAGAGCAATCAGCAGCGCACAGAACGCCAGCTCAAGTGTGGCCGGGAAGAAGGTTTTCAAATCTTCCAGCACCGGGCGTCCGGTGCGGATCGACATCCCCAAATCGCCATGTAAAAGCTGTTCCACATAGCGGATAAACTGCTGCCAGAGCGGCAGGTTCAACCCCAGCTGTTCGCGAATATGCTGCACGATTTCATCGCTGGCCCGGTCCCCGGCCAGCAGTCGCGCCGGGTCGCCGGGGATCAGATGCGAAATAATAAACGTAATCACGCAAACGCCGGCGACAACCAGCAGCAGTCCCCAGCTTCGCTGCCGGATTAAACTCCAGAAACTCATATGGCTTCCTTAGCAGGATCGAAACCGATCCTGCGGAATAAGGATGAATGAACGACTTACTTACTCATCTCGGAAATATTGAAGATCTGTTCCAGCATCGGATTAAAGACGTAGCCCTTAACGTTTTTATTCATCGCCACCTGGTAGTTCTTCTGGAATAAATAAACGTAGGCGGCTTCATCAATCACCACTTTTTGCGCGGCCTGATAGAACTGGGTGCGCTGCGCCTGGTCAGAGGTCGACACCGCCTGCTTCAGCAGCGTATCCACCTGCGGATTGGCGTACCAGGAACGGTTGCCGGGCAGCCCTTTTTTGTTCGATTCAAACCAGTAGTTCATAAACATATACGGGTCGGCGAAATCCGGGCTCCAGTTACCAATGGCAATGTCATAGTCCCCTTTGCCAATGCGTTCACGCATGGTGGCGTTAGCCAGTTTTTCCAGCTTCACGTTGATACCCAGCGACTGCAGATTGGCCTGCATTGACAGGGCAATTGGCTCCCAGTTCGGATCGTTATCGGAATAAAGGAACGACAGCGTTTTCGGTTTATCCGCCACCTTGCCAAACGCCTCTTTCGCTTTGGTTAAGTCCAGCGAATACTGCATGGCGGAGGCATCGTAGCTCCACATGCCTTCCGGTACCGGCCCGCGCATCTGCTTGCCGTTGCCGCCCAGAATGCCGTCAACCATGCCTTTGTAGTCGGTCGCCCACGACACCGCGCGGCGCAGATCCGGCTGATTTAACGGCGCTTTGGCATTGTTCAGATACAGATAGGTGACCCGCAGCGCCGGATAGTCATAAACCGCCACCTCACCCTGTTTTTTCAGGGCTGCGAACTGATCAACCGGCAGAGAGTCGGCAATATCCACATCGCCTTTCTCCAGTTGCAGACGACGCGCGGCGCTTTCACTGATGATTTTGACCGAGACGCGTTTAAAGGCTGGCTTGCCATCCGCGAAATGTGGGTTAGGTACCAGCACCAGCTGCTGCCCTTTTTGCCAGCGCTGCAGCATATAGGCACCGGAACCGGCGGTGTGTTCGGCCAGATATGCCCGCGCATCGTCGCCCGCGTTCGCCTTGAGCACCGCCGGATTGATAATCGATGCGCCGTCGTTAGCCAGCGTGTACAGGAACGGAGCGAACTGATCCTTCATGGTAAAACGAACGGTCTGCGGATCGACCGTTTCCACTTTTAAATCCGCCGGGAACGCTTCGGACGGCCCCTGTTTAATCCGCATCAGTCGTTCAAAGGAGAGCTTCACCGCCTCAGCCGTAACCTCGCTGCCGTCAGCGAACTGAGCGCCCTTATTTAGCGTAAAGGTCCATACCTTCCCGTCATCGGAGCTTTTCCAGCTGGCGGCCAGATCGCCCTCCACGTCGGTCGAACCTTTACCGTTTTCCGTTTTGTACTTCACCAGACGCTGATAGGCGGGGTAGGTTACGGTCCAGTCGTTATTATCAATGGTCACTGCCGGATCGAGCGTTTGCGGATCGGCCGCTTTGCCAATCACCAGCATATCCTTCGGAACGGCTGAAATCGCCTTAGCTGAAACGGCTACCAGCGCCGCCAGTAAAAGTGGACGAAAATAACCTGATGCTGTGTATGTCTTGTTCATGGTAAGACTCCGTCAATCGGTGCGGGTGAAATACAGGAGAAAACATCATCAATAAGCGGATAAACCGACGCCTGCGGTAATTCAAAGTGCCACCATTCGGTCGCAATACCGGTAAAGCCCCCGCCGAACATCACCGCGTTAAGCAGCAGCCGGTTACGCTGTGCAGCCTGCGCCAGTGCGGGATGGTAGGGATGGGATAATTCGTCCATTTCATCAAACCCGGTGCCCATATCCAGCGCGTGGCCATCGGCGTCCAGCAGCGTGACGTCAATTGCCGTCCCCCGGCTGTGGTTCGATCCCTGGCTCAGCGGCACCACGTAATCCTGGTTGGGGCAGGCGCGCCACAGCAGCTCCTGGGCTTTCTGCGGGCGATAGGCGTCCAGCACCAGCAGGGTGAAGCCAGCCAGGCGGGCGATGTCGATACTCTTTTCCAGCGCCTTAACCGCATCAACGTGCAGCAGACAGAGCGCGGAGCTGTAAATCTGCTGGCCGGTGATGTTGTCGGCCGTGGCATATTTCATATCGAACTTCAGCTGAGGAAAGCGCTCAGCAATGTCGATAAGTTGTGTTTCGCGAATCATGCTTTAATCCCTGCTTTTAACGTTCAAACTGACCAAATTCCTGCTGTAGCAGGCGGTTCTGGGCCAGACGAGCCGACAGTGTTGGCCCAAGCTGTTCCACCACGGCAGAAAGGAGAAGGTTATACAGGCAGCTCACCGGTGCGAGAGAGTCCCAGAAGCTGCCGGTATCGGTTTTTACCTGAAGCACATCGGCCTGATAGTCACGCGCCCAGGGGCACCACATGTCGGTGACCAGCGCCATGGCCACGCCGCGCTCGGCGGCCACCCGGCAAAACTGCCGCGCCACGGTGGAGTAGGCGCGGGTATCGGTCAGCACCACGTAAGGTTTTTCATATTCGGAGTTAAGTGATTCAAGCCAGCTACCCGAACTGCCTTCGGCATAGCTCACGCGCGGCCGCAGATATTCCAGATGGCTGAAAAAGGTATTGGCGATGCCTCGCGTCGACTGGATACCCAGGATCACCACGGCATCCGCCTGGGCAATCTGTTTGCTGACCGCCCTAAACGTGTCGGTTTGCGCCAGTTGATAGACGTAGCGAATGGCTTCCAGCTCCATATGCAGCGACTGATTCACCCGGTCGGGCAGGGCCTGCTGCTGCTCCCAGGAGTCCAGACGGTCGATCACTCCCCAGTGTTTGTAGACCTGGCTTGGCGCTTCACGCAGCTGGCTTTTTACGTCTTCCAGATTACGGAATCCCATTTTGCGCAGATACCGCCCCACCGTGATGCCGCTGGTGCCGGTGGCCTGGGCGATGCTGTCAGCCGTCTCAAACGGGATCTGTTCCCGGTTGCTTAGCAGCCAGGAGCTGATGCGTTTTTCGCTCGGCGTCTGGCTACTCCAGGCGGCTTCAATCAGGGTGAACAGTTTGTTCTTCGCGCTCATCGTGTTTCCGTGTTAGTTCGCTGTCATTGAACTGATTACTGACATGAAGCTAACAAAGCACGATGTATGCCATCTTTGTGGGGTTGTTTTTTGTTGATGAAAATCATGTTGTTACATCGATTATTTTCGCGATGGGCATTTTCGGGCGTTTAGCCGCCAGAAAATGCAGCAGTGCAACACGGGTGACAATTGCATCACATCAGTGCAACACGTGAGAAAAGGATGCCAAATCAACAGGCGTCAAATGGACACTATTTAAACAAATGACAGAAGGAGGAGGAGGATTGATCGGGAGCGAAAGGCGCCGTCGGTCGATACCCGACGCGGTGGGATAACGTCGGCAGCAGCCTTGATACAGACGATGACTGTATTCTAGTGTGAATGCTTGCCCGTCTTGCCCGGCGAAAGCGATCTGCCGGGCAACGGGGAAGAAGGCGTCAGATCAGGCGCTCAGCGCCTGCTGCTCCTGCACAGCAAACTGATTTTCCGGCTCGCTCAGCCCAAGGTTTTCACGCAGCGTGTTGCCCTCGTACTCGGTGCGATACAGTCCGCGCTGCTGCAGGATCGGAATCACCTGCTCAACAAAATCATCAAAGGCGGTCGGTGTACCGCCGCGCACGATAAAGCCGTCCGCGGCACCGGAACGGAACCAGTGCTCCAGCCCGTCGGCAACCTGTTCCGCCGTGCCGAAGAATCCCGGCCTTGGCGTTGCCGCCTCCAGCGCCGTCTGACGCAGGGTCAGGCCACGCTCGCGGGCATCGCGCTTGATGGTGTCGGTGGTGCTGCGGAAACTGTTCTGGCCGAGATCGCCAATATCCGGGAACGGTTCATCCAAAGGATGCTGGCTGAAATCGTAGTGTTCGAAATAGCGCCCCAGATACTCCAGCGCTTTTTCCACCGTCACCAGCTGGGCGGTTTGCTGGTAGCGTTCCTCTGCCTGCGCCTCATCCTCGCCGATAATCACGCTGATCCCCTGGAACACGCGAATATCATCGGCGCTGCGGCCGCGTGCCACCAGCTGACGGCGCACGTCTTCACGGAACGCCCGCGCCAGCTCCGGCGTTTCCTGGCGGGTGTAGATGCCATCGGCCGTTTCGGCGGCAAAAGCCTTACCGGCATCCGACGCCCCGGCCTGGAAGATCACCGGACGGCCCTGCGGCGAACGCCCAACGTTAAGCGGCCCCTGCACGGAGAAGTAATGGCCCTTGTGGTTCAGGGTGTGCAGTTTGCTGGCGTCAAAGAATTCCCCCGTCTGCTTGTTGCGAACAAAGGCATCGGCCTCCCATGAATCCCACAGCCCCTTCGCCACCTGCAGGTACTCGCTGGCAATGCGATAGCGCTCGTCGTGTTCAGGATGACGATCGCGGGAGAAGTTCTTCGCCGAGCCTTCCAGCGGTGAAGTCACCACGTTCCAGCCCACCCGACCGCCGCTCAGCTGATCGAGGCTGGCAAACTGTCGCGCCACGGTAAACGGCTCGCTGTAGGAGGTGGATAACGTGGCAACCAGTCCGATTTTATTCGTCACCAGCGCCAGTGCGGAAAGCAGGGTGATCGGTTCGAAACGGTTGAGAAAATGCGGAATTGACTGGGCATTGATATACAGCCCGTCGGCGACAAACAGGAAATCGAATTTTGCCTGCTCCGCCTGTTTTGCCAGCTTCTGCACAAATTCAACGTTAATACTGGCATCGCTCTGCGCATCAGGATGACGCCATGCCGACATATTGCCGGAAGGCCCCTGAATAATCGCACCCAGACGCAGCTGGGATTGGGTCTGACTCATGATAGTGCTCCTTTATCTCAGGCAGCGCGGCCGGGCATCGCCGGCAGCGCATCAAGTAGCTGTTGCGTCCAGGGATGAACAGGGTGCTTAAACACCTGCTCCACATCCCCGCTTTCGACAATCCGCCCCTCTTTCATCACCAGCACCCGGTCGGCAAGATGGTGAATCACCCCAAGATCGTGGGAAATAAACAGCAGGGCGGTACGATGTTCAGTTTGCATATCGGCCAGCAGATCGAGGATCTGCGCCTGCACCGAGACATCCAGCGCGCTGACCGGCTCATCGGCTACCAGTAGCGCAGGGTTCGGCGCAAAGGCACGGGCAATCGCCACGCGCTGGCGCTGCCCGCCGGACAGCTCACGCGGATAGCGATGCAGTAATTTAGGGCTGAGGCTGACCTCATCCAGCAGCTGTAGCACCCGCTCACGCCTCGCCGTGCCGACGATCCCGGCGGTATCCAGACTCTCGCCAATCAGCCGCTCAACGTTGTAGCGCGGGTCGAAGGAGCTGAGAGGGTCCTGCGCGATCAGCTGAAGCCCTGCGCGGCGGCTGCGGCGCAGCGTTTCCGGCTGTTGGCTCCAGCGCTCACCGGCAATATCAATGCTGCCGCGCTGCGGCTCACTCAATCCGAGCAACAGCCGCGCCAGCGAGCTTTTGCCCGAACCGGATTCGCCCACCACGCCCAGCGTTTCACCGGCGCGCAGCTGGAAAGAGACGTTATTCACCACGTGGCGATCGCCGTAGTATTTATGTACGTTGCTGACGTTGACCAGCGGTTCACCGCTGACCACCGGGCGGGGAGGCAGCGCCTGCGGGCGCTCACTGGCGAGTCGGAAGCCGCGCGTCTGCGGCGTTGGAATGGCACGCAGCAGCCGGCGGGTCCACGGATGATGTGGCGCGGTTAACACCTGCCGGGTTTCACCGCTTTCCACCACCTTACCGTCACGCATCACCAGCACGCGATCGGCCAACTCGGCCACCACCGCCAGATCGTGACTAATCAGCAGCAGCGCCTGGCCGTTTTCCCGCCGCCACCGGAGCAGCGTCAGGATCTGTTTTTGTACCGTCATATCCAGCGCGGTGGTCGGCTCATCGGCAATCAGCAGCGCGGGCTGCCCGGCCAGCGCGCAGGCGATCAGCACACGCTGGCGCAGCCCGCCGGAAAGCTGATGCGGGTAGACCGCCAGCCGCTGTTGCGCATCGGCCATGCCCGCTTCATGCAGCAGCTGCAAGCTGCGAGCCGGAATATCGCGGGGGGAAACCCGACCGCTGGCCGTCAGCGCGTCGGCCAGCTGTTGACCCACCGTTCGCAGCGGATCCAGCGAGACCAGTGCATCCTGCAGAACATAGCCAATCTCCCGGCCGCGCACCTGCCGCCAGTCGCGCTCGCGGTTTGCCAGCGCGGGCTGCCCCTGAATCGTGAAACGATCGGCCTCGATCGATGCGCCTTTTGCCTGAAGCCCCAGCAGCGCACGGGCGGTAACGGTTTTACCCGACCCCGACTCACCAACCAGCGCCACCGACTCACCCGGGTAAATGCTGAGGTCAAGCCCGTCAACTACCGTCTGAGCGCCAAAACGAATCGAGAGATTTTGAATATCGACAATCGCGGTCATCGCTGTTTTCCTTCAAATCGAGCCTGCCAGTGACGGCCAACGATACTCACCGCCACCACCGTCAGGGTTATCGCCACACCGGGCCAGACGCCGGTCCACCAGGCGTTACGCAGATAGTTACGCCCCTCGGCCAGCATCAGTCCCCATTCCGCCGTCGGCGGCTGTGGGCCCATACCAAGGAAACTTAATCCCGCCGTACCAATAATCGCCGTACCGAGACCGAGGGTTGCCAGCGCAGGAACCTGAGCAATGGCGTGTGGCAGCACGTGCCGCCACACCAGCACCGGCCACGGCTGGCCGAATGTACGTGCCTGTTCAACGTAGCCGGAGCGGGCAATCAGAAAGGTCTGCGCACGCACCACACGGGCAAAGCGGGGAACAGACGCCACGCCCAGCGCGATAATTAGATTCGTGGTTCCGGGACCGGTGAAAGCGATCAGCATCAGCGCCAGCAGCAGGTCGGGGAAAGCGGAGATCACATCCACCGTGCGGCCAATCACTTCATCCACCACGCCGCGCGCCAGCCCGGCCAGCAGGCCCAGCGCGGTGCCGACAACCACGGCCAGACCGATAGCCGCCACCGAAATCAGCAGGGAGTAGCGGCTGCCGTAAATCACCCTGCTGAGCAGATCACGACCCAGCTGATCGGTTCCCAACCAGTGCTGCCAGGACGGCGGCTGCATGGCGTTTAACGGATCGGCCAGCAGCGGATCGCCCGGAGCCAGCCAGGCGGGGAACGCGGCGGCCAGCGCCAGCACGGCAAGAAAAATAAAGGACAGCAGCAGAGCAAATGGAATGCGTCGCGGCAGGCGGGGGGTTATCAACATCGTGGACATGGCTTACTCCTTGTCTGCCTGGCTGCGCAGGCGCGGATCGATCAGCAGGCCGAGAATATCGACCAGCGTACTCATCACCACATAAACCAGCGCAGAGAGGATCGCCACGGCCAGCACCACCGGCATGTCCTTGGCCAGCACCGCATCAACGGTCACCTTGCCGAGTCCCGGGCGGCTGAACACCTGTTCGGTGATCACCGCGCCGCTCAGCAGGCCACCCACCAGCCAGCCGGTCAGCGTCACCGCCGGCAGTGCCGCATGTCGTAGCGCATGGCGCAGACGCACGATCACCCCGTGAATCCCCCAGGCGCGCAGCGTCAGGGAGAAGGGCTGGTCCAGCGCATCTTCCAGCCCGCGCCGCAGCACCTGCGACACCACCGCGCCCTGAGCCAGCCCCAGCGACAGAGAAGGCAGTACCAGCGCGGCGAAATTGCGGTCGCCGGCCACCGGGAACCAGCGCAGCGTAAAGCTGAAGATAAACAGCAGCACAATCCCCAGCCAGAAAGAGGGAGTGGAAGCCAGCAGCAGCTCCAGCCCGTTGGCAACGCTGCGTCCCCAGCGGCGGTGCGCGGTCAGTACGGCAACCAGTACCGCAAACACCACACTGACCAGCAGCGCCGCACCGGCCAGCTTCAGCGTGGGCAGTAGTTGCGAGGTGACCAGCTGGCCCACATCAACGTTCAGCATGTATGAGCGACCAAAATCACCGTGCATGATGCGCCACAGATAGCTGAGATACTGCTGCCACAGCGGGCGATCCAGCCCCCATTCGGCGCGGATAGCCGCCTCAATTGCCGGGGTACGCACCTGTTCACCGACCAGCAGGCTGACGATATCACCCGGTGCCAGCCAGACGGCAATGAACGACAGGCTGACGGCTGCCCACAGCACCATCACGCCGCCGCCGATACGCCCGGCAATACGCCAGGCCAGCGATGATGACGACTTCGGTCGTGGTTGCCCGACGCTTTTAATCAGGGGGGTGGTTTCGCTACTCATGACTCACCTGTTAATGTTCGCTCAGCCAGACGCTGTAGGCGTTTTCCGGCATCTGTTTAAAGGGACGGAAGCCAATACCGTGGACGTAGCTGGCGGCGGCAATCTGATCTTCAGGCTCGTACAGCGGGATCGCCACGGCCCGGTCGATAATCGCCAGCTGCTGCAGCTGCGCGTAGAAGCCACGGCGGGCCGGCACATCGGCGGTCGCGGACGCGCCTTTCAGCAACGGCAGGATCGCCGGATCGGACGTGCGGCTGTAGTTGATAGCACCGCCTGCATTCACCGGCAGATAGTGGTTTTCAATATCAATGCCGTCGGTTTCGGTATTCGAGTTGGCAATCGAGCCGAACTGGCCGCTGTTGCGCAGTTCCGTATACGTGCCGGAGTCCACGTAGCGCAGCTTCAGCTCCACGCCCAGACGCTGGCGGGCCTGAGCCTGAATGGCCTGGAGCAGCACATCGCGCTGATCGCGCACCGTCGCCTGCGCCTGGATGATTTCAATGCTCAGGCGCTGGCCGTCCTTAGTGCGGAAACCGTCGGCATCACGCGTGTTCCAGCCTGCTTCATCCAGCAGTTTATTGCCCAGATCCGGGTTATTACCGTATTTACCCTCCACGCCGTTGGTGTACAGCGGATCGACCGGGGAGGTAATGCCCCAGGCGCGCGTGCGTTCGCCGCGATAAATGGATTGCAGGATCGGCGCCACGTCCAGTCCCTGTAACAATGCCTGGCGCACTTTGAGTTCTTGCGTCGGGCCGTATTCCACGTTGAGGAACAGCGAGTACGGCGTACCGGTATTCAGCGCGTGCTGATAGGTGAAGTCCGGATTGTTTTTGAACTCACCGGCATCGTTACCGGAAACGCCTTCGATCGCATCAACCTGGCCGGAGAGCAGCGCCCCCACGCGCACCGAGGATTCCGGCAGGAAGCGATAGGTCACGCCATCCAGATACGCCGGTCCCTGATGAGCAGCGTTGGCCGGTGCCCAGTTGTATTCCGGATTTTTCACAAAGACAATCTGCTGGCCTTTTTCATAGCGCTGCAGGATAAACGGCCCGGTTCCGGCCACGGAAGCGCCGCCCGCTTTCAGATCCGGCGATTGCCAGGATTTCGGTGAAATCAGTTTCAGACCGGCGGCAAAGGCCAGGAACGGTGAGTAAACCGCCTTGAGATTCAGCACCACGGTACGTTCGTCCGGGGTCTCAATGCTGTCAATATGGCGGCTTAACGCGCAAAGACTGGAACCCGCGCAGTAGGCCGGGTCCTGAATATGGCGGAAGTTTTCTGCCACCGCTTCAGCATTCAATTTGGCCCCGTCGGAGAATTTTACATCCGGACGCAGGGTGAAAATAATGCGCTTGCCGTCCTGCTCCACGCGGTAACTTTCCGCGAGCCACGGAACAAAGCTACCGTCGGCATTACGTGCCAGCAGTGATTCATAGGCTACACGCAGGATCAGCTCGGCTTTTGACTGACCGTTCAGTTGAGGATTTAACGGCTTAGGTTCGGTTTCAACGCCCCACGTCAGGGTGCCGCCCGTGCGGGGTTCAGCGGCGGCAAATGCCGATGAGACGGATAAAGCCAACAGCGATACCGTAGCCATCATGGCCACTTTATTATTTAAGCGCATAGTTTTCCCAGAAAGGTAATAAAGACGACTAAGCAGTCAGTGAGTTTTCAATATAATCGTGTACGTACTCTTTAATTTTCGCCTGCTGATAGCGCTGCTGATCGAGCACGCGGGTTAAATAAACCAGCTCTACGCCCAGCGGATTAACCGCACGATGAAACGGCTGATAGCCACGGCGTAAATAGAGCTGTGACAGCCACGGATGTTTAATGGCCGTGGCCAGATACACCGCCGGGGATTTCATCGTATCGCGCAGGAAGCTTTCCTCAACGTAACGGATAATCCGGCTGCCGAAGCCCTGACCTTTGAACTCCGGATCGACGGCAAACCAGTGCAGGAAGGGCCACGGCGATACCTGTTTGCTGTCGGCAGCCCAGGGAAAGCGGACGGTCAGCGTGGCAACCAGGCGTCCCTCATTCTCCAGTACGAAGGTGGATTCGCTGGCGATCACCGCGCGAACATCTTCCACGCTGGAGCGGGTAATAGTGAAATGAATACCCTGAGGAATAAGCGGCGCATAGGCGCGCTGCAATAAACCGTGGAGTAATTCTGCCTCTTCCGCTTTTGCTAAACGAATACGTTCAGTCATGAGTTTCACCGCCAGACAATTAAGTTATTACGATTATTAACAGCGAGGGGGGAAACTGTGAAAGATAAATATCTGATAACGATGCGCAGTTAAAATCTTAATAGGTTGACTACCACATCTGATGTTAAAGATTAACGCCTTAAAAAGTGTGTGTATTTTGACCGCGTGAGCAGTGCCCGTACGGCGCACCATGAATGCATCATTTTCGCATCGGATATTTCCTGTATCATCCCTCCGGGCTGATAGCCAAAATGACGCTTCATTCAATGACGAGAGAACCGGTGTTCCGTGAATATCAGTCATTTTTTGTTGTTTATTTCAACCAGGGAGAAGGTCTGTATGTGTTATGCCATTTTTACCAAAAGGGGAGGTTGCGAATGTCGCTGATCACCATTGTATTAGTTTTTATGATGGCCATTGTTGTTACCGTTTTTATATCTCATTTACTGTCCGCTAAAATCCCACTGCCGCTGCTGCAGATTGCGGCGGGAGCAGCGCTGGCTGCAGGCGGCTTTCAGGTCGATTTTGATCCCCACATCTTTCTGCTGCTGTTTATTCCTCCTTTGCTGTTTCTTGATGGCTGGCGCATCCCGAAGGATGCCTTTTTCAGCGATTTAAAACCCATTCTGTCACTGGCCATCGGGCTGGTGCTGTTTACCATTATCGGTATCGGTTTATTCATCCACTGGCTGATCCCGGCAATTACCGTGGCGGCCGGCTTTGCGCTGGCGGCGATCCTGTCACCGACGGACCCGGTCGCCGTATCGGCGATGACCGCCAGCTCGCCGCTGCCCTCCAGAATGGGTCATATTCTTGAAGGCGAGTCGCTGCTGAATGATGCGTCCGGTCTGGTAGCGTTTAACTTTGCCGTTGCCGCCGTGCTGACCGGCAGTTTCTCAGCCGGCGATGCGGTAACGCGGTTTGTTCTGATGGCCGTCGGCGGTATCCTCAGCGGGCTGGTGGTGGTCTGGGCCACCGGCAAGTGCAATAACTTCCTGATTAAACGTACCCGTGAAGAACCGGCAATACAGATCCTGATCAGTATTCTTATCCCGTTTGCCGCCTACATTCTGGCTGAAAGCGTCCACGTGTCGGGCATTCTGGCCGCGGTTGCCGCCGGGATTGCCATGCACTACGAGCAGCTCTCCGGTCCGCGCCTGCCCGCCACCCGCATGAAAAGCAGCGCCGTATGGAACATGCTGCAAACCATCCTTAACGGTATGATCTTCCTGATGCTAGGCGAACAGCTTCCCCGTATGCTGAAGACGCTGCCGGACGTTGCCAGCCAGGCAGGCGTTTCATCGCCCTGGTATCTGCTGCTGTATGCGGTGGTGATCACCCTGGCGCTGGGCGCAATGCGCTTTTGCTGGGTCTGGCTGTCGATTACGCTCACGGTCTTCCGCCAGAAGCGCCGCGGTAAAGTGACCACCAGCCGCCCGCAGTTCAGCGCGGTGGCGGTGATGGCGCTGGCCGGCGTAAAAGGTTCGATCACGCTGGCCGGTATCCTGACGCTCCCAGTGGTGCTGACCGATGGCTCACCGTTCCCGGGCAGAGACCTGCTGATTTTCCTGTCGATGTCGGTGATCCTGCTGTCGCTGATCGTTGCCGCGATCGGTCTGCCGATCATGACTTCGTATCTGGCCGATGACTTACCCCATGATTCCGGAAAGGGCGCGATTGGTGCTGCGCTAACCGAAGCGGCGATTGCCCGCCTGAACGAACTGCTCAGCCAGCCCCTGGACGACCCGGAAGAAGAAGCCATGCGGGCGGATGCCGGAAACCTGCTGTTGGAAACCTACCAGCGTCGCCTGCACTATAACGACAGCGACGACCAGAACGATGTCGGCCAGGAGCTGAAGAAGCGTGCCCGCATTGAAAAAGAGATGCAGCGCGAGGCCATCGTGGCCCAGCGTGCCGAGCTGTTCAGGCTTAAACGCGCGCGCAACATCACCGACACGACCTTCCAGCAGGCGCTGAGAGCGATTGATTTGAAGGAAGAGAGCCTGCACTAAAGGCGAAACACCCCGCTGGCGAATCTCTCCGTCGTGAAAACGGTGAGACCGTCAGCGGCATACGGAGCCCGGCGGGCAGTTTTAAACGGAAGCCTCTGTTATACGCTGCCCGCCCGGACGCTAATCCCCGGCTGAACATGCCGCCATCACTTCCTTCAAAACGCTATACACGCGCTCATCGTTCAGATGCGCGACGTTAAAACGTAAAAATTCCCCCGCCGACTGCGACACGCTGAAGACATTACCCGGTGCCAGCACCACGTTGTGCAGTCGGCAGCGGCGGGCAATTTCCGTGGAATCGAATCCCGCAGGCAGACGACACCAGAGATAAAACCCACCGCGCGGCACCATCCACGGCGTTATTCCGAGCGCAGCCAGCCGTTCAACCGCATCTTTGCGTGCTTTTGACAGCCTGCGAACCACCTCATCAAGATGTTTACGGTAGCTACCGCCGGAAAGCACAGCAGCCAGCAGTTGAGTGGTCATCGGGCTTGGGCCACCGAAGCTGGTGGCAATTTGCAGATCGGTCAGCCCCTCAATCCATTCAGGACGACAGGCGATATAGCCACAGCGAACCGAAGCCGAAAGCGTTTTGGAAAAACTGCCCATGCGAATCACCCGCTCCAGGCCGTCGGGGATCGCCAGCCGTGATGACAGTTCAGGTTCAAACTCGGCGAAGATATCATCTTCAACGATAATCAGATCGTGCTCGCGGGCCGCGTTAAGCAAGCGCCAGGCCGTTTGCGGGGAGAGACTCGCGCCTGTCGGGTTATGTAACGCCGAGTTGGTGATATACAGCCTGGGTCGCGACTGGCTGAGAACCGACTCAAATACGGCCACGTCAGGGCCGGTCGGCGTAAAGGGAACGCCCACGATAGTGACCTGATGCGCGCGGAGCAGGGCCTGAAAATTGAAATAGCAGGGGTCGTCTACCAAAACCGTGTCACCGGGCCGCAGCAGGAAACGACAGATTAAATCCAGCGCCTGGGTTCCGGAACCGGTCAGCATAATCTGCTCCATGGGCGTCGTCAGCCCTTCGCTGGCAAAGCGCGCCAGCAGCAGGCGCCGTAGCGCCGTCGCACCGCGTGTCGTACCATAATCACATAGCAGGCTGGCATCCGAACGGGCCAGCTGCCGCATGGCTTTTCGCAGGGGCTCCACCGGCATCCAGTCGGCAGGAAGCCAGCCACAGCCGGGTTTCAGCACATCGCGATCGGCATCCAGCGCCTGGCGAGACACCCAGAACGGATCAACGTCGCGCTGGTAATCGACATTCTTTTCAACCAGATTCAGCGGCGGCTGATGCGACCCGGTCACAAAAAATCCGGCCCCCCGGCGTGCGCGGATCATTCCCGTCGCCGCCAGTCGTTCATAGGCTTCAACAACGGTCGACGGCGATACCTGCATCTTTGCCGCATAGCCGCGCACTGACGGCAGACGTTCTCCTGCGGAGAGTGCGCCACCGATAATCTGGCTGCGAATGTCGGCTATCAGCATTTCGGTACGGGTCATCGCAGTTTTCCTCATGGCAATCACAGCTGTATGGTCAATTTTATCCATACAGTTTGGTAAAATTGTACTGCATTGTATCTTCGAAATGTTCCTGACGTTGCCTATTATCGTTGAAAACGTGAGGCAAAACAGAAGCGAGGCACTATGGAACGGACAACGGCAGGATGGTGGAGTGGGCTGACAGGCGTAATGATTTTCAGCGGTTCGCTCCCGGCCACACGCGTGGCGGTAAATGATTTTTCGCCCCTGTTCCTGACATCGGCGAGGGCCACCATTGCCGCACTGCTGGGCGGGGCACTGCTGTTGCTGCTGCGCCAGCGCCGCCCGGCGCGCTCGGATATCCTGCCGCTGCTTATTGTCGCGCTTGGCGTGGTGGTAGGGTTCCCCCTGCTGACCGCGCTGGCCCTGCGCCATATCAGCGCCGGCCACTCGGTGGTGTTCATCGGGCTGCTGCCGCTCTCCACGGCACTGTTTGGCGTACTGCGCGGTGGAGAACGCCCCCGGAGGGCTTTCTGGCTGTTTTCACTGCTCGGTGCCGCCATCGTGGCCGGATTCGCTATCGCCAACGGGCAGGGCGGATCGCTAAGCGGCGACCTGCTAATGATCGCTTCGGTCATCGTCTGCGGTCTGGGCTACGCGGAAGGCGCGGGTTTATCGCGTCGGCTGGGGGGCTGGCAGGTGATCAGCTGGGCGCTGCTGCTCTCCCTGCCGCTGATGGCGGTTATCAGCCTGTTCAGCCTGCCGCCCAGCTGGAGCGCCGTCAGCCAGCCAGGCTGGTTAAGCCTGGGCTATGTTTCGCTGTTCAGTATGCTGATTGGATTTCTGTTCTGGTATCGCGGCCTGGCGCTTGGCGGCATTGCAGGCGTCAGTCAGCTTCAGCTGTTGCAGCCGTTTTTTGGCCTGCTGCTGGCCGCCGTGCTGCTCCATGAATCCATCGCCTGGAGCATGGTTGCCTGCGCCACGGCGGTGATCCTTTGTGTGTTTGGGGCAAAGCGTTATAGCTAGAGCTTCAGAGTAATAGGGGTGTTTTTCCGCTCGTGAAGCAACAGGTAAAGTGACAGCAGCGCCGCAGCCGTCAGTATCGTGGCTGTCACCCAGAGGTTGGGCACCAGACCAAACTGGTCGACGATCTGCCCTCCGAACCAGGAACCGCCAGCAATACCGATGTTAAACACCCCAACATAGAGCGACGTGGCGATTTCAATTGCTCGCGGTGCGGCTTTCATCATCCAGCTCATCAAACCAACCGATACTCCGCCGTAAGCCAGGCCCCAGAGTATCAGCGCGGCTCCGCTGCCGGTGTGATAGTGTCCGATGCTCAAAAAAAGCAGCGGAGTAAACATTAAGCCCAGCGAAATCGCCAGCAGGGTAAACGCCGTCCGCTTCATGGTGACGATCCCGGTCAGGAAGTTCCCCACCACGCCGGTGATACCATAAATAAGCAGCAGAATACCGATCCATTTCACCTCAAACAGCGCCACATCCAGCAGCAGGGGGCGAACAAAGGTAAAAGCCATAAAATGCCCGGCCACCAGCAGCAGAGTCAGTACCAGACCGGCCCGTACCCGGGAGTTTTGCAGCAGTGCCACAAACTGGCGGAACGAAACGGAATGCGTTACCGGCAGCGCCGGAATAAAGATCCAGTGCAGGACCAGCACCAAAACGCTGAACAGCGCCATGCCGCCAAATGCCCAACGCCATCCGGCATAATCCCCGATGAATGCGCCAAGCGGAACGCCAAGCACAGAGGCTGCGGCCACGCCGCCGAACACAATGGCCGTTGCCAGGCCGACGTATTGTGCGGCAACCAGGCGCGAAGATAATCCCCCGGCTATCGCCCAGATCCCTCCCATACAAAACCCCACCAGGGTACGTGCAGCCAGCAGCGAAATGATGCCGGGCGCCAGCGCCGATGCGATATTGGCAATCGTCAGCAGCACCAATAGCCAGCGGAGAATAATACGCCGGTCTGTGCCACCGGCTGCAATAACAACAAACGGCGCAAACAGGGCGGCAAGCAGAGCGGGCAGTGAAATAGCCATCCCGGCTTTTCCGTTAGAGGTGTTTAAGGATTCTGCCATTGTCGTCAGCAGTCCCACGGGCAGCATTTCTGTGGTAACCACGGCAAACGTTGCCAGGCCAACGCAAATCACCGCCATCCATAAACTGTTTTCCGGGGCAACCGCAGAGGGTTTTAGTTCAGTGCTCATGTTTTCCTTATCAGAATCAGTTGATTTCATCATTAACCCGATCGTACTTATTCACCGGTGACAGCAGGCTCCGGGCGGCGGAAGCCATAAAAAACGACGGCAAGAATCACCGCTGCGGCTCCCGCCGCTACGCTAAACCCTTGTGAAGGCGTGCCATGATTGAGTACCTGTCCCGCCGCTGCCGCGCCGAGTGCAACGCCGATATTCAACCCGGCAAGCAGCCAGGCCATCCCTTCGGTTACACGATGATCGGGCACGGTGCGCTCAACCAGAGACATCGCGACGATCATCGTCGGGGCGAAAAACAGACCGGAGAGCAGAACCGCCGCGGTCAGGGAAAGGATGCTACCTGCCATTATCAGCGGCAGAGAGGCTAAAGCGGTCCCCAGCCCACCGAACACCAACTGTTGATTCAGAGTGGCCTGCAGTTTGAGCGTGCCAAACAGCAGCCCGGCAAAACACGATCCCAGCGCATAGGCAGAAAGCACCAGGCTAGCCAGCGCGGGCTGCCCCTGCCCGGTAGCAAAAGCCACGCTGACGATATCGATGGTGCCAACGATAACGCCCATCGCCATCATTAAAATGGCCAGTAAGCGCACCGTCGGGAGATGGATAAGAGCCTGGCTGCCGCCGTTGATATCAGATGAGATTCGCGGCGGTTCGGTTACTCGCTGGGCGAGCAGCGCGGCTATGCCGACGATCAGCAGTAACATAGCCACAAGCAAAGCGGCCTGGGGCTGCACTATCACTCCCAGCGCCACCGCCAGCGGCGGCCCGGCGATAAAAGAGAGTTCATCCAGCACCGTTTCCAGTGAATAGGCCGTCTGTAGCAGAGGTCGCCCACGATAGAGAGCCGTCCAGCGAGTGCGGATCATCGCCGAGACCGCAGGCATAAATCCGGTGAGCATTGCGCCAGTGAACATCAACCATGCCGTATCCTGCCACAGGCTGTTCACTGAGAGCGTTAAAAAACCCAGCGAACTGACTGCCGTGGCAGCAGGCAGCACCCGGCGCTGGCCGTAACGGTCCGCCAGACGGGAAATCTGCGGTGATAACAGCGCATAGGTCAAAACAAAAGTTGCAGAAACGGCCCCGGCAAGTGCGTAGCTACCACCGGACTGCGATAGCATGATGATGATACCAATACCTGTCATCGGCAGCGGAAGCCTTGCCAGTATTCCGGCGAGGGTAAAAGCCCGTGTGCCCGGCGCAGCAAATAACTCACGATAAGTGGCGATCATTTCCTTCTCCATAATGCATCCGCTTGCCACGAAAAACGGCTGCAGACATAATACATACGTGGCGTATGAAAAAGCATATATTCATACACTGCGTATGTAAACAGTCAAAGCTCGTTAGCTGAAGGAGAGGATGATGGTGCGACGTACGCGCGCAGAGATGGAAGAAACCCGTGCCGCGCTGATATCAACGGCGCGAAAGGTTTTTAGTGAGGTCGGCTATGCTGATACGGTAATGGACGATCTGACCGGGCAGGCGGGGCTAACCCGGGGGGCGCTTTATCATCATTTCGGCGATAAAAAGGGACTGCTCGCGGCGGTGGTTGAGCAGATCGATGCAGAAATGGACGCGCGGCTGGAGACGATTTCCAGCACGGCTGAAGACGGCTGGCAGGGATTTACCCATCGCTGCAATGCCTATCTGACCATGGCGCTGGAGCCTGAATATCAGCGTATTGTCCTGCGCGATGCCCGTTCCGTGCTGGGTGGACCGTCTCAGGAATCACAGCGCCACTGCGTTGACGCCATGCAGCGGTTGATCAGCCAACTGATTGCTCAGGGCGTGATAGCCGAAGCGAATCCGCAGGCGCTGGCCTCGCTGATTTACGGCAGCCTGGCCGAAGCCGCATTCTGGATCGCCGAAGGAGAAGATAGTGACGCCCGCCTGGCGCAGAGTAGCGAAGCGCTGGCGCTGCTGCTGCGGGGTTTACTGGCTAAACATGCCCGCTCATGCGGGCCGTAACAACGATAAACAGATGACAGCCTCAATTGTTATGTTATAACATAACAATTACCCCATAAGGGATACGGTTTAACGCCCGTTCATTTCCGCGTTAACGCACCTGAGGATGTCACTATGTCACAACAACGCATCAACACCGATCGTGATGGTCGCCTGCCGGTAACCGTGCTTTCCGGCTTTCTGGGCGCGGGTAAAACCACGCTGCTCAACCATATTCTCAATAACCGCGAGGGCAGACGCGTCGCGGTTATCGTCAACGATATGTCTGAAGTCAATATCGATGCCGCACTGGTCCGTGATGGCGGAGCCGATCTCTCCCGTACCGATGAGAAACTGGTCGAGATGAGCAACGGCTGCATCTGCTGCACGCTGCGTGAAGATCTGCTGCTGGAGGTCAATCGCCTGGCGCGCGAAAACCGCTTCGATCAGCTGGTGATTGAATCCACCGGCATCTCCGAACCCCTGCCGGTCGCCGAAACCTTCACCTTTGAGGACGACAGCGGCGAAAGCCTGTCGGCGGTGGCGCGGCTGGATACCATGGTCACGGTGGTCGATGGCTTTAACTTCCTGCGCGACTATCAGTCGCGCGACAGCATTGAATCCCGCGGCGAGTCGCTGGGCGAATTCGACGAACGTTCGGTGGTCGACCTGCTTATCGAGCAAATCGAATTCTGCGACGTGCTGATTATCAACAAAACCGATTTGATCAGCGAAAAGCAGCGCGAACAGCTTACCGGTATCCTTCGCAGCCTCAATCCCCGCGCACGTATTGAAATCGCCCGTTTCGGCCAAGTGCCGCTGGATAAAGTATTGAATACCGGCCTGTTTGACTTTGCCGAAGCGTCGCAGGCACCCGGCTGGATGCAGGAGCTGCGCGGCACCCACGTGCCGGAAACGGAAGAGTACGGTATCAGCAATTTTGTCTGGCGGGCGCGCAGGCCGTTTCATCCGGAACGCTTCTGGGACTTTTTCAGCGGCGAACTGCCGGGGGTCGTGCGCTCCAAAGGCTATTTCTGGCTGGCGAGTCGCCCTGAATTTGCCGGCAGCTGGTCACAGGCCGGTGGTGTGTCGCGCCAGGAGATGGCGGGCCGCTGGTGGGTAGGCGTACCGCGCGATCGCTGGCCGCAGGATGAAGAATCCCTGCGCTGGATTATGCAGCACTGGCAGGATGGGGTGGGCGATGCGCGCCAGGAACTGGTGTTTATCGGCATGCAGATGGATGAAGGGGAACTGCGCCGCCAGCTGAATGCGGCGCTGCTCACCGACAGCGAACTCGCCGCCGGGCCGCGCAGCTGGGTGAATCTGCCCGATCCGCTGCCGCACTGGTTTAACTGACCTTCAATTTCAGGGTAACGAGCCGCTGGCTAAAGGCGGCTCGTCGGGGCCAGATGAATCGCTGGGTCTGGCCCCGGCACCGCAGTGATTTTCGATCAGCGGCCGTCAAAACCGTCCAGATAAGCACCCATTGCTTCGTTGATAAACAGCGCCCGCTGCTTGTCGCTCAGCGTGCTGGCATAGCTGCTGTTAATAAAGGTATGCTGGCTTTCCATCTTTTTTGCGGATTTTTCTTTTTTAAAGTTATCTACTTTCTGCAACGCCACCTCACGCGACATTCCCGCCTGACGATCCTTTATACCGTCGTCATGATACGCTTTAAAAACCGGTTTCATCAGCTGGATAGTGCCGGAAATCTGGGTGGTGTAATTGGGGTCAAAGTCGTTTTTTGATTTAAAAACATAACTTTTGGTGTGGGCGGTGACGCTATCCGTGGACTGGCTGCAGGCGGCCAACGACCCCACCAGTGCCAGCATAACTCCCTTCAGTACGTAACGACGCATTACAGCTCCTTGAAAAATAACACAGCGATTTTATAAACATAAAAAAATACCGTAGCCGAAAAACGGTCGGTTGAATATGAAAAACCTTACTTTTTTGCAGGTTGTCTGCGGGGCGTAATCGGAGGAGAATCGCCCGCTCATAATATAAGAATTTTCTATGGATTAGTCACCTGCGCTATGAATCACTCCACTCCAGATAATTTTCTCGCCAAGGTCCGGATTTTCTTCGGCCGCCTGAAACCCCATCCGCTGGCGGTTGCCAGAAAGCAGATGGTTCTTGCCAGTATCGGTGCCGGTATCGGGCTGGCGATCACCAGCCTGTTCAGCCACTGGGTGCTGGGTGAGGTTAACTTATGGTTTGTCGCCCCGGTGGGGGCCTCGGCCGTTTTATTATTTGGCGTACCCAACAGCCCGCTGGCCCAGCCGTGGTCGATCGTTGGCGGTAATTTTATCTCCGCCCTGACCGGGGTGACCGTCGGGATGTGGATCGACAATCCGGCCATTTCCTGTGGTGTGGCGGCGTGCCTGGCAATTGCACTGATGTTTAAGTTGCGTTGCCTGCATCCGCCCGGCGGGGCCGTGGCGCTGACCGCCGTGCTCGGCGGGCCGGGCATCCACAGCACGGGCTATGAGTTTGCGTTTACCCCGGTTCTGCTGAATTCGGTGTCGCTGGCGCTGCTGGCCATTCTGTTCAACAACCTTGCCGGGCGTCGCTATCCGCACCCGCTGGCCGCTGCGGAACCCGCACCGCCGCCGGTTGACATCACCGTATCGATCACCCGTGACGACCTGCACGAGGCACTGCTGGCAGGCCAACTGCTCGATATCGATGAAGGCGACCTGCAGGAAGTGCTGCTGCACGCCGAGAAGATCGCCGAACGTAGGCAGCTAAGCCGCTCCGCCGCGTGACAGAAAGGTATCCCCGCAGTACGCGGGGATAACTGGTCTGGTCATCTGTCCGCCACGTTACTGCCAGGCGGGCATCTCACTGCGCAACCCTTCCGATAAACTGCCATACCCTTCTGGTGCACTTTCTCACGCAAAGCGTGAAATCACGGTCATCAGGCTTTCGGCAGCAGAATTATCAACCATCACAAAATCTTATTTCCCGGCGACGGGCAGCGGCGATGCCGTCCTGCTCTTCAGAATGCGCAGACCACACAGCGCAACAAACGCGCTGTAGCCTGCCAGCAGCCAGAACGGCGTCAGCGGCGGCAGATTTGCCATCACCTGTCCCACAATCAGCGGCCCGGCCACGCCTCCGGCCAGTGCGGCGGTCACGATAATTGAGCCGGTGCGCGGGTCGTTGCCCATCCGCGCCGAACCAAACACAAAGAAGTTCGGGAAGATGCTGCCGATAAAGAAGCCCGCCAGCGGATAGGTCAGCGTCGGGGCGATCCCGCTACCGGCGCAGGCCAGCAGCACAGCGCCACCGACAAAGCCGCCGATCAGCATCGGCGCGGCCGGCAGGCGATGGCCGACAAAGCTCAGCGCAATACGCCCGCTGAGGAAAAAGACAAAGAACAGCGAAAGCGCGCTGGCCGCCGCCGTGTCACTGAAATTCCCCGCCACCAGGATCACCGGGCCCAGTCCGATCAGGCAGGCCTCAATCGCCGTACCCGAGGCGCCTACCAGCAGCGTCGGCACCGAGAGTGTGAAACCGCTGTTGCCCTGAGCCGTTTCTTCTGCCGCGTGCGCTTTTGGAAAACGAAACGACAGCAGCAGCGGCAGGACCAGCCCGACAGCCAGAATGCCGAAGCACAGCTGCGGATTGCGCGCCAGCGCCACAAATACCAGCGGGGCAACAATGGCGCCGCCGCCGAACAGGGCGTTGACCAGGCTGACCATTGACGGCCCCTTTTTGCCAAAGGCGTCAAGCAGGCGCGTATTCACCAGCGCCAGGCTGGCACCGTAACCGGCTCCAAACGCCAGCGATCCCAGCAGCGTCAGCGGCCAGTTCAGATGAAACGCCATCAGCGCCGCACCCACCACCAGTAGGGTAAAGGCCAGCGCCGTCCAGTCGCGCTTACCGGCGAAAAACAGTGCGATAACGCCAATTAACGCGCCGACCCACTGAGCAGTCACCACCATGCTGGCTGAAGCAATGGTCAGATCGAACATCTGGCGAAACTCCGGCAGCACCGGCCCCATCAGCGATTGCCCGGCCCCCATCAGTACAAAGGCAATGATGCTTCCGCTCAGCAGCAGCCCGTTATTTTTCACTCTATCCATCATTTCACTCCAAAGTTATGCAGGTTTTCGTTGTTTTTCAGTAGGTAAGAAGAAAAAAACCTGCGGCTGTCGGGGGGTGAAATCCCGCAGGCAGGTGTTTTTTCTTCACATTACTGTTACATCGATATTGACATTAGTCTATCGTTATTGACATATGTAATACGTACGACGTGTTTAATAATCAAAGTTTCGTGAGGCAGATCGCATGTTGAGTTCTGAAAGCAGGGATCAATCGCAGACTGGCCGTCAGGAAGCCTGGGTAAAGCTGAAAGCGAACCCGGTGCCGGACGTGCTGGTGATTGGAGGGGGTGTCAATGGGGTGGGGTTGCTGCGGGACCTGTCCCTCAACGGCGTATCGGCAACGTTGATCGACAGCGGGGATTTCTGCGCCGGGGCCAGCAGTGCGTCAAGCCGTATGGCTCACGGCGGACTGCGCTACCTGGAGAACCGCGAGTTCGATCTGGTACGGGAATCGGCGCGGGAGCGTAATATGCTGCTGCACGACGCATCCCATCTGGTGAAACCGCTGGAGGTGGTGGTGCCGGTACGTCACTGGGTGAAAGGGCTGCCGGGCACGGCGCTGCGCTTTTTTGGCTTTTCCCGCAGCCCAGGTCCACTCAGTTTCGTGGCGTTGAAAAGTGGCCTGTTGGCCTACGAACGTTTTGGGGCGATCCGCCGGGCGCTGCCGCATCATAAAGTGGTTCTCAGCGGCAGGAACTTTCCGCCAGGCTTGCCTAAAGCGGTGCGTTCAGTGATCAGCTATTACGACGGGCAAATCACCGGCCCGGAAGCACTGGTCTTTGAAATGCTGGAGGCCGCCAGCCGCATTGAGGGCGTAACCGCAGTGAACCACATCCGCTGGCAATACATGCAGGATGGACGTATTACCGTGACCGATCCGCTGAGCGGCGAGACGGCAGAATTGCGGCCCCGGGTCATTATAAATGCCGCAGGCTCGGCCATTGACCGGGTCAATTCGCAGCTGGGCATCGACGCAACCCGCGTCCGTGGCGTAAAGGGCGCGCATCTGGTGCTGCGCCATCCTCAGCTTCACGGACGTATGGGCGGGCGATCGTTCTATTTCGACGACGGGCGCGGACGGATGGTGGTCTGTATGCCGGTGCAGGACGTAACGCTGATCGGCACCACCGAGGTGGAAACCGACGATCCGCAGGACCGCCTGGTGGTGGATGATGAAGTGAACTATCTGCTGTCGTCACTGAATCACCTGTTTGACGATATCACCCTGACCCGGGAACACATTGTCGCGGTCACCAGCGGCATCCGCCCTTTGCAGGCGGGCAACGGCAGTGCGACACAGGCCGCCCGCGATCATGCTCTCTTTGAAGACCGCGCGGGCAGTACGCCGGTTATCTCGCTGGTCGGGGGAAAATGGACCACCTTCCGCTCGTTTGCCGAAATGGCGGCCAACAGTGTGCTCGATCTGCTGGGGCGGCAGCGAACGGCCAGTACCGCCGATCGTGCCTACCCGGGAGCGGGCGCGCTGGATGTCGTGCAGCTGGCGCAGGATAGCGGACTGACCACCCAGCGAACGAAAGAGCTTTATAGCCGCTACGGCACCGTGGCCCGCGAAGTGGCCGCGTTTTGTGGCGAGCAGGAGGATGCGCAGGTTACCGATGCGCCGGGCTACTCGCGCCGCGAAATCATCTGGCTGACCCGCAATCGTATGACCCTTAATCTGGAGGATATGATCCTGCGCCGGACAAATATCGTCATGACCGGACGCCTTTCAACCTGCACGCTCGACAACATCGCTGACATTATGGCCGAAACGCTGGGCCATGATGATTTATGGGCGCAAACGCAGTCACAGGGCTGCGCCGCCGATCCCCGCATTCTCTGGAATGGAAAATAAGAATTATGTCTGCATCCTACTTACCTCTCGTTCTCGCCATCGATGCCGGTGGCACCGCCGTTAAAGTGGCCCTGTTTGACAGCACGGGGCGTCTGGTCAGCCACCGCAACGCCGAAGTGACCACCGAACACTACCCGGATGGCCGGGTAGAACGCGACGGTGATGCGTTCTGGCAGGCCACGCTCACCGCCATCCGCGACGTGCTGGAAGGCGATACCGCCGGACGGGTGGTTGCCGTTGGCTGTACCGGTTTCGGCAACGGCATCTTCCTCGTTGACCAGCATGGACAGCCCACCCGTCCCGGCATTGTCTCGGTGGATCATCGCGCCCAGCCGATCGCCGATCGCACCATTGCCGCCGGGCAGGACCGTGCGTTAAGTGATGAAAACGGCCACCGTCCGTGGGGCGGCCAGACGCTGATCCAGCTGGCCGGGCTGGCGGAGAATGAACCTGCGGTGATGGCGAAAACCCGCTGGGGCCTGGCCTGCAAGGATTTCATTCGCTTCTGCCTGACACAGGAGGCGCTGACCGATCCGTCCGATGCCAGCGGCGGCGGGCTGATGAATCTCGACAGGCAGGACTATTCCGTGGAGGCATTCGAACTGCTGGGCCATCGACCGCTGACGGAGAAGCTTCCGCCGGTGGTCAACAGCTCCGCCATCGGCGGGCGGATCACCGCCGGGATTGCCCAGCTGACCGGACTGCGCGAGGGCATTCCGGTCGCCGGTAGCATGATGGATGTGGCCTCCTGCGCACTGGGCGCGGGCGTTACTTCGCCGGACCGTATGGTGTTTATTGCCGGTACCTGGGCGATTAACGCCATCGAAGTGCCGCGCCCGATAAGCGAGAACTATCCGCTGCTAAATATGCTCTACCGCGACGGTGCAGCCAGACTGGTCGCCGAAGGCAGCCCGTCATCGGCCGCCAACTTAGGCTGGTATCTCAAGCACGCACTGGGCAACCGGATCGGCGTGGACGAAGCGATGAATATCGCGGCAGGCTGCCCGGTTGACAGCCAGCGCTGCTTCTTTATGCCGTATATCCACGGCCCCGATCCGTACCAGGGCAGCTTTATGCGCCTGCGCGCCACGGACAACGAGGCTTCGATGATTCGCGCCATCTGCGAAGGTGTGGCGTTTGAGCACCGCCGCCACGCCGAAGCGCTGCTGGTTCACACCGACGGTGCCTGGCCGGAGGCTATCCGTCTGACCGGCGGAGCGGCGCGTTCGCCGCTGTGGGCGCAGATCTTCGCCGATACCTGTAACCGTCCGGTTGAAGTGGTGGATACGCCGGAGGTCGGCGCGCTGGGCGCGGCGATCTGTGCCGCCGTGGCGGGCGGGATTTATCCCTCGCTGGAGCAGGCTACTGCCGCCATGAGCCGCATTCTGCGCCGCCATGAACCCGTTGCCGAAAATGTGGCGGTACTGCAGGCCCGCTATCGGGAATTCACGCGCCTCGACCAGGGAATAAAAGCGCTGCTAGACGTTCAACCTTCCGATTACTGATAAGGGTAAAAAATGAGTTCGTTACTACCGTTTCAAACCACGCGATTTGCTGAAAAAATCGATCGTATCCGTCGCGGTGAATATCGTTCGGGTGATTTTATGCTGGCCGATGCCAAAGACGGCGATCTGGCCGCAGGCGTTACCGCAATGGGCTATCGCCGCGACGGCAGCGGTGCCGCTGTGGGTTTGCGCACCCGGCCTGAATTCCATCAGCAGATCCGCGATCTGATCCAGCAGGATACGCTGGATATTATGCTGACCTCTACCTCCACCATGGAGCAGCTGAAGGAAGAGGGCGCTTTCGAGGGCAGCCGGATGCTGGCGGCGTTTCGCGGCAATGAAGCCACGGATGCCTGGGTTGGGCTGCGCGGCGGCCGCTACCGCGAGTTTACTCCGCTGCCGTATCGCGGCGCGGCGCTGGAGTTTGCCAGCGCGCCGATTTGCCTTTACTCGCTGACGTGGATCAATGATGCACGACACGATGTCGCCTCACTGGAAGCATACTCACGCTTCCGCGCTGACGCCCGCTCGCACGGGATTATGCACTTCCTGGAGGTGTTTAACCCGAACGTGGATACCGGGCTCAGCGCCCGGGATACGCCGGCGTTTATTAACGACTGCATTATCCGCACGCTGGCCTCGCTGACCCGTGCAGAGCGCCCGGAGTTTCTTAAAGTGGCCTATAACGGCCCGCAGGCACTGGAAGAGCTGGTCAGCCACGATCCGTCGGTGGTGGTGGGCGTACTCGGCGGTGGGCAGGGGACGCATCGCGATACCTTTGAGCTGCTGGCGCAGGCCGAACGGCGCGGCGGCAGGCTGGCGCTGTTTGGCCGCAAGATCAACGGCGCGGAGCATCAGCCGACCATGGTGAACTGGATGCGCCGGGTGGTGGATCGCGAAGCCACCTCGCTGGAAGCCGTGCGCGGCTATCATGCGGATTTACAACGATTAGGCCTGCGTGCCGATCGTCATCTTGAAACCGATAGCGAGATAACGGAAGATGTGCTCCGGTCAGATTTAACCTAACCAGGAGCAAGGATATCAAGACGCAGCCTAAGAGTACGTCGCCGTCAGACAGGATCATTGCCGAAGCGGCATGGCTCTATTATGTGAAAAACCTGACGCAAAGCGAAATCGCCACCCGCATGAAGCTGTCCCGCCTGACGGTGATTAACTACCTCAGGCTGGCCAAAACGCGGGAGATTGTCTCGGTAAGGTTAAGCGGGGAACACTTCCGCACCAACGATCTTGCCGACCGTCTTGCGGAGCGTTTTTCTCTGGACGATGCCTTTGTTATTCCCGCTGACGGACTGTCGGACGAAAGTCGGTTTAACGAAGTGTGCGAAGCGGCTGCGCATGTCCTGCTTGATTTCCTTGAGCCTGGCGATCAGCTCGGCGTGAGCTGGGGCTCCACGCTGAGTTTGATCTCGGATAAGGTGCCGTACTGGCCAATTGAAAATCTGACGGTACGGCAGCTGATCGGGGCGATGTCCAACCCGCTGCTGCCCACCGCCGAACGCTGCTCGATTGAAATAGCCCACCGGCTCAGTGCGTTATGCGTCACGCTCAACGCACCCGCCGTGTGCAGCAACAACGAACTGGCCCGCCTGCTGCGCGAAGAACCGATTATCGCCGAACAGCTACAGCATCTGACCCGCTGTAATAAAGCCATTTTCACCGTCAGCCCCTGCACCCCGGACGGCCACGTCACCCAGTTTAAAATCGTTACCGAAAAAGAAGTTGAACGCTACGTTGCCCACGGCGCGGCGGGGATTATTGCCGGTCGCTTTATTGACAGTGAAGGGCAGCCGCTGCTCGGCGAGGTGGACGATCGCGTGATCGGCATTGAGCTGGATACCCTGCGCCAGATGAACGGCCTGCTGGTGGCTTCGGGGCTGGATAAGCTTACCGCCATCGTTGCCGCGCTGAAGGGCGGCTTTGCCAACACGCTGGTGATTGATACGCTGCTGGCCGAAGCCATCCTGGCACAGGAGTGAAGCCGTGACGCCACTGCAGGATTTGGATTTAAAGCAGCTGGAAGCCTTCGCCGCGGTGATTTCCGCCGGAAGCGTGACGGCGGCGGCGAAAGCGCTGGATCGCTCACAGCCCGCTGTTTCACGGCTGATTCAGGATCTTGAGCAGTCGCTGGGCTATCCGCTGTTTATCCGCAACGGGCCGCGCATCCACCCCACCTCGGAAGCGCTACAGCTGCATCAGTACGTACAAAAAGCGCTGCTGTCACTTCAGCAGATCCGCCTGCGGGCGCAGGAAATCGGCAGCCAGCAGCATCGCCCGCTGCATATCGCCGCCACGCCCGCGCTGGCGGCGGGGCTGCTGCCGCTGGCGCTGGCCTCGCTGAGCCTGCAAAACAAGGTGCAGATTATCAGTGAATCCGCCGAGCATACGGCGCACGCGGTGATCTCCGGTGAAGCAGACATTGCGCTGTGCAGCCTGCCGCTTGAGCATCACGCGGTGGAACTGCACTGGATCGGCCAGTCGCGCTGTGCGGTAGCGCTGCCGCAGGACGACCCGCTGGCGGCGCAGGAGCAGATCACGCTCGGAGATCTGGCCGGACGGCGTCTGATTGCGCCCTGGAATCCGCTGCGCCTGCGCGGCCGCTTTGAAAAAGCCCTCAAAAAGCTGAAAACGCCGCTGCACGAAACCATCGAAACTAACTCCTCCGCCAATATCCTTTCCTGCGTGCGCGCCGGGTTGGGCGTGGCGATACTTGAGCCGGTTACTGCCTGGGGCATGCCGCTGGCGGGCGTGGCGATTCGCCCACTTGAGGAAGAGATCCCCTATTTCTTTGGCGTTATCACCCCGCAGGGGCGGCCGCTTTCCAGCGCCGCGCAGTCGCTGGTCAGCGCGCTGGCTACGTCGGCCGCCACGCTGCTGCCCGGCTTCCAGCAGCTGCCTGCCGCTGAACACCCGCGCGTGATGCGGCTGATCAACCAGGACAGCTGATCGCTACACGGCGCATCTCCTTCAGGAATGCGCCGCTGCTCTGACCTTGCCAAACCCGTCTATATATCAATTTCGGCATAAGATATAAGAAATCCGTCGTTCGAATTGTAAGCACTTTCTTGACACAAATCATGGCGCGGAGGATTATCCAGCGATTGCGCATGATTATGTGAATATCTAATCCTTACTGTTCAATCATGCTTTTTTTGAATAATAAAAATTGACGCTATCCGGGGTTTTGCAGGCAGGCTGCCCGCCGCTCGGAGAAGATAGCATTCAGGAAAATAACCATGACGCATTCTGCTGCACCAGCAACGGCGATCGGCCTTCAGGCTCTGGAAGAGCGGCTCCGATCCGATCTTGAACTGCTAGAACTCCCGGCAAAATCCTGGGTGCCGCCGCGTACCCTGCAAGGTGAAACCGTGCGTGACGTGGTGGTGATTGGAGCCGGGATGTGCGGCCTGGCGGCTACGGCGAAACTGTTGTTTACCGGCATCAGCAACGTGGTGGCCTATGATGCCGCTCCGGCCGGAGAGGAAGGGCCGTGGATCACCTTCGCCCGCATGGAAACCCTGCGCTCACCAAAAACGCTGCACGGCCCGGCGCTCGGTCTGCCGCAGCTGACTTTCCGCGCCTGGTTTACCGCCCAGTGGGGCGCAGAGGCCTGGCATGAGCTGGATAAAATCCCTAAAGCACAGTGGATGGATTATCTGGTGTGGTATCGCCAGGTACTGGATCTGCCGGTGCGTAACAACGTTCGCATTACTGCCATCACCCCAATCGACGACCTGATTGCGCTGGACCTCACCGGTGCCGAAACCGGGCGAATTTATACCCGTCGGCTGGTGCTGGCCACCGGACGCTCCGGTCTGGGCGGGGCTGCCGTTCCTGACTTCCTGCAGGGCGTCGATCGCCGCTTCTGGGCGCACTCCGCTGACGATATCGACTTCGCGGCGCTGAGCGGGAAAAGCGTGGCGGTGATCGGTGCGGGCGCATCCTCAATGGATAACGCCGCCACGGCGCTGGAGGCCGGTGCCGCTGCGGTAGATATGCTGATCCGCCGTGCTGAAATGCCGCGCATCAATAAAATGACCGGCATCGGTAGCCAGGGTGTAGTCCACGGTATGCATCGCCTGGCGGACGACTGGAAGTGGAAGTTCGTTGACTACACCTCCGCTTCGCAGACGCCGCCGCCGCGATCCTCCACGCTGCGCGTTTCCCGCCACCCGCAGGCGCACTTCTACCTGAACTGCGGCATCAAGGCGGTGCGGGAAGAGGGCGACGGCCTGGCGATTACCACCACTCAGGGCGAGAAGCATTACGACTTTCTGATTGCCGCCACCGGATTTGCCAACGATTTCAACGGCCGCCCTGAGTTCGCCGCCGTTGCCCCGTTTATCCGCAGCTGGTCTGACGGCCGCTACACGCCGGAAATGGGCACCCCGCGCGCCAGTATGCTGGACGCGCCCGACCTCGGGCCGGATTTTGAATTCCGCGAGAAAGTACCGGGAACCTGCCCGCAGCTTGCCCAGATTTACTGCTTTAACGATGCCGCCATGCTGACGCACGGCAAGGTATCCGGCGATATTCCGGCGGTCAGCGCCGGGGCCGAGCGGCTGGTGCGCGGCATTACCGCGTCGCTGTTTGCCGAAGACGTCGCCAGCCATTACGCCAGTTTACAGGCTTACGACACCCCAGAACTGCAGGGCGACGAGTGGGTGGATGCCTCACCTCTGCTGAAAAAGGAGAATGCGTTGTGATCGACGCCATAGATAAAGCCGCCGGGCTGAAGCCGGACGATGCGCTGTTCCACGCCCGTCGCTTCCGTACCGAGTTTGTTGACGGTGCAGAAGCCTGTCGCCGTTCCGTACTGACGCCCGAACACGATCTGGGGCTGAATGCGGCACTGCGCCTGGCGCTGGCCCGCCGCATCGCCGCACTGAATAGCGATGACCCGCTGATCGCCGAATACGATGCGCTGCTGGCAGAACAGCAGCCGGATGGATCGCTGCTGGCGCTGGCCGCCGGGGAGTCTGCGCTGCCGGAACCGCTGGCAACGCTGGGCCGCCACAGCGACCTGATCACCCTGACGCCTGACCGCGCCGATGCCGACGCGATCCGGCGGCTTGAGCAGGCCGGGCTGAACAATCCGCAGATTGTGGCGCTGTCTGAACTGATTGCCTTTGTGAATTTCCAGACGCGCGTCGCCGCGGGTCTGCGTCTGATGAGGTCCGCATGATCCCGTCCGTTACCCTGAAACCGCTGAGCTGGCACCCGTGGATCGCCCCGGTTGAACTGGCCAATGCCACCCCGGAACAGCTGGCCGCCATGCAGGTCACGCCGTCAAACAAGAAGGTGTCGGAGTACGTGCGCACTCTGGCGCACGACCCGGAAAGTTACGTGGCCCGCACGCTGCTGTTTAACGCCATTATGTACGTGGAAGGCGGCCTGGACCGCGCCGACCGCGAGCTGGGTGCGCTGGGCGCATCGCTGGTCAACGGCTGCAAATACTGCGCCGTGGTTCACGCCCGCCGCCACGCGCAGCTGCGCAAAGATAACGCGCTGGTCAGCGCCCTGTATTACCACCGCGAAGACCAGCTCGGCCCGCGCGATGCGGCAATTTATCGCTTTGCCCGCCGCCTGTCGGTCACGCCGTCTGAAGCCACGCCGGAAGATGTGGCGGCGCTGCGCGAAGTGGGTATGAACGACCACGAAATTATCGACCTGATCCACGCCACCGCCATTTTTGGCTGGGCGAATCGCCTGATGCACGTCCTCGGCCATGCCGGGGTGGAAAAATAAACCCGTTCTGCGCCCGGCATAGCCGAGAGGACACTGAATTCCATGCTTGAACTTAACGATATTACGCTCTCTTACGGCAGCACCCCGATCCTGAAAGGCGTCAACCTTTCGGTAAATCGTGGCGATGTGGTGTCGATTATCGGCCCGAGCGGCACCGGTAAAACCACGCTGCTGCGCTGCATTAACTATCTGGCGAAACCGTCCTCCGGCACCATCACCTTTGACGATATCCGCATGGATTATCGCGCGGCGGATAAAGCGGCAATTCAGGCTATCCGCCTGCGCACCGCAATGGTGTTCCAGCAGTTCAACGTCTTTAAGAATATGACGGTACTGGAAAACGTCATGGACCCTCTGATAGTGGTTCAGCGCAAATCGAAAGAGGAAGCGCGGGAAATCGCCCGTCAGGAACTGGATCGGGTTGGCCTGTCGACCAGGCTCGACAATTACCCGTCGCAGCTTTCCGGCGGGCAGCTACAGCGTACCGGCATCGCCCGCGCGCTGGCGGTTCGCCCGGATGTGATTTTGTTTGATGAACCCACCTCATCGCTGGACCCGGAACTGGTGGGTGAAGTGCTGAAGGTGATTAAAGATGTGACGTCTTCCGGCATTACCTCGCTGCTGGTGACGCACGAAATGCAGTTTGCCAAAAATATCTCGAACCGAATTGTATTTATGGATCAGGGCGTGGTGGCCGCAGAAGGCAGCCCGGCGGAGATCTTTGACAACCCGTCAACGCCACGACTTGCGCAATTCCTTAACGCTGAACGCATCATCTAATAATTAAAAGGAAACGAAGACATGCCTGCATTCAAAACTGTTTTACGCCGCCTGGCCCTGCCGGTTGCCGTCACGCTGGCGATGACCGCCGCCGGAGCCAGCTACGCAGAGTCCGTTCGCACCATCAAAATCGCCACCGCCGCAGAATCCAAGCCGCTCTCCTGGGGTGCGATTGGCGTGGAGCCGCAGGGCTACGAGCCGGACGTGCTGAAGGCGGTGAACGCGAAGCTGCCGCAGTATAAGTTTGTGATGGAAGGCGCGGCGGATATCGCGCAGGAAACCGGGCTGGTCACCGGTAAATACGATATGGCCACCGGCGGCTATTACAAAGCGCCCGCGCGCAGCAAGCAGTTCCTGATCCCGGAAAGCCCGATGGGTGCCAGCCTGATGAAGATCTACAGCCGTAAAGACGACAAGATCGACGATATGAAAGGACTGGTCGGCAAGAAAATCGTACCGGTCACCGCCGGTGGCGGCGTGTACAAGTTCATCACCCAGTGGCAGCAGGAAAACCCGGCCGACAAGATTGATATCAAAGCCTCCAGCGCCGGTATCCCTTACCCGGATCGCCTGAAAGAGGTTCAGAACGGCAAATACGATGCGCTGATCCTGCCTTCCAACCTCGGCGAGCAGACGGTTATCGACAACCAGAAGCTGAACATCGTGGCCAGCGAGCCGGTGGTGATCAACAACACTTACGCGCTGATCCACAAATCGGATGAGAACAAAGTCCTGAGCGATGACATCAGCAAGGCGCTGAAAGAGCTGAAGGATGACGGCACGCTGGATAAGCTGTCGGTGAAATGGTTTGGCGAAGAAGTCAGCAAGTACATCAAATAACGCCTCCGCTTAAACCCGAGGTTTTCAGCCGGGCACACCGGCTGAAACTGTATTCAGGAGTAGTGTAACGTGGATCTCGCTTCCATGATTCCCGAGTTGCTGTCGGCCCTGCCGCTGACACTTGGGATTATGTTCGTCGCCATCATCGTCGGGTTTATCCTCGCGCTGATCGCCACAACCCTTCGGGTTTACCGTATCCCCGTGGTCGGTCAGCTGGCCGATCTGTACGTATCCTATGCGCGCAGCGTACCGGTGGTGCTGCAACTGTTTGTGGCCTTTTACGGGCTTCCGCTGGTGTCATCTCTGCTGGGGCTGGGTGATGTGTTTTCCGCCAATTTCGCCGCGATGATTGGCCTGAGCCTGTATCACGGAGGCTATCTGTCGGAGGTACTGCGCCCGGCGTATCTGGCCGTTGAGCGCGGACAGCACGATGCGGCGGACAGTCTCGGTTATTCCTTCCGGCAAAAAATATTCCGCGTTATCGGCCCGCAGGCGGTGCACATCGCGCTGCCCGGCTACGGTAACGCGATCATTTACCTGATCCACAACGTGGCACTGGTGATGTATATCGGGGCCGCCGACATTATGGCAACGGCGCATCTCATTATGGAGCGCGACTATAACCAGTATCAGTTCGGCACCTATCTGGTGCTGGCGGTGATCTACTCGCTGCTGTGCCTGGTGGCCTGGCTTATTGTGCGCTTCTTTGAACGCCGCCATGCAAAGTACAGCTCAAAAACGGCCGCTTCGAAGGTGAAGTTCACGGCAAGCCTCTGACCGGGAGAGTGTGATGTTTGATATCGATGTATTACTGCCGGACTTCTGGAGCATTCTGGATGCCGTGCCCGTTACGCTGGCGATGGCGGTGCTGATTTTTATCACTTCCACGCTGGTCGGGGGCCTGTTCGCGCTGGTGGAATACCGGCGCATCCCGGTGCTGCGCCAGCTGGTGATCGCCTGGAAGGTGGCCTTCAAAGGGATGCCGATGGTGGTGGTGATTTTCCTCGCCTACTACGGCCTGCCGCCCGCGCTGCACTTTGTTGCCTCGGTGCTGAACGTGGAAGTGAATGCCCATTCCCTGCCGAACTGGGTGATTATCATCGTGGCGCTGACCGCCTGCGTGTCGGCGTTTCAGGCCGAAGTGGTGAAGGGCGCACTGAACGCCTTTGACAGCGGCCAGTCCGATGCCGCGCATGCGCTGGGCTACAGCAACTGGCAGCTGTTCCGCCGGGTGATGTTCCCGCAGATTATCGTCTCGGCAATCCCCGACCTTGCCAACTCGTTTATGGTGATTATGAAGGCGCTGTCGCTGGCCTTTGCGATTGAGGTGGTGGATATCTTCGCTCAGGCGCAGCTGACCGCCGCGCTGAACTTCTACTATCTGGAAGCCTTCGCTATTGCGGTGCTGTTCTATATGGTGATTGCATGGGTGGTGACCAAGGTCGCCGATAAGATCGAGGCGGCGCTGCGGGTCAGGACGTAACGGGTTAGTCGTTCTGCTTAGAAAACACCGCTGGCGTTGTGCTGGCGGTGTTTTTTTATCTACACAGTAAAATTCACGACCTCAGGCTGGTGCACCTCAGTAGTAGTTTCATCTGCGACAGTAGCCGCATTAGAAAGAGATCAGTGAAAAGCCGCCAAAACCGAAAAGATAATCAGCAACGCCCCACCGGCAATATTCACGGTTTTTTTTATCTTCACCGGATCGGCTTTGCTGGCGGAGAAAATCAGTAAATAGCTGACAACAATCAGCCATAACACCATCACCGCGATATGCACCGATGCCAGAACCAGATAATCGGTTATGTCACCCTGCCGCCCGGCAAACTGCGACACCACGGTCAGATAAAACACGATGGCCTTGGGATTGAGCACGTTCGCCAGCCAGGCATTCTTTAGCGTTATCGCTCCTTCATCGCCGCTGAAGTCCATCGCGCCCGCTCGCAGGCCGCTGCGGATCAGCTGCACGCCGAGCCACAGCAGATACAGTGTCCCGGCCACTTTCAGTACGCCAAACATCGCGGGGGAAGCCACCAGAACGGCCGTCACCCCCAGCCCAATCAGCAGCGCGTGGGTATAAATCCCCAGCGCAGTGCCCACCAGCGTGCGAATCAGACCGCTGCGGCCTCCGGCGAGGGCGCTGTTCATCGCCAGCGTAAAGCTGGCTCCGGGCGAAAGCGCAACGGGGAGCAGGGCGGGAAGAAAACCTGCAAGATTAACATCCATCAGAACATCCTGTTATCTCAGGCCACAACCACATTCAGGTGTTTCGGGAACGAGAGCTGCCTGATTTTACGGTCGGGATCGGTGGTAATCAGCCAGGAAATATCCTTCCACACGGCCACCAGCGCGGTTGCGCGGCTGTTTACCTTGTGGCCATCCGCCAGCACCACCGCCTGATTGCTCTGTTTAATCATCTGCCTGGCGATGGCGGCTTCGTTCAGATCCTGGTCCATCACACCGGCTTCCGGACTGACGGCCCCGGCACCGATAAACGCATAATCGGCGTAGAACGCGCTGATGGACTGCAGGGCAATCGGGCCAATGCACTCCATCTTCGACGAACCGAACTCGCCGCCAATCAGAATCAGCTTGATGGTGGCATTGTCATGGAACAGGTTGGCGATCACCGGCGAGTTGGTGATCACCGTCAGATTGTTAATTGCGCTAATCTGGCGGGCGAACTCCATGGTGGTGGTGCCAAAGTCGATAAACAGGGAATCTCCCGGCTTCACCAGTTCTGCGGCGCGTGCGGCAATTGATTTTTTCTCTTCCTCTGCCAGCTTTGCCCGTTCCTTAAATTCCAGCTCAAAACCAAACTGGGCGCTGACCGCACCGCCGTGGATCTTCTTGATATAGCGCATTTCTTCAAGCTTGTTGAAGTCGCGACGAATCGTTTCCTGAGAGACGTTGAAGAACTCCGCCAGATCGTTAACAAACACCTGGCCGCTTTCCCTGAGTTTTTCCAGGATGATGTTCCTGCGTTCCGAACCGTTTGAGTGATCCATGTAAATTTCCGGTCATCCGATCGTAAACCGCAATAGTACGCATTCGCTAAATGTCGGACAAGTACGATGCCGTCAACAGAAACCACATCTCAATGTTGTTTTCATGTTGTTTTTGTTTGTTGATTTCCCCACCGGCTCGCCGCGATTATCTGCAAATTCCCCCTCAGAACATTTTTCATCTCTGTGAGCGACCGCGCCTTGTTTCCCGTCAGAACCGCGATACTCAAGGGGTTGACGGTATCTTTCGCCATCATATGACCCATTTTTATGGCTCGGCTATATCCCTGAAAACTGCTGCAAAATACCCACATGGACATAAGGAAAAAGTATGAGGCATGTCACGTTTGCACAGTGTAATGTGATATTAATGTTGATTTGATGTGTGGTTATGATGCTAAATGGTGGGAAATCGCTTACTGGCAACATTTAAGTAACACATAAGAACTGAGGGTTATATGCTTAACCAACGCTATGCAGCCATTGACCAGGGAACAACCGGAACGCGCGTTGTCGTGTTCAGCGAGGACGGCAAACACTTTTCGCCCGCCGCGATCGCCCACAAACAGCTCACGCCAAACCCGGGATGGGTTGAACACGATCCGATGGAGATCCTGCGTAACATCCGCAACTGCCTGAATCACTGTGGCGTGGTGGATGCTATCGGGCTGGCCCATCAGGGGGAAAGCATTGTTGCCTGGGACGCACGCAGCGGGCTGCCGCTGTGCAATGCAATTATCTGGCAGGATCAGCGCACTGAAGCCACCATTCGTAAACTGCGCGCCGACGGCGTAGAAGAGACGGTGCGTGCGCGCTCCGGGCTGCCGCTGGATACCTATTTCTCCGCCAGCAAAATGGGCTGGGTGATGCAGAACGTTGCCGGCGCGCAGGAGCTGCTGCGCCGTGGCGATCTGCGGCTGGGAACGATGGATTCCTTCTTTATGTTCCACCTGTGTGGCGTGCATGCCACGGATTACAACTCCGCCTCCCGCACTTCGCTGTTCAATATCCACACCCTGCAGTGGGATGAAGAGCTGTGTCGCATCTTCGGCGTGCCGATAGAAGCCCTGCCGGAAGTGCGTCACAACATCAGCCACTTTGGCGACGTGCGCTATGAAGGGAACACCACCCCGCTGACCGCCTGCATCGTTGACCAGTTTGCCGGAACCTACGGCCACGGCTGTCTGGAACCCGGCCAGATGAAGATCACCTTTGGCACCGGCGCATTTTTACAATCAATTACCGGCGCAGAAGTGCCTGATGCCGCCGGTTCCGGCCTGCTCCCCACGCTGTGCTGGAAGCTCCCGGGTGAAAACCCGCTGTATGGTCTGGACGGCGGCGTCTATAACGCGGCCTCCGCGATCAACTGGGCGGGAAAAATCGGCCTGTACAGCGACCTGGAGGAGTTCTCCGATTTTCCGGACGAACCGGCGATTGCACGCGGCCTGGCGTTTGTTCCGGCGCTTTCCGGGCTGGGCTGCCCGCACTGGGATCGCTCAGCGGCGGGAGTCTGGGCCGGGCTGTCGCTGGAAACCGAACGCAAAGACATGCTGCAGTCCATTCTGGAAGGCATTGCCGTGCGCTCCGCCGAAGTGATTAACGCCATGGACAAGGTGCGCAGCATTGGCGACACCATCTCCGTCGACGGCGGGCTGTCCTCCAATGTTTACTTCAAGCAGTTCCTTGCCACCCTGATTCAGAAACGCATTGTCTCACCTTCGAATCGCGAAATTACCGCCCAGGGCGTGGCGCTGCTGGCGAGAAGAGGGTTAGGCAATACGCATCCGATGAAAGTCAGAAACCAGCAGTCCATCACTGAACCACAAAGCAGGGACTTCACGCCCTATTTTGAACGGTATCAGGACATCATTAATCGCTCACGCAACCTGCGGAACGCATAATAATAAGAGGCTATCATGTCAGAGATTGGAAATATCATTATTTACATCATCATGGCTGGCACGCTGCTAGGAGCAATGGCGTCGATCGTTCGCCCGGAAAGCGGACTGGGGAAAGAGTTTGTTAACGGTATTCACTCCATCGGCCCGGTATTTCTGGCGCAGGCGGGGATAATGGCTGCCATTCCGATTATTTCCTACGGTATTACGCATACTATCGGCCCGCTGTTCGAGTCGATGGGGTCGGATGTGTCGGTTGCCGCACTGTCTATTATTGCCGTGGATATGGGCGGCTACCAGCTGGCGGATGTGATTGCCTCTAACCGCGATCAGTGGATCACCGCGATGCTGATTGGTTATACCTCGGGAGCCAGTATTGTTTATCTGATCCCGGTAGGGTTAATTATGCTGCAAAAGCGCGACCATAAATATCTGGCGCTGGGCGCAATGGCGGGATTAATCAGTATTCCGTTTGGCGTACTGATTTCACTGATGATTATTACCGTCAATAACATCCCGGTGCGTGATATTATTTCCACATCGTCACCGGCCAGTCACTATCTGACCATTGACTTTGTTAATGCGCTACAGCTTTTATCACCGCTTTTTGCCTTCTGCTTCCTGCTGGCGCTGGGATTAAAATACCGCACTGAATGGATGGTTCGCGGCTTCCTGATGTTCGGTAAAATCATGGATGCCTTTATTAAGCTGGTGCTGGCGGCCTGTATTATTCAGCATTTCACCGGCGTATTTACCAAAGTCTTCGGCGGCTGGGTATTCGACCCGCTATTCGCCGATGAAAAGGAGCTGTATCGCGCCATTGAGATCGCCGGATATATCGGCATTATGCTGGCCGGAACCTTCCCGATTTGCTATCTGTTCCAGAAATACTGTCACCGCCCGATGCAATTTATTGGTCGCCAGCTGAAGCTGACCGAAGCCGGTGCACTGGGGATTGTGATGGTGCTGGCGAACATTATCGCGGTGTATCATATCTTTAAAGACATGCGCGCCCGTGACAAAGTGCTTTGCGTGGCCTTCGGGATCTGTGCTCAGGCAACGTTAGGTGACCATCTGGCCTTCACGGCTAACTTCCAGCCGACTCTGGTACTGCCGATTATGGTGGGTAAATTTATGGCCGGGGCCATTGCAGTGGCGATTGCGATATTTATTTCCGTACCAGAAGCGGAGAGAATGGAAAAACGTGATGAATTAAATGAGAGTGAATCATCCGAAACTAAAATGGCCGCGCAGTTAAGCCAGTAATGCGATAAGCACGATGGTACTCATGAAGTTTACATACTGCCTGTGATGAAAAACGCTTAATAGCATCGACTTTTTATCACCCGCGCCATGAGTTGAGTCATTCTTTTAATTATTAAAGTTTTTGCGAAATGGTCAAGTAATAACCTTTATTCTTTTAAATATTATTTAGCAGGCGGCACTCATCTGGTTCCCACCAGAACAGGCGCTATCTAATTATTGCAGATGGCCGATATTTTAAATCAGGGTTAACCGTATTGCTGTCGTAAGCAATCATGTTTTCCCTCTGAATAACTTTTACAGTTTTTATCAGACTCTTATATTACTGAGGTTTATATGCGTAAAATTTTCCTTGCCTGCCCGTACAGCCACGCAGACGAGAAGGTCGTTCACGAACGTTTTCTGGCTTGTAATAAAGTTGCCGCGAAAATCGCCGAGTCGGGAAATGTTATTTTCAGCCAGGTCACTATGTCTCATCCGATTAATCTGGTGCTGGAGAAAACGGAGAAAGCGAATATCGGCAAGATGTGGGCACCGATCGATGCTGTGTTTCTTGATGCCATGAGTGAGCTGATTATTCTGGACCTCGAAGGCTGGGATAAGAGCGCGGGGATTCAGCGTGAGATCGAATTCTATAAAGGAAGGGACCAGCGGGTGAGTTTGTGGTCTGAGGTGGCGGGGGAGTTTAATTAATCTGGTTGGCATAGTGCTGACTCGGGCGGGTGGCGGAGCCTGCGGGCGGTCCTCGCGCCGCTTCGCGGTTCCTTCACTTCGCTCGTCAGCCTGACGGACCGGCACAGACGCGCGTCCTGCGCGGCTGTGCCTTTCGCCTGCGTCCATGCAGGCGAATCCTGGCTTCCTCTCTCCGTTCAGCGCTGTGGATTGCCCGCAGGCTCCGCCACCCGCCCGCGTTTCGATATTTGTGTCATCTGAGAAAACTTTTTAAGGCGGAAGTCGATCTGAATTTATGCCCGAATCTGGTTTCCTCTCTCTGTTCAGAGCTGCGGATTGACCACAGTCTCCGCCACCCACCCGCGTTTCGATATTTGTGTCATCTGAGAAAACCTTTTAAGGCAGAAGTCGATCTGAATTTATGTCCGAATCTGGTTTCCTCTCTCTGTTCTGCACTGTGGATTGACCACACTCCCTCGTAACCTGCCTGCGTTTTGATAGCTATATCGCTTGAGTTTTTCCAGGGGGGAACGTCGTGTTGGGCTGATGAACTGAATCGGGATTCCTGACTGTACTCAGCAATGCGGATTATTTTCAGGCAAACTGACGCATTCGGTCATTTAAGCCATTGTAGCGTCGGGATAAAAGTCGAGGTGAGGACTAGCAGCAGAACACAATTGAGAAACCCCGTTTGAAGGTAGCCATAGCGCGTGGACAGTTCTGGCAAGTATGACTCAGCGACTAAGTGTATGTGGCAAAAGTAGTCGCATTCACAGGAAAATCCGCAGCTTTGCGGCTGTTCATTGAAAGAAGCTTATGGCCAGGAGTTCAATACAGCACGCTTCTCACTTCGAACTTCACTGCTTTTTTAACAGCGGACTGGATCGATGCAGGTGGCCAGCCTTTGCGGCTGCCGGGTAATCCGCAGCGCTGAGGTGAAGGCAGCAGGCCAGGAGACGCCAACAGGGATGTGTGCGTCAGGTGAAGCTGGTGCAGGGAGGCACCATCTTCACCGGTCCGGCAGGCCGGATGCCGTAACCGAGGGAACCGCGCAAGCGGCGCGAGGACCGCACGGCAGCCGCAAAGGCTGGCCGCCGTTCACCATTCATCCAGCAACAAAAAAAGCCGCGATCTAATAGAGTCGCGGCTTTCAAAATGTTTACTTTGAGGCTTCAGTCGATAACGGCTGCAAACAACCGGCATCTGCTAACAATCAGCGAACAGAGACCGTTAACACGCTCTCCGGCGTCAGCCCCGCCACATCAATATTCTTCAGCAGAACGCGCCGCTCCGGCATACAGCGATGACGTTTACGATAAAGCTCTTTCTCACCATCGCGAATCACAATCTCTCCGCTGTACGCTGCGTTGACACGTACATTCAGCGTCACCTCACCACGGCCGTCCTCACCACAGCGAATCACATTCGGCGCAGAAATACGGAACACCTCGGCCAGTGAAACCGGCACGCTGAAACTTCCTGCATCCTCACTCTTCAGAGAGTTCGCCACCGCATGCCCGACCTGCTGGCCTTCCTGATAACACTGATCGCCCATGTCCGCCGGATGGGTCATATTGCCGACCGCGTAATAGCAGGGATCGGAACAGCGCCCGGACTGGTCGAACAGCGGCCGACCGCTGTTCGGTTCAAAGGCCAGATGGCTTTTACGGATCAGCGTGTACTCGCCGGTAAAGCGCCCGGTGAAGATAATACTGTCGCACTCCACTAACTGCGTCCGGCCTTTCGCATCGGTGAACTCCACACTTTCCACCCGCTCACCGCCGTTAATTTTCGTGATATGCGCCCCCAGATGCAACGGCACCCCCATCAGTTTTGCGTACAGCGCGCTGGGGCGAAACGCCACCGGACGGGAATTCTCATCAATCAGCGCCAGCGCTTTGATTCCGGCGTTGCGCAATGTCCAGATAGTCGAGAAGCTCACCAGTTCGGAACCGACAATCACCGGACGATTGCAGGGTTTCAGCTTCTTCAGATAGATAAACTGTTGCAGCGCACCGGCAGTAAGTACGCCCTGTGGCCGAAGGCCGCTGACAAGGCGAGCGTGGCGGGGCGTTTCGCGCACGCCGGTGGCGATAATCACCCGCTTCGCCTTCAGCGTTTCAAAACCGCGATCGGACGACACGTCAACTTCACCGCCGGGCTTAATATTCACCACGGTGGTGCTGGTGCGGATTTCATATTTTCCGGCAACACGTTTGAGAATGCGCGCCGCCCAGTTATGGCCGTTCATCGGTCGGAAACAGGTCTGTAAACCAAAAGTGGGGTGGCGGCAGTGGCGGGGAACGCCACCGGCTTCTGCTTCGCGTTCAATTAACAGAACGTTGCGAATGCCGTCCTCAAACAGAGAGCGGGCTGCGGCAAGCCCGGATGGGCCCGCGCCGATAATAATGACTTCATACTGATTGCTCATTCGACTTTCCCGACGACCAGTGTGTTTTCAAAACGATGACCGATGATTTCAGCAACGTTATTACTGCAAAAGAAGCCGTTGCAGCGCCCCATCATTACCCGGGTGCGGCGTCGTAACGCACCAATGCATTCCGGCGGGATGGCGGAGTCAAACGTCGCTTCCAGCTCGCGGCGTGTGACCAGCTCGCAGTGGCAGACAATGCCGCCGTTACCCGGGCAGGCGTAATCCCGCTTTTCATACTCTGAGAGCATCGGCATACGTGGCCATTGCAGCTCGGCAGGCGCATTCAGCGCAAAAAGCGCCGGGAAGTGCTGCTGATAAAGCGATTCCACGTGGCTGGCGATCCCCAACGCGGCGGTTAATCCGGTGGAACGAATTCCCCCGACGGTGATCCAGCTGTCCTGCGGATAATGAAAAATGCGGTACTCTTTTTTCTCGGTGGCAGGGCGCAGACCGGCGTAGGTCGCTGTGACCGGATAGTCTGTCAGCGTCGGTAGCATCAGGCTGCCTTTCTCAATCAGCCCCTGCATGACCGTTTCATCCACGTCAGCACGATTACGGTCCTGCTGTTCCTCCGCAGTGGGGCCGAGGATCATGTTGCCAAAAATGGTTTTACACAGCAGCACGCCTTTGGTGGTCGGGGTAGGAACCGGAAGAATAATGGCGTTAATCTGTGATGCCGACGCCTTGTCATACACCAGGAACTGCCCCTTGCGCGGGCGGATTTCAAATTCCGGGGTGCGCCACATGCCGTCAATCAGATCGCCGTGATTCCCGGCGCAGTTGATCACCAGTCGTGTCTGTACACGGCCTCTGCTGGTCGTCAGCTCCCAGCCGTCATCGGTGGATTTCACACGCTGTACTTCACAGTTGAAAGCATATTGACCGCCGTGCATCACCGCCTGAGTCATATAGGCCAGCGGCGAGCTCCACGGATCGATGACGTATTCTCCCGGAACGTAAACGCCGCCGAGTGCGCCTTTTGCCAGGTGCGGCTCGCGGCGATAGACTTCCTCAGAAGAAATCTGTTCGACGTCGAACACGCCATTGTTATGGGCCTGCTGCACAATTCCCGGCAGGGCGTCCAGCTGCTCCTGACTCCAGGCAACGACGATGGCCGTCGTTTTCAGCAGCGGCAAATTCATCTGCTGATGAATGGCCATATATTCTTCGTAGCCAGCCTGCATACATTGCAGTTCCAGGCTCCCGGTAGGGGCGTCAAAGCCCGTGTGGAGGATGGCGCTATTCGCCTTACTGGCACCGGAAAGAATATCTCCCCCTTTTTCCAGCAGCATGGTGCGTGCGCCCATCAGCGTGAAGCGCCGGAATACCGCACATCCGACAACGCCACCGCCGATCACCACCACATCAACATTTTCATTCAACTGTGTCATAAACATCATCCCGGCTTCAGGTTCTGTCATTATCTAAACACAAAAACCACACAACCACAACAACAAAACAGCGTATTAGCCACACTAAAACCACATCACAACTTTCCGAGAAATTGCTCATTAACGGCGGAAACCAACAGGTAACTGGCTGTTATAATGATAAAATACATTAATTCCCGACGAAAGCAGGCGGCCTTAACACGACCCATTCGCCTTCCCGGTATCAGAAACCAACATGTGGTTTTAGTGTGAGTTTGATTATGCTGGAGGGATAAGCGGCTCTGCGGGCTCGCGCCGGCTTAACCTTTTAGTGAATTAATATTTTCGCTTGATATATAAAGCGGAAGAAAAATTCCATACAATTTACCGGTATCACGACTCATCCTGGCAGAGAACGAGCGAAAGCCAGCATCGCCGCACCAGCAAAGCAGACATCATTTTTCAACGACTTAAGGACTGAACATGTCGTCACGGCAGGGCCACGCAGATATCTTTTTGGTTTGCACCACTATGATTGCCGCATTTGGCTGGATCTGTTCCAGAGAGGCAGTGTCCGGTATGCCCACCATGGCATTTCTTGGTTTGCGTTTCCTGCTGGCCGGCCTGCTGCTGCTCTGCTTTTGCAAACGCAGCGAATTAAGACAGGCTCTGCATCATCGCCGGTCGGTCCTGATCAGCGGCCTGCTGCTGGCCTGCTGTATGCTGCTGTGGATATACGGCGTTGCCACCACCCGATCGCTGGGGGAGGGAGCGTTTATTATGAGCCTGTCGATGCTGTTTGTTCCGATTGTCGCATGGGTTATTTTACAGGCTCGTCCGTCGGCGTCATTCTGGGTTTCCCTGCCCGTGGGTATGATGGGTCTGGGCCTGCTGACTCTGAAAAAGAACATTGTGTTTGAGCCAAGCCAGTTCTTTTTCCTCGGATCGGCTATCCTGCAGGCGATCTACTTTTGCTATAACACCAAATACGCCAGCTTTGTATCCGTGCGTCCACTGGCGTCCTTCCAGCTGATTTGCACCGGCGTGATTGCTTCCGCACTCTCCCTGCTGCTGGAAACCTGGCCGCCGCAGGTTGCGCTATCCACATGGGGATGGCTGGCCGCCAGCGTGCTGATCGCCACCAGCCTGCGTTTCTGGCTACAGCTGAAAGGCCAGAGCATGACCAGCGCCGCCAACGCCGCGCTGATTATGCTGCTGGAACCGCTACTGACCGTGGTCGCCGCCGCGCTGTGGTTTACCGAGATGATGAGCCTGCAGCAGATGCTGGGCTGTGCGCTGATCCTGCTGTCGCTTTTATACTATCGGGTGAGGGCGGGAAAGCAGGTAAGCAGGTAATCCCTTGACTTTGAAAGCTATCACTAATGTTGCTGAGCGGACTGGCGGCTGCCTCACCAGGATAATCCGCAGCGCAGAACGAATGAGGAAGCCAGGATTCGCCCTCAGGGAAGAGGGCGAACAAGTGAATCAGAGCGCCTTCTCAATAAACAACGGCACCTTGCTCAGCGCAGAAACCTTCTGCAAATAGGCCAAACAGGCCGGGCTGAACGGGAAATCTTTCACAATGCTCAGGCTGTTCAGCACGGGGAAAAGAATAAACTCGGTGGTGGATACCTTACTGAAGTTTTGCAGATAAGGTTCAATCTCAGTCAGCTTTTCCACCGTCTCAGCAATAAACGCCTCGCTCTGCGCCTGCAGCTCATCCAGATTACCGAAAGCGGCGATTTCGCGCTGGGTATAGGCCGCGCGGGCTTCCGGCGTTGCCAGCTCGGCAAAATCAGCGCGGGTGAAGCGGGGAATAGCGAGTTTATAAATCGCACCGGACGCCTGCTTGCTCCACTCAACGATCGCCTGATCCGCTGGCTCCGCCGCCACGCGATCGCCCTGCAGGCCATCAACGTAGTGAACGATATCCATGCTCTCCGGCATATAGGTGCCGTCATCTTTCTCAAGGATCGGCACCACTTTTTTACCCACCATCCGGGTTGGCGTTTCCACATCGCCTTCCATAATTACCGACAGCTCAACGGGCTGATTCTTAAAACCAAAAATCATGCGCGCGCGGTTACAGAAAGGGCAGTGCTGATAGATATGTAGCTTCATCGTGTTTCCCATGGTTGATTCAGATATTTTTTCTGCGGCTCGGTGAGTTACCCTGGGGCAGCATCACGGCCGCACTGAGCCAAGTTATACGAGGTTCGGGTGGCTGATATAAACCGTTTTTTGATCGTTAACGGCGATTTCTTCCGCAAAGCCTTCCCGAACGATCGCTCGTAGATCATTTCTGGCGGTATTATCAGAGATCCCCAACGCCTGGCTCACGTCTGCTGCGGTGTATTCTTTGCCCTCGCTCGACAGCATCACGTTCAGCAGCGTAACCTGCCTTGGGCTGAGGCGGATTAGCGCACCTGATTGAAAAAGCTGGCGGTCCAATGCCGCAGCCCGCTGGGTCAACTTATCAACGTGCTGCAGCAAATGCTCCAGCGCTCGCGCAATAATACGGGTCTGATACTCAAGGAAATAGGTCAAATCCATGCCGTCAGTCTCACTGTATTGATAGCTCAACGCATATTTTACCGGGGCCGAATGGAGCAGGCTGCTGATCGAGATATATCTGAAAGTGTCGTAATCTGCTTTCAACATAAACCAGTAAAATAGCGCTCTGCTGGTACGCCCGTTGCCATCCCTGAACGGATGTTCGTGAGCAATCATAAAATGCAGAATGCATGCTTTGATCAGCGGATGGATATATACCGCTCTGTCATTAACCCAGTCACAGACGGCTTCAAGGCGTTCCGGCAGCAGAACGGCAGCAGGTGGCTGATGCACAATGTTGCCGTCATAGTCGGCAATGACAATGTCGTCGGTGGTGCGGAATTCACCGGGTTGGTACTTTTCGTCATCAATACCCGCCATACCCGTTGCGTGGAAACGCCGGATTAAATCAGGCGTTAAGGGCTCACTTAGCCAGTCGGGTATTTCAGCCATCAGGCGGGCATTACCGGCGATCATATGTTCATCAGCAGTACGAGGTTCGCGACCGCTTTCCAGCATATTTCGCGCAACCAGCGTAGTGGTGTTCGCGCCTTCCAACTGGCTACTGGTAATAGGTTCATCCAGCTGTAGCTGGCTCAGTTCAGCTCCCGCGCCTTTTAGACGCTGCGTCAGTTCCTTCAGCGCCAGTCGGGTTGCATGCTTATCGACCCTCTCGCAAACTGCGGCCATGGCTGGAGTGATAATCAACCCGGCCTGCTGACCGGCTTCATCATGATAGTTAATCCATTGCATTGCCGCGTTACGGGCGCGACGCGTCATCGACCAGGCAAGATCCACGTTATCGCGGCGCGAAACGCGATGTCGAAATTCATCAAAGGGCAGATAACGGCCTCTTTCATCGACCACCCGGTTATACTGCTGGTGAGCGGCGAAGTCAGCACCGGAGAGCGACGCCAGCGGGATTAATGCAGGCGGTCGTTTAATTGACATAGTGACTACCTCAAAATTATTCAGTTTTGCGATAGTATAGTACAGCTGATGGAATCTATCTCAAATTCATTTTTTTTTGAGATAGATATAAAGATTGATTCTCCATAATCGATAACACGCTGCACTTAAATAGCAGCCAGGACACCACTCTGAGTGGTCTGGCTCTACTGCGCACGTCGGGTCGCCAGTGCCACCGACCACAGCGTATTTTTGCAGCGGGGGCAGGGCGGGCTTTCACCTCCGACAATATGCAGGCTCAGCCCGCAGCGGGTGCAGGCATATAACCCCGTATTCGGCACCCGGGCAAACGCGGGTCGATGTTCCGGCGGCAGCACGCTGAGGCCGGGTCGCACGTCCCGATCGTCGAAATAATACAGGCTCAGCTGCCCGTCCAGTTCAATCAGCGCCAGCCGTACCTGTCCCAGGTGCTCAACCCACTCTGGCGCAGCTCCATAAAGAATTCGTCTTCGGAGATGTTCAGCCCGTCCAGGCGTCCATTTAGAGTCGTCACTTTGCTGTGTTGGAGTAGGGGGAGTGACATAAGCATAGTTGAGGGAGTGTTCAGCGGTTTATTGCATTAAAAATACACGGCAATTATCGCCGTATATTTATCACCATATAAACCTTAGCGACCCTCACCATCAGGCCGATGGTGAACGTATTCCACGACCGTGCCATCAGGATGAACGGCATTAAACGCTGCTCCGGTCGGCACGACCTGAAGTGGAAAAACGATCGTGGCACCGGCAGCAATCAGTTTGTCGTACCAGGGCTGAACGTCGTCTACCAGCAGCGTGCCGGTTGTGGACGTGAACGGGGCCAGCGCATCCTCGCTGCCTTCAATCAGCAAAAAAGCACCGACCATCGCCAGCCTTAAGCCTGCTTCCGGGAACGGGAATCCGCCATCCGCTAGGGTTGATTGCAGATGCTCGTAAAAGGCCACGCTGCTTTCCAGTTCACCGGGTTTAACAAAAACCCGGATCAGCACGCGCGGCGTTTTAAGTGCAGAGGTGTCGTTGCGGTCACGCCAGAGATGATTGAAATCACGTAATGTCGTCATCGATTATGTCCACCTTAGCCGCTCATCGCCGCCGCATAACCCTGGGCGACGACCCGGCCGTCAGAAGTTTTTATCCAGCGAAATACTGATATTCCGCTGATGGTAGTCGTAAAAATCGATGTTACTGTTTACCCGTTTGTAGGTGAAATTCAACTTTGGCATAAGACCAAACAGGTCGAGATCGCGGTGCCAGACGGCCAGGCTGTAATACTGCTCGTTATCCCTGCGCCGGATGGAAAAGATATCGCTGTCCGCCTGGTACTGGCGGCGGGAAAACGCCCCCATCGCGGAGAAAGAGAGTTTCCAGGGTAAATCAACCTGTGTGCCGGTGCGCAGCCCGATGCGGCGGTTATTCTCGCTCTGCGACAGCGTTTGCTGCTCCAGCAAATCCACCCCGCCAAACAGGGAAACCCGCGAGTTCAGCGCGTGGGAAAGGGTGGTGGAGGAAAGCCGGTTATGGCCGCGCAGAAACGCATAGTCGCCGTTGTCATAACCGAGTTTTTGATACTCCAGCGCCTGGCTAATCTGCCAGCGGGGAGAGAGCAGATAGCTGTATTCCGCACGCACGCCGGGGCCGGAAGAGTAGCTTTCGGTGCCGTACCAGCGCTGCTCAAAGAACGGTAGAACGGCAAACTGCTGACGGAAATCCCGCCACTGATAGCCGGCGTAAACGCGCCCGGTGACGTCATCAAAGCGGTGATTGTTCCAGTAGCTTTTGCCATACACCGTGCCGAGGAAGCGTAAACCGTGCTGGTTATACAGCTGCACGTCTTTTTGCAGCGCGCCGCTGAACTGCACGCCCTCGCCGCGCTGCGGCAGGCTGTCTTTATTGCGGATAAACAGGCGATCGCCGATGCGCACGGTGTCGCCCGACGAGGCGTTATTCACGTTGCTGTCGTTAAGATAGCTGAGGCTGAAACTCCCGGTGAGCGGGCTGCCGCGGTGAATACGGTCCAGGTACTGCGCGATAATCTGCTGAACATTCTCCGGCGGATTGCTGCTCAGTACCCGGCGGAACTGATATTCCGCGGCGTCGGTCTGCCGGTTTTCATACATTGCCCGCGCCAGTTCCAGCCGCACCGCAGCAAAATCGGGGTGGGCACTGAGTATCGCGCGATAGTGTTTTATCGCCCGATCGTAATGGCCTTCGCTGCGGGCCAGACCCGCGCGGGCAAAGTGGATCAGTATCTCGTCCGGCTGCGGGGAAGCGGCGTAAACCGGTAAAATCGCGCGCACGATCGGCCACTGGCCTTCACTGACGGCACGGTCCAGCATCGCTTTGGCCAACTCAGGCTGCGCCGCAAGATCGCTATTGTTAATGTGCTGCGTACGGCGGCTGTCGCCGGTAGCGGTCGGCTGTTCAAGCCGCTCTAAATGACTGGCGGCGGGAAGATACTGGGTTTCAGGTGGTGCAGCAAAAAGCGTGCTGAGCGGGCACAATAATCCCAGTACAGCTAAAGCCCGGACTTTCATAGACATTACCATTGCAGAAAAACCGGCCAGGCTGGCTGGCCGGAAAGGGATTATTTTTTCGTCGCACCAAACGAGGTGTTCTTGGTGCTATCGCTGAACTGCGCGATGCCACCCAGCTCTTCGGCTGCCGGGCCGTTGAAGTGGCCGATAAAGGTGCCGTTCTCGCCGCCGGACTGGGCGTCACCGCTGAAGCCACCGTTGCTGATTTTGCCCTGCATGGCGACCGCACTGCCGTAATCGTCACCGGCGGCGATGCTGCCGTTAATGGTTTTCGCCGCGAAATCCACGTTGAAGGTGGCGTCGCTGCGGGTGCTTTCGCGCATGCCGCTACCGGCATAGGTCGCCGTGCCCTGAGTCGGAACGTTGGCCGCCAGCGTGGCATCGCCGGTGTAGAACACGTCATGCGTGCCCTTTTCAAAATGCGTCCAGGTGCCGTAGGTGGTGTAGCTCATCGTGCCGCAGCACCAGGACGTGGCGGAAACCTGGGTGCCGTCGGTGCGGGTCAGCATCTGGGTGAATACGCCAGTCACGACAAGGCCCGGTTGGCGCATGGTGTACTTACTGCCGTCCGGCGTGGTGTAGGTGTAGCCGGAAACAGTCCCGCCGGTGGCGTAGCTGGCTGCCGGTGAAGTGGGCAACGTTGGGGTGGTGGTGCCGCCGTTATTCTCGCCGCCGCTGCCGCCATCGGTTTCGCCCGGCGAGGTGGTGACCGGGGGAGCGCTGTCGTCGCCACCGCCACCGCCGCCTCCACCGCAGGCAGTAAGTGCAATAACGGAAAGTAACAAGGTCGTTTTAAAGTTGAACATTAATGAAAGCCCTTTGTTTGTAATAATCCATGTCTTTTTGCGTATTTTTGTATACATAAAGTTACACGGAAAAATTGAGCCTTCCCTATAAATAATCCCTACCTGACAGCATTATGAGAATTATCCGAACTGAAAGTTAACCATCGTTAAATTAATTACCATCGAGGTGGTAATAACAAAAAATCCGCCATGATTTAAATGATAACTAACCAGAAATAGTCACCTGTTCAGTAACATAAGAATCATCCTGCCAGTGCACGGCAGCATCACGACTTATATTTATTATCAACGAAAGGGTTATTCCCCGGCGCAAAGGCGATGAATGATATTGCCTGCCGCCTCAGAGTGTCAGTTAATGAGAAGAGTAATAAGTCTATGTGGTAAAAGCACGCGGCAGAACGCCGCGTGCGGGGGGCTTTAAATATCCGGGAAGGTCAGGTTGTTGCCCGGCGCTTCGCGGTTAAGGTGGATAAAGTTCAGGTGACGTTCGTACTGATCGAGAATATCAATAATCACCTGTTCCTTGCTGTAATCCATCAGGTCGTTGCCCTGGCTGCCCTCCAGCAGGAAGGTTTCCAGGCGGAAGTAGCTGGATTTCCCGCTGCGGGCGCGGTAGGTAAAGCCCGGCACCGAGTATTTCTGCGGCCACACCTGATAGACGAAGTCCTGCTCGTCGCCCAGATGCACGCGAAGCTCCAGATGGCCGAGGTCTTCCCCTTCCTGGGCCGGCAGGCTTTCCAGCATCACTTTGCCGCCGCGCAGCTCCAGCTCCTTCGCCACATCCTGCATCGCCGGATAAACCACCGTCTGCATCATCTGCTCGGTATAGCGCGAACCAGGATAGTTCATCAGGCGCGACAGGCGCTTTTTCCAGCTTAACCGATCGTGTGCGCTGGCCAGATACGGGGCGGTATCGCGGTTGGCGCTCACCCGGCGGTAATCTTCCACCTTCAGCGATTTATACAGACCGGCCATCACAAAGAAGATCACAAAGCTGAACGGCAGCCCCATAATCACCGTGGCGTTTTGCAGCGCGGAAATGCCGTTGGTCATCAGCATACCCAGCGTTAGCAGACCGATGGTGACCGACCAGAAAATACGTATCCAGTTCGGTGCATCACTGTTGATGTCCTTCAGTTTGCAGGTGAAGTTACCCAACACCAGCGATCCCGAATCCGCCGAGGTGACATAGAACAGCATACCGGTGATCGTCGCCACCGAGGCGCTGAACTTAAAGGCCGGGTACTGTGCCAGCAGGCTGTAGAAACCGCGCTCGGCATGGCTCATCACTTCCTGCGCGAATCCTGCATCACCGTGAATGATTTCATACAGTGCGGCATTACCGAACACGGACAGCCACAGCAGGGTAAAGGTGAAGGGGATAATCAACGTGCCGAGCACGAATTCACGAATGGTACGGCCGCGTGAGATACGCGCGAGGAACAGTCCGACAAACGGCGACCAGGCCACCCACCACGCCCAGAAAAACAGCGTCCAGCTGTTCATCCACTCCACGGGGCGATCGAAGGCAAAGGTGTTCAGCGTCATACCGGTAAAGCGGTTGATATAGTCACCGACGTTCAGCACCAGCGCGTTCAGTAAGAATTCAGTGTTGCCGAAGAACAGCACGAACAGGATCAGGAACAGCGCCAGCGCCACATTCAGCTCGGATAAAATACGAATGCCTTTATCGACGCCGGAGGTGACGGAAATCGTGGCGATAATCACCGACAGCACGATTAACGCCGTCTGGGCACCCAGCCCTTCCGGGATATCAAACAGCACCTTCAGCCCGTAATTTAGCTGCACCACGCCGATACCCAGCGTGGTAGCGATGCCGAAGATGGTGCCGATAACGGCGGCGATATCCACGGTGTGGCCGATGGGGCCGTTAATGCGTTTACCAAAGATGGGATACAGTGCGGAGCGAATGGTCAGTGGCAGGTTGTAACGGTAGCTGAAGTAGCCCAGCGCGATGCCCATCAGGGCGTACATCGACCAGCCGGTCAGGCCATAATGGAACAGCGTCCAGACCATCGCCTGACGGGCCGCTTCGAACGTCTGCCCCTGGCCTTCCGGTGGCTGCATATACTGCGTTACCGGTTCAGCCACCGAGAAGAACATCAGATCGATACCGATGCCTGCGGCGAACAGCATCGCCGCCCAGCTCAGGATACTGAACTCCGGTTTCGACTGCTCGGGCCCGAGTTTGATCGCGCCAAATCGCGAACAGGCCATAAAAATCACAAACACCACATACAACGTGGCAGCCAGCATGTAATACCAGCCAAACGTGGCGGAAACCCAGTTAACGGCGCGCAGTATCCAGCTCGCCATGAGGTCGCTGTAGAGAATCGTCATCAGGGAAAACAACAAAATCAGCCCGGCGGACGTGTAAAACACCACGGGATTGATTTTGTCCTTTTCACTGGCAGGTGGATTATTCATCAATTACCTCTGGTTTTTAAATCAACAAAAAGAATTCACAACAATTACTTGCGGTTCGTAACGAATCGCCTGCAACACATACATACTAGCAACAAAACATTTTATATTGAACGTTCAATCAATAAAAAGTTACACTAGCGTCTCGTTTTACTCGTGGAGTTGAGGATATGCCAAAGGTAGGGATGCAGCCAATCAGGCGGAGACAGCTGATAGATGCCACGCTGAACACCATCAATGAAGTCGGCATTAACGATGCCACCATTGTGCAGATTGCCAGGCGGGCTGGCGTGTCTACCGGCATCATCAGCCATTACTTCAAAGACAAGAACGGTCTGCTGGAAGCGACCATGCGTGATGTAACCCGCCAGCTGCGCGACGCGGTAGCGGCGCGGCTGGAAAAACTGGCCGGTGCCGGGGCAGAAGCCCGGCTGTGTTCCATCGTTGAAGGGAACTTTGATAAAACGCAGGTCCACAGCGCCGCCATGAAGGCCTGGCTGGATTTCTGGTCCAGCAGCATGCATCAGCCTTCATTACACCGCCTGGAGCGGGTCAGCAGCGGCAGGCTGTTCAGCATGTTAGTGGTGGAATTTCGCAGGGAACTGCCGCGAGAAGCGGCGCGCATTGCCGGGCACGGACTGGCCTCGCTGATTGATGGCCTCTGGCTACGTGCCGCGCTAAGCGGCAAACCGTTTGACGAAGAGCTGGCGCTGACGCTGACCAGCCGCTTTATTCGTCAACAGCTTGCACGAACCGAATAACCTGAGAAAGGAGATACCATGTCACGATTCCCGGAGCAGAAACTCTATATTGATGGCGGCTACGTCGCAGCAGAAAGCGGTGAGCGTTTCGACACCATCAACCCCGCGAACGGTGAAGTGCTGGCCCAGGTTCACGCCGCCGGTGCCGCCGACGTCAACCGCGCCGTCGAATCCGCGCGCAAAGGCCAGAAGATCTGGGCCGCGATGACCGCCATGGAACGCTCACGCATTTTACGCCGTGCGGTCGACATCCTGCGCGAGCGCAACGATGCGCTGGCAGAATTAGAAACGCTGGATACCGGCAAACCGCTGAGCGAAACCGCCAGCGTTGATATCGTCACCGGTGCGGACGTGCTGGAGTATTACGCCGGGCTGGCACCTTCACTGGAAGGTCAGCAGATCCCGCTGCGTGAAACGTCCTTCGTTTATACCCGCCGCGAGCCGCTGGGCGTGGTGGCCGGTATCGGCGCGTGGAACTACCCAATCCAGATCGCCCTGTGGAAATCCGCTCCGGCGCTGGCCGCCGGTAATGCGATGATCTTCAAACCGAGCGAAGTCACCCCACTGACCGCGCTGAAGCTGGCCGAAATCTACACCGAGGCGGGCGTGCCGGACGGCGTGTTTAACGTCCTGCCTGGCATCGGTGCGGTCACCGGACAGCTGCTGACCGAGCATCCGGGCATCGACAAAGTCTCCTTTACCGGTGGCGTGGTCAGCGGCAAGAAGGTGATGGCCAACGCCGCAGGCTCAACGCTGAAAGAGGTGACGATGGAGCTGGGCGGTAAATCGCCGCTGATTATCTTCGACGATGCCGATCTGGATCTGGCGGCGGATATCGCCATGATGGCCAACTTCTACAGCTCCGGCCAGGTCTGCACCAACGGCACCCGGGTGTTTATTCCGTCGGCGCTGAAGAGCGCGTTTGAAGCCAAAATCCGCTTCCGCGTTTCCCGCATTCGCGCCGGTGACCTCAACGATCCGCAAACCAACTTCGGCCCGCTGGTCAGCTTCGCCCATCGCGACAACGTGATGCGCTTTATCGACAGCGGCAAGGCCGAAGGCGCACGCGTGCTGTGCGGCGGTGAGCGCTTAACCGGCGAAGGCTTCGACAACGGCGCGTGGGTGGCACCGACCGTATTTACCGACTGCCACGACGAGATGACCATCGTCCGCGAAGAGATCTTCGGCCCGGTGATGTCGATCCTCAGCTACGACGACGAAGACGAAGTGATTCGCCGCGCCAACAACACCGAGTTCGGCCTGGCCGCGGGTGTGGTCACCCGCGACCTGAACCGCGCGCACCGCGTGATCCACCAGCTTGAGGCCGGTATCTGCTGGATTAATACCTGGGGCGAATCCGCCGCTGAAATGCCGGTGGGCGGCTACAAGCATTCAGGCATCGGCCGCGAAAACGGCGTGATGACCCTGCAAAACTATACGCAGTTGAAGTCAGTACAGATTGAGATGGCCACCTTCCAGTCGGTGTTTTAATCCCTGCTTAGAGGAGCAACTCATGGAATTTGATTACATTATTATCGGTGCGGGTTCGGCAGGTAACGTGCTGGCCACCCGCCTGACCGAAGACGCAAATATTAACGTGCTGCTGCTGGAAGCGGGCGGCCCGGACTACCGTTTTGATTTCCGCACGCAGATGCCGGCGGCGCTGGCCTTCCCGCTACAGGGAAAACGCTATAACTGGGCGTATGAAACCGACCCGGAGCCGCATATGAACAACCGCCGGATGGAGTGCGGGCGCGGTAAAGGCCTGGGCGGTTCTTCACTGATTAACGGCATGTGTTACATTCGCGGCAACGCGCTGGATCTCGACGGCTGGGCGCAGCAGCCCGGTCTGGAGAACTGGAGCTACCTGGACTGCCTGCCGTACTATCGCAAGCTGGAAAACCGCGACACCGGCGCCAACGACTGGCATGGTGCAGATGGTCCGGTGAGCATCACCACACCCAAAGCGGGCAACAATCCGCTGTTCGCGGCGATGGTGGAAGCGGGGGTGCAGGCAGGCTATCCGCGCACCGACGATCTGAACGGCTATCAGCAGGAAGGCTTCGGTCCGATGGATCGCTTTGTGACGCCGAAAGGCCGCCGCTCCAGCACCGCACGCGGCTACCTGGACCAGGCCAAACCGCGCCCGAACCTGAAAATCATCACTCACGCGCTGACCAACCGCATTGTGTTCGACGGCAAACGCGCCGTGGGCGTGGAATACCTGGTGGGTGACGGCGATACGCTGCATCGCGCCAGCGCCCGTAAAGAAGTGCTGCTCTCCGCCGGGGCGATTGCCTCGCCGCAGATCCTCCAGCGCTCCGGTGTGGGCCCGGCTGAGCTGTTAAAACAGTTTGATATCCCGCTGGTGCACGACCTGCCCGGCGTGGGTGAGAACTTGCAGGATCACCTGGAAATGTACCTGCAGTACGAGTGCAAAGAGCCGGTTTCGCTTTACCCGGCGCTCAAATGGTGGAATCAGCCGAAAATAGGCGCGGAGTGGCTGTTCAACGGCACCGGCATTGGTGCCAGCAACCAGTTTGAAGCCGGTGGCTTTATCCGCAGCGATGCCGCGTTTGCCTGGCCAAATATTCAGTATCACTTCCTGCCGGTGGCGATTAACTACAACGGCTCCAACGCGGTAGAAGCTCACGGCTTCCAGTGCCACGTCGGTTCAATGCGCTCCAAAAGCCGCGGCCGCGTGCAGCTGAAATCCCGCGATCCGCGCCAGCACCCGAGCATTCTGTTTAACTACATGGCAGATGAAGAGGACTGGATTGAGTTCCGTGCGGCAATCCGCATCACCCGCGAGATTATCAATCAGCCCGCGCTGGATGCGTTTCGCGGTAAAGAGATCAGCCCCGGTGACGCCTACCAGACTGACGCAGAGCTGGATGAGTTCGTGCGCAATCACGGCGAAACGGCCTACCACCCGTGCGGCACCTGTAAAATGGGCACCGACGAGATGGCGGTGGTCGACGGAGAAGGGCGCGTGCACGGCCTGGACGGCCTGCGCGTAGTGGATGCCTCGATTATGCCGCTGATTATCACCGGCAACCTGAATGCCACCACCATTATGATCGGTGAAAAGATGGCCGACGCCATTCGTGGCCGCGCACCGCTGCCGCGTAGCACCGCCGATTACTATGTGGCGGGCGATGCGCCGGTTCGCGGCAAGCCTTTGCGTTAATTCTCTTCCGTTCATACTCCGGATGGCGTGGAGCAGGGATGCTACGCCACGGGGTTGACTCGCTAAACGACTATCTCAAACTTAAAAACGCTCGATGCGGTTTCTGCCGTTACCCTTCGCGGTGTACAGCGCGGCATCAGCGTTTTTCAATAACAGGTTATAGTCAGGATGGCCGTTATGGATCGCATAGCCGATACTGACGGTGATCTGGATAGTTTCTCCCGGCAGCACTTCAAACGGCGTACTGGTGATCGTTCTTCTTATCCGCTCCAGCGAGGTGCGGGCGTCGAACTCGCCAGCCTCCACCAGGATCAGCAAAAACTCTTCGCCGCCGTAGCGGAACAGATAATCGCTCGAGCGGATATTATCGCCCAGCAGCCCGGCAATATGCATCAGCGCACGGTCGCCAACCGGATGGCCCCATTTATCATTTATTTTCTTAAAGTAGTCGGCGTCAATTATCGCCACGCTGAGCGGCAATTTATTTTCAATTGCCAGACTCACCTCATGTTTTAATATTGTTGGCAGATAGCGTTTGTTGAGCAGATTCGTCAGCGCATCTTTACCGTCCTTCATATTAGAAGCATCGCTGAATAACATCTCCAGATTCATATGTATCTGCTGGCAGTTGGAATGAATAACGCGTAACAGCTCCTGCGTTTTTTTCACTTCCAGCTCCACGCTGGTATCAATGCCCAGTATTTCCCGGTCGATAACATCGATTAACTGGCGAATTTCACTAACCTTACGATCTTCACCGAAATTCTTAACGCATTTATGCCGGAACCACAGGCCGAACCCGGAACTGGACAGGCTGATTAACGACTCCGTGTTCCTGGCTCCGCTCACCAGATCGTACATGACGGTGTTTTCCCAGCTGGACAGAGCCGCCTGCTGCTTGCCCTGTTCCAGGTCAGAATTGTTCATCAGCACGTGCAGACGATAGGACTCCTCGTTCTGCGTAGCGCGGTGATGCGACATCGCATAAGCATGACTCATGAGTTCTATCGCCATATCAATAGCCATTGATGAGTAATGCTTCACTTCAAAAATGACCGCACGATCGGCGTCATACTCTTTCAGATACTGGTAGATGCCGTATTTAATCTGGCGGGAGCCGCGCTGAACAAACTGGATGGGAATGCCGATTCGTGCATGGACACCGCCAATGTGGTACTGCTGTTTCGCCAGCGGTTCCAGCTCATCGGTCTTCACGCAAAGTACGGCTTTTAGCCATTTGATCAGTGAGCGACTCAGCTGCACCTGAACCAGTTCATAAGAAAGATGCGAGGCGGTATCAGGATCTTTCAGCATGCTGTCGTAGAATTTGCTGGTCAGCTTTTCCGACTCGCATTCAGCTATCTGAGATAATAACGCCACGGTATCTTCGCGTAGGCTCTTTCTTAAAGGAATCCATTCATTAAGAATGACTGATATGTACTGATCGATCTCATGTTGCATAATTCTACACCAGTGGGAATACAGACGATTTTAACAACAACTTTATCATGGCTTTAGCAGAAAACACTAATGAATATCATTCATTTCACGGGGTGGGAATTTATGATAATAACGTTAAATTAAGATCATAAAATCTAATTTCCAGTCAGAAAGCTGACATAAAAATTACCTGGTAATGTCGTTCGGCAAATTAAAATTATTTCCCCGAAAATATATAACAATCGTAAACAGGGATTTATTTATCCAGCGCTGTCCTTTGTCATAAACGGACGATCTCTCTGCGAGTTTTTAGATCTTTGTGGCCGACATGGCGAAAACCACCCGTGCGATCGTAGGGGCTAAATCGAGCAGCAGGTGCAGGGTCACCAACTACGGCATGATTTGCGCGAATGCCTGATGAGGCTATTCGGTACTTTTCTAATGACATTGCCGCCTGTTAACGCAGGCGGCTTTCTGAATCGGACCAATGGTCATCCGAAGACAATCCATCGACGGATCGCCCGGCGGTTATTTCACTTTAAACTTTCCCTGCTTCCACTGTTTTACCGTATTGGCTTTTGCTGCCGGGCTTTGAATATACCCAATCCCCCATGAGCCCACGCCATACTGGTAAATCTGGTTTTTATACGCGCCCTCAGCACTGGCTTCTTTCGCATAGGGTGCCACGGTATCCTGGAATGCCATAATACCTTCATTAGTGCCAAAGTCGGGCCAGTCGGTAATAAACTTTTTAATATCCGCCGCGCCTTTCTTGCAGGCTTCAATCAGGTCGTTATAGGGGATTTTCGCCTCTTCTTTGATTAACGATTTGGCATTGTAATCGCAGTTATATTCAATGTAGGCACTGACCGCTTTATCGTAATCCGTTTCGGCAAGGACGGGTTGGGACAGCATCGCTGCGGCGATAAAAACACTGTATTTCATCTGGTTACCTCTCCATAAACCTGTCATAACGCACGCTAAGTTGCGTTTCCATGTTCCTAACCTGCGTAACATTCAGGCTCTGCCTGACGCGTTCAGATTGAGGATATCCACCGTTCTGCTTATTAAGATATCGGTGTCTGATGATTATCAAATGTAGCGACACATCCTGACATCAGGTTATTTTTAACACAACATGAAAGTTATTCATTGGAAAAATAAACTCAGTGACAAATTTCATTACGCGAAATAAGACGGTGGATTTTTAAAATCTACTACGAATCATCCCATCACCATATCATCCGCATGATTCTGATTTCATCTTAATAGAATCCTTACACTTGCTTTACAATTTGTCATGTTTTAATCTGCGCGCGCAGTTTAAGGATTAATATAATTACCCACAGGAAATATAATGAAAAAAAGTATTATCTGCATGATGGTGATGGCTGGGATTTCCGGAACGGCTTCCGCTGAGTCTTCACAATATATACCGAATTTATCCTCTGACAGCCTCAGCGTTTCCACCTCCGTGGGCCTGCTGAGCGGCAAATCAACCGAGCTGGTTTATGACGAAACGACCGGCCGTAAACTCAGCCAGCTGGACTGGAAAATCAAAAATGTGGCGATCCTGAAAGCGGATTTCTCCTGGGATGCCTACTCATTCCTGACGCTGAACGCGCGCGGCTGGACATCGCTGGCATCCGGTTCCGGTCATATGGATGATTACGACTGGGACAACAGCAACCAGTCAGGCTGGACTGACCATTCGTCTCACCCGAGCACCGACGTCAACTACGCCAACGAGTATGACCTGAACGTGAAGGGCTGGCTGCTGCGTGGCGAGGACTACAAAGCCGGGATCGTGGCCGGTTATCAGGAAACGCGCTTTAGCTGGACGGCGACCGGCGGGTCTTACAACTACGATAACGGCAGTACCGTGGGTAACTTCCCGAATGATCAGGTCGGCATTGGCTATAGCCAGCGCTTCACCCTGCCGTATATCGGTCTGGTGGGTCAGTACCGCTTCAATGACTTTGAATTCAATACTCAGTTCAAATTCAGCGACTGGGTCCGCGCGCACGATAACGACGAACACTATGTCCGCGAACTGACCTTCCGTGAGAAGACGTCCGGCTCCCGTTATTACGGCGTGTCCGTTGATGCCGGTTACTACGTGACGCCAAACGCCAAAGTCTTCGCTGAATTCAGCTACAGCAAATACGAAGAAGGTAAGGGCGGCACGCAGATTATCGACAACAGCACCGCTGAGTCTGGCTCAATCGGCGGTGATGCGGCCGGTATTGCTAACAAAAACTACACGGTAACCGCGGGCCTGCAGTATCGCTTCTGATCCTGACATCGCGAGAGGGAAGCCGTCAGCGACGGCTTCCCACATCTCTTACTGCTTCTCCAGCCAGACCTGCGAAAGATTCCCCTCCACGCCATCGGCGGTCACCGAATGATCGTGAACTTTGCGGTTGTAGATAGTAATAAACTGCGGTGATATCAGATTGATATCGGGCAGTTCCTGTTCAACGATTTTCTGGAAGGCCTTAAACTCCTCAACGCGCTTCTGCGGATCGTTTTCCACCTGAGCGGCTTCCAGCAGACGGTCAACTTCCGGGTTGTGATAATCCGATGCGTTAGAGAACGGCACGCCCTTGCGGAAGTTTTTCGACCAGTACACGCGCTGCACGCCCACCGTCGGGTCGTACAGATTGCTGTGCCCGTTTATGGTGAAAGAGAAGTCCCTGTCGGTATAGATGCGGCGCACAAAGCTGGAGAGATCCTGAGCGCGCAGCGTGACTTTAATACCGATTTTCGCCAGCGCCGAGCGGGTGTATTCCGCCGTTTTGCGCAGATCCTCTGAGATTGGATTGTAATCCAGCGTCACGCTAAACCGCGTACCGTTGCTGCCTTTGGCAAAGCCCGCCTGATCCAGCAACGCATTGGCTTTCTTGATATCAAAGTCATAAGGAGACGGAGAAGGGTCGTGATACGCCTTAATCCCCGGCGCAATCGGTGACGCTGTCACCTGGCCCAGACCAAAGTAGGCCACCTGCAAAATCACATTTCGGTTAATGGCATGGGCCACCGCCTGACGCACGCGCAGATCTTTAAAATGCGGATCGTCGAGGTTGAACTGTAACGAACTGACGTTGTAGGAGTAGCTGTTGCCCTTGGTTTCAAAGCCCAGCTGCGGCAGCGTTTTCAGCCGCGCCACATCATTCAGCGCCACCGGGGTACGATAGCCCAGATCCGCATCGCCAGTTTCAAACGCCACCGAGCGCGCTGCCGCATCGGGAATAAACTTCACCACCAGCTGATCCAGGTACGGGCGATTGTTATCCCAGTAGTGAGGATTCCGCTTATAAAGGATGTAGCTGCCCCGCACCCACTTGTCGAAGACATACGGACCGGTGCCAATCGGTGCATTGTTGTGCGGATTGGTCAGTGCGTCAGTACCGTCATAAATGTGTTTGGGCACAATAGGGGACTCGGCGGCGGCAAACGCTTTAATCAGATAGGGGGCGGGTTTCGACAGCACCAGCACCGCCGTCAGCGGGTCGGGCGTTTCCACTTTCGTGACGTTGGCGAAGGTACTGGAGGCGCGCGGATGCACTTTTTTCAGCAGCTCAATGGAAAACGCCACATCGGCAGAGGTGAAATCCTGCCCGTCGTGCCACTTCACGCCAGGGCGCAGATGGAAGGTGTATCGCGTGCCGTCCGGGCTGACCTCCCAGCTCGTAGCCAGCTGGGGTTGAGGATTGAGCTCATAATCATAGCTCAGCAGCCCTTCGGTAACCTTGGCGCTGACGCTGAGTGCAGGCGTGGCGACCGTGGTCAGCGCAATCAGCGCGGGCGGCTCATAGTTCAGCAGCAGATTTAATGTACCGCCCTTTTGCGGCTCGGCGGCCTGCGCGCCACCGCCAATCAGGCTGGCACCCAGTGCCAGCGCCAGCAGCGAGCGGCGAAATGTCTCAAGCATGTTTTACTCCGTTTTATTCGTTGATTGAGCCGGGTGGCCGTACGATGTCGCAGCGGCCTGGGGGCTGATAAGCTGGTGGGTGAGGTCGCGGGCAACGCTGGCGGCAGGGCGTTCGCGGGGGTCCCCCAGCCCGCCGCCGCCGGGCGTTTCCACAATCAGATGGCTGCCTGGTGGCACGATCTGCCGGCCTTTCCCGGACAGCGTCTCGCCGGTGGAGAGCGTCACCCGGCCCGGAGCACCGGCCAGACCGCCCTCGGCACCCTGCGCAGGGAAATGGATGCGATCCCACGCCGCGCCAAGCTCCATGGGCAGATCCTGGCCGTGAGACAGTTCGATCACCTGGCCCAGACCGCCGCGCTGCTGGCCCGCTCCGCCGGAATCCTGACGATATTCTTTGCGCCAGAACACCACCGGGCTGATCGACTCCAGGATTTCCAGCGACACGTTACGTACCCCGCTGGGGAACGACGTGGTGGACAGCCCGTCAAGCCGGGGACGTGCGCCGGTGCCGCCGGTTGAAAAACTGGTGATGGAAAAACGAGGCTGCGTCAGGGTATTAACGGCATCGTATTCCGGCAAAATATGGCCGCCGGAAAGCTGAATATTCCACAGGCAGGATGCCCCCTCGGCCGGGACTTCTCCGGGGCGTGCCTGCCGCAGGCAGTTGAACACCACGTCGGGCAGCATCTGGCCAATAATATGGCGAGAGGTGACCGCCGCCGGATAAGGCGCATTGAGTATCGACCCCTCCGGCGCATCAATTTTAATCACGCCGAGAGAACCGGCATTATTGGGAATATCGGCCCCGATCAGGCAACGAATGCCGAAGGAGGTATAGGCGTCGGTATAGGCCTTGACGACGTTAATCCCTTTAGCAACAAAGCCCGCACTGCCGGCAAAATCAACGTGAATACCGTCGTGGCCGAGGGTCAGTTTCGCCTGTAGCCGCAGCGGCTGGTCGTAGCCGTCAACCCACAGTTCACTTTCCCAGCTGCCGGCAGGCCAGCTTCTGACCGCTTCCAGCATCGCCTGCTCGGAGCGCGTTAAAATATACTTGCCCACCTCCAGCAGATCGGTCAGGGCAAACTCGTCCAGCAGCGTCAGCAGACGGCGGGCACCCACATCGTTACAGGCCACCAGCGCCAGAAAATCGCCCTCCACCTGCGCCGGTTCCCGAACGTTGGCCTTCACGATATTCAGCACGGTCTGGTCGAGCCGTCCGGCATGGATAAATTTGAGGATCGGCAGGAATAATCCCTCATGCCAGATCTGCTGACCGTCCGGTCCCGGGCCTAACCCGCCGATATCAATCACGTGCAGCGTAGAGGCAAACAGCGCCACCGGGCGCTGGTGATGAAATACCGGCGTAACCATGGTGATATCGTACAGGTGTCCGGTGCCTTTCCAGGGGTCGTTGGTCAGCAGCACATCCCCAGGCTGTAGGGTATCCAGCGGGAATTCACGCAGGAAATGCTTAACCGACTCCGCCATCGAGTTGACGTGCCCCGGCGTGCCGGTAACCGCCTGAGCGATCATCCGCCCGTCGGGTAAAAACACCCCGGCGGACAGATCGCCCGCTTCGCGCGTGGCAGTACCGAATGCGGTGCGGATCAGCGCCTGCGCCTGCTCTTCTACCACCGAAATCAAACGATTCCAGATCACCTGAGACTGAATAACCTGTTGGCTCATTGTGCCGCTCCTGACAGGGGTTGACGTTCCAGCAGCAGATGGCCTTCGCGGGTGCTGCTGACCGTAAAGCGTTCATCCACCAGCGTGGTGGTTTCGGGGTCGACCACGACCAGTGGACCGGGACGTTGGCCCGTTTGTGCAATATCGGCACGGGTCACGACCGGTACCTGAATCCGCTGCTGCTGTTGCAGGGAGTAGATCGTCCGTTCGGCCGCACCGGCAGTCGGCACGGTTGGTTCGCCGGGAGCAGGGAAGGCAATTTCCGGCGCGGCCGTGGTGGCGGTGACCGTCCAGCTGATGGCTTCCACCGCCACGTGATCGAGACTGCGGCCGTAGAGCTGGCGATAGGTCCGGGTGAAGCGTTCATGCAGTGCGGTCAGCTCCTGCTCATCAACGTGCTGCCCCTCAAGCGGTATCGCCACCTCATGTCCCTGACCGGCATAGCGCAGATAAACGCTGCGCTGCAGCGTGACTTCCGCCGTTTCATCGGCCTGCTGAACGATGCGGTGGGCCTGCTCGCTCAGTGTTTCCAGCAGCGCATTGACGGCAGGATAGTCGGGGTTATCCAGTCGCTGATAAAAGCTGCGCACGGCCTGATAGGACGCCGGTGCCCACAGAAAGCCCAGCGCCGACCCCACGCCTGCGGCATGCGGGATCACCACGCGATCGATGCCCAGCTTGCCGGCCAGTCGGGCAGCATGCAGCGGTGCCGCACCGCCAAAGGCAATCAGCGTGTAGCTGTCCACCTGCTTACCGGATTCCGTGGCGTGAACACGCGCTGCGTTAGCCATGTTCTCGGCAATAATTTCAGTGACCGCCAGTGCGGCTTCATCCGTTCCCAGCCCCAGCGGTTTGCCGATCTGCTGCGTCAGCGCCGCAGCCGCTTTACCGACGTTCAGCTCCACTTTTCCCCCGGCAAAACTGGCCGGATCGAGCAGCCCCAGCTGCGCATTGGCATCGGTAATCGTGACCAATTCACCACCGAGGTTATAGCTGACCGGGCCGGGGGCAGAACCGGCGCTGTCGGGCCCCACCTGCAGGCGCTGCAAATGATCGATGCGGGCAATCGATCCTCCTCCGGCACCGATTTCCACCAGGTCGATCACCGGAATGCGTATCGGTAAGCCGGAGCCTTTCTGATGACGATGCACGCGGCCGAATTCGAAGCTGCGGGAGATTTGCGGCTGGAAACCATCGATAAAGCAAATTTTGGCCGTTGTACCGCCCATATCGAATGACAGCACCTTTTGCAGACCGAGCTGGCTGGCAATATTACTCGCCAGAATCGCACCGCCCGCCGGGCCGGATTCCACCAGACGGATCGGTTCGCGGATGCCGTTTTCCAGAGTGGTAATGCCCCCTCCGGAGGTCATCAGATAGGGCGGAACCCGCAGACCGCGCGTTGCCAGCTGCTGTTGCAGGCGGTGCAGATAGCCCGCGACCAGCGGCTGCACGTAGGCATTGGCTGAAACCGTTGACAGCCGCTCGTACTCACGGATTTCAGGGCAGACCTCGCTGGAAAGTGACACGGTCACACCGGGTAGCAAATCGCGCAGGATCTCAGCGGTACGCTGCTCATGCTGCGGATTGATAAAGCTCTGCAGATAGCCAATCGCCACGCTCTCGAACTGCTGCGCCCGTAGCTCTGCCGCCAGCGCGACAACCTGCGCTTCATTGAGCGGAATGCGTACCTGTCCCTGGGCATCAATGCGTTCTTCTACGGTGAAGCGCCATTCACGCTCAACCAGCGGCCGGGGCTTTTGCAGAAAAACGTCATACTGGGCAAAGCGATCTTCCTGGCCGATTTCGACCAGGTCGCGGAATCCGGCGGTGGTAATCAATGCCGTACGCGCGCCTTTGCGTTCAATCAGCGCATTGGTGGCTAATGTCGTCCCCAGAATCAACGCATCGATATCGTTGAAGGTTAATTTCGCCTGATCCAGCACGTCGCTGATGCCGGTAATCACCGCACGTTCCGGTGCGTCGGCACTGGTGAGAATTTTTGCGGAAAATTGCGTACTGCCGTGCAGCATCACGATATCGGTAAATGTCCCGCCAACATCTACAGCAACCCGGTTAACGGGGCCGTTACCCCCTCTCTCTGACATACCTTCGCCTTTATACATAATAAAAAGTGGAGGGCGTCATTAACCGGTATCAGGTAAACGATGGCTACTGAGTATTTCGGGTTAACTCATTCGTAATTTGCAAAAGCGTCCATTGCTCCTCAATCGCCTTATTTCAGAAAAGGTTTCCCGGAAAAATTATTAAGTGAGAAAAACATCGCCTGTTAATTTCGACTCTCTCCACAGATTGTGATTTAAGGACGCTGGCTATGCAGCGAGAGCGCCATTGGCTGCTGATATTTCTGTTTAAAAGTGCGCTTCAGGTCGTGCCAACGTTTATTGGTATTCTGTTGATTATGTTTATCATCCTCAAAACCATTCCCGGTGATGCCGTTGACGTGCTGGCGGGGGAGTCGGGCGGAGCCAGCGCCGCCAGCATGGCGCTGATGCGTGAACAGTACGGTCTTAATCTGCCCGGCTGGCAGCAGTTTCTTAACTGGGGCAGCCACATCCTGCAGGGTAATCTGGGATTTTCCCCCCGCTTTAATACTCCGGTCAGCACGTTGATTCTTTCACGGCTTCCCGCCACGCTTATTTTAATGCTGGCCGCGCAGGCCATTGCGTTAATTATTGGCGTGATTTTCGGTGTGCTGATGGCGTTATTCGTCGGGCGCTGGCCTGACCGGGTATTATCACTCGTCAGCCTGCTGCTTTATTCCCTGCCCGGATTCTGGATTGGGCTGATGCTGCTGGTGCTGTTTTCCGTGCATCTCGGCTGGCTGCCCAGCAACGGCAATATGACTATCGGTGCCGATCTGCACGGCTGGGCCTATATCAGCGATCGGCTGAAGCATGCGGTGTTACCGGTTCTGTCGCTGGCGAGTTTTTTCCTGGCGATTTACGCCCGCCTGACGCGCGCGGCGATGCTGGAAATTGCCCATCAGGATTTTGTGCGCACCGCCCATGCCAAAGGGCTGTCGCCGCTGCGCGTCACGCTGGTTCACACCCTTCGCTGCGCGTTAATTCCGCTGGTCACCGTGAGCGGCATGCATATCGCGACGCTGCTCAGCGGCGCGGCGGTGGTAGAAACCGTGTTTTCATGGCCGGGGCTGGGCAGACTGGCGCTGGATGCGGTGATGGCGCGCGACGTTAATATCCTGCTGGGCATCCTGCTGTTCTCCTCACTGATGGTGATACTCGCCAACTTTATTGTGGATCTTCTCCACGCCTGGTTAGACCCCCGAATTGCGAGATGATTTATGGCCACGCTGTCCGTTGTATCTGTTCATTCCCCGGTTAACCGCCGCGCCCTGCGCCAGTTTATGCGCAACCCGGCGGGCATCGCCGGGTTAATTATCCTGCTGCTGACCGTCGCGATGGCCGTTATCGCCCCCTGGCTGTTCCCCGGCGATCCGCTGGATATGGTCGCCTCACCGCTGCTGGCGCCGTTTACCGACCCGGCGTGGCCGCTGGGAACCGATGCGATGGGGCGCGATCTGGCCGCCGGTATTTTTCACGGCGCGCGCGTCTCGCTGCTGATTGGGCTGGGTGCCACGCTGATCGGGCTGCTGCTCGGTACGCTGGTCGGCAGCCTGAGCGGCTATTTCGGCGGCAGCGTTGACTATCTCCTGATGCGCATCACCACGCTGTTTCAGACCATGCCCGCCTTTCTGCTGGTGATTATCATTCTGGCTATCTCCACGCCGACAGTGACCTTAATCACCCTCAGTATCGGTGCTACTACCTGGCCGACCATCGCGCGACTGGTGCGGGCAGAATTCCGTACCCTGCGCGGGTCTGACTTTGTGCTGGCCGCCCGCTGCCAGGGTTTTTCCTCTGCGCACATCATCTTTCGCGAGATGTTGCCCAATGCCCTCCCGGCTATCGTGGTGACGTCATCGGTGATGGTGGCGTCCGCCATCCTGATGGAGGCCGCACTGTCCTTTCTCGGCCTGGGCGATCCTAACGTCGTGAGCTGGGGTTTCCTGATCGGCAGCGGCAGGGAAATGCTCCGCACCGCATGGTATCTGACCGCCGAGCCGGGCGTGGCGCTGGTGATAACGCTGCTGGGGCTGAATCTGCTGGGCGATGCGCTGAATGACGCCTTTAATCCAAGACTGAGTGACCAATAATGCAACCGCTTCTCTCCGTGGAAAATCTGCACATTCGTTTCGGCAGTCATGCCGCGGTTAACAACGTGAATTTCAGCCTGGTACAGGGTGAAATGCTCGCGCTGGTCGGTGAATCCGGCAGCGGGAAATCCGCGACCGCGCTGGCAATTATGGGGCTGTTGTCAGACCAGGCCAGGGTCAGCGGGCGCATTGAATTTGCCGGACGCGATGTGGTGAAGCTGCCGCCGTCCGCCCTGCGAAAACTGCGCGGTGATGCGCTGTCGATGATTTTCCAGGAGCCGATGACCTCACTGAATCCGGTGTACAGCGTCGGGGCACAAATCGCAGAAACCCTGCGGATTCATCAGCGTCTGTCGCACAGACAGGCCCGCGCCCGCGCCATCGAACTACTGGCGCTGGTGAATATTCCCGATCCTGCCCGGAGGGTGGATGATTTTCCGCATCAGCTTTCCGGCGGCCAGCGGCAGCGGGTGATGATTGCGATGGCCGTTGCCTGTGAACCCCGGCTGCTGATTGCCGATGAGCCGACGACCGCACTCGACGTCACGGTGCAGGCCAGCATTATGTCGCTGCTGGACCGGCTGCGCCGGGAACTTTCGCTGAGCGTGCTGATGATCACCCACGATCTGGGACTGGTTTCCCGCTGGGCCGATAGCGTCGCCGTGATGCACAACGGCAGGATTGTCGAGCAGGGGGCCGCCGAGGCGATACTGCACCAGCCGGGCCATGACTACACCCGTGGCCTGATGGCCGCCTCGCTGACGGGCGAGCGCGATTTGCACTATCGCCAGCGCCTGCTCACCGAAATTCGCCACGACGGTGCCGATCGCTTTCATCTCCATCAGCCCGCTACGCTCTCGTTTCCTGAGGCGGCCAGCCAGCGGGAAGTGCAGCCGCTGCTGTCGGTCAACCAGCTCAATGTGAGCTACAGCCGGGGCCGCACGCGCATCCCCGCCCTGAAAGACATCAGCTTTGATTTACACGCCGGTGAAACGCTGGGCCTGGTCGGTGAATCGGGCTGCGGGAAATCAACCCTGTCGCGAAGTATCTTGCGCCTGCTGCGCCCGGACAGCGGCAGGATTCGGCTGGACGGCAAGGATCTTACCCCTTTGCCGGAATCCGGGCTGAAAAACCTGCGCAGCAGCGTGCAGATGATTTTTCAGGACCCGTACGCGTCGTTAAATCCACGGCAAACCATTTTCACTATTCTGGATTCCGTACTGCATCTGCACGATCCCGCTCCGGCATCACAGCGATTACAGCGCATTCATACCATGCTGGACCGGGTGGGCCTGCCGAGGCAGTCGCTGCATCGCTACGCCCATGAGTTCTCCGGTGGTCAGCGCCAGCGTATTGGCATTGCCCGTGCGCTGATTGTTAAACCCCGGCTGGTAATCTGCGATGAGGCGGTTTCCGCACTGGATGTCTCGGTGCAGGCGCAGATCCTTAATCTGCTGCTGGAGATGAAGCAGGAACTGGGTCTGAGCTATCTGTTTATCTCCCACAACCTGGCCGTGGTGCGTTATATGTCAGACCGGATTATGGTGATGAATCAGGGGGAAATCATTGAAGCAGGGGATGCGGCCGATGTCTGGCACCGGCCGCAGCACGCCTGGACCCGCCAGCTTCTGTCGGCGGTTAACGGGGCGGAAGCGCGTCAGCCGCCGTTGCCCACAGCGGCGGAACCGTCATTCGTCTTCTCGCCGGGTTAAAGCGCGCGGCGTTTAGCCGCACGCTGCCGGGTGGGCGCTTTCAGCGCTTCGACCTGCGCAATGCTCATCGCCGGGAGTTCAAACAGGCCGGTCATCTCTCTCTCCAGCCGCAGCGCGAACACCACCTTCATAAAGTTTTCCAGCGTCACTTTACCGTCGCTTTCCAGCTTTTTCAGCGCTGAGACTGAAATCCCCGCCTTTTCGGCCAGCTCTTTTTGCAGCAGGTTGCGGCGTAAGCGATGCTCGCGCAGGCGTTGCCCCAGTTGGGCAATCAGTGTCGATTCCGAATAGAGTTTAAGAGACATAATAAACGCTCCTGATAGTTAAAATCATCGACAAGGGGTGTTTTAAGCTCTTTTATGTCAACAAATAACTTTAACCGCAAGTCTATCACAAGAGTTGTTTTAACGCCTTTAAAAGCGATAAATCCACTATAAAAGCTTAAATTAAGCCTCTTAAATCTATTGTGAGTGATATGTCATCTCAGTAGCCATCAAGTGAAGAATCCACTTCATGCATTTTTCGGCAAAGCTAAGTCATTTTTGTTAGTCGTGATATCCGGCAAATCAAAGGAGATTAAGGGGTTACAGACCGTACCGATTATCTCAGTGACTTGTAATGCAGGAGAAGTAAGGTGGATAACAGCCCCGCAGCCGGCGCAACCGTCGGCGTGGACGTCGGCGGAACCTTTACCGACTTTGTTCTATTTGACCCGCAGCGCCAGCAGCGTTTTTACCATAAACAACCCAGCACGCCCGCCGATCCTGCCCTGGCCGTCAGTGAAGGGCTACAGGCGATCCTGCAAAAAAGCCATTTACCGGCCAGCGCGCTGTCGCTGGTACTGCACGGCACCACGCTGGGGCTGAATGCCATTATCCAGCGTCGCGGGGCGGATATTGCCCTGGCGATCACCGAGGGCTTTCGCGATGTGCTGGAGATTGCCCGCGCCCGTATGCCGTCCTCGTTCGATTTTCACGCCGATCGCGAAGCACCGTTTTTACCGCGCCGTCGCGTGGTGGAGATCCCGGCGCGTTTCAGCCCAGAGGGTGAGGTGACGCAGTGGCCCACCGAGGCCGCGCTGGCACAGGCTGCCGAAGAACTGGCCGCGTTAAACGTCAGCGCGGTGGCGCTGGTGACCATCAATGGCTATGCCAACCCGGCGCGGGAAGCGGAACTGGCGGCAGCACTGGCCGCCAGGCTCGGCAATGTGCCGGTACTCTCTTCCGCGCAGCTGTGGCCGGAAATTCGCGAATATGAACGTACGCTGGTGGCCGGGCTTAACGCCTATATCCAGCCGCTGATGCAGCGCTACTTTACCCGCCTTAACACATTACTGACCAGGCAGGGGATTGAGGTTCCATTATTGATCACCGCCTCTAACGGCGGCGTGCTGCCGCTGGATGCCGCTCAGCAGCGCCCGGTGGATACGCTGCTCTCCGGTCCGGCCTCCGGGGTCACGGCCGCATCGCGGCTTGCCGCAGGTCGCGGCTTCGTTTCCTTCGATATGGGCGGCACCAGCAGCGATATTTCGCTGTCGGCAGAAGGGGACATCAAGCGGGTAAACCGCACCGAAATCGGCGGCCTGCCGCTGATCCTGCCGGTGGTTGGCGTATCGGCCATCGGCGCAGGTGGTGGCTCGCTCGTGCAGGTGGATGAATACGGCATCCTGAAAGTCGGGCCGGAAAGCGCCGGAGCCGATCCCGGACCGGTTGCCTACCGGCGCGGCGGCACGCAGCCGACGCTGACCGACTGCTATCTGGTCAGCGGCATCCTGTCTGCGGAAAACCGCCTGGCGGGCAGTATCAAACTGGATCGTGAATCCGCCACGCGCGCACTTCAGCAAACAGGCGAAACGCTGGGGATGGAAGCCGCCGAGGTTGCTCGCGGTGCGATTGCAGTGGCGACGGCCCAGATGGCCACCGAGCTGAACAAGGCGCTGGCACAGCGCGGTCTTGCCTCCGATGAGCTGACGCTGATCCCGTTTGGCGGTGCAGGCCCGACGCACGCCAACTTCTTCGCCGCCGAAGCCGGGCTGCAACGTATTCTGGTGCCGCTGCGCCCGGGAACGTTCTGCGCCGACGGCGCTATCGGCGCAGATATCCGGCGAGATTTTGTCCGCAGCCTGCGGATAACGCTCACGGCGGGCAGCTGGAGCAAAATCGCCGCCACGCTTGAAGAACTGCATCAGCTGGCCGAAGGCTGGTTTACTCAGCAGGCCAGCCGCCTCAGCAGTCGGGTTGATTACGGCGTGGAAGCGGATATGCGCTATGTCGGACAGGCCTACGAGCTCAGCGTGAGCCTCGGTTCTCCGCAGGACGTTACGCTGGAACAGCTCAGGGCCAGATTCCAGCAGCTGCACCAGCAGCGCTACGGCTTTATTACCCCGGAAGCCGCCGTTGAGCTGACGACGCTGCGCCTGTATCTGAATGCGGCGCTGCCGCAGCCGGAGGACAAACCGCTCGGTGCGCAAACGGCCCACGTTGCCCCGGCGAGTCGGCCGATTTTCCTTGCCGACGGCTGGACGGAGGCCGCGATCTGGCAGCGTGAGAATCTGCGCACCGACACTGCGATTCACGGCCCGGCGGTCATCGAACAGGATGACACGACCACGGTGATTTTACCGGGCTGGACGGCGCGTCCCGATGCCCACGGCAATCTGTTGATCGTCCGTATTCCGGGAGGCACGGCATGAAGCTTGATGCGATTACGCTTGAAATTCTTAACCAGAAACTCACCGCGCTGACGGAAGAGATGTGCCATATTCTGCAACGCACCGGCCGCACGCTGTACGTGAAAGAAACCGCCGACTTCTGCTGTGCGGTGGCGGATTTGCAGGGGCGTTTTTTTGCCTATCCCAAAGGCATTGGGGTGTCCGGCTTCGTCGGGCTGAATGCCCTGACGGCGATTTCCGCCGTCGGAGAAGTGGCTCCTGGCGATGTGATCCTGACCAACGATCCGTGGCGCTCACGGGGGCTGGCCACCCATCTTCCCGACCTGCAGCTGCTGGCCCCGTGGTTTATTGACGGTGAGCTGGTGGCGTGGGGCTGGGCATTCCTGCACGCCTCAGACGTTGGCGGGCGCGTGCCGAGCAGCATTTCCCCCACCAATAGCGATATCTACCAGGAAGGATTGCAGATCCCACCGGTGAAGCTGATGCGCGCCGGGGAGCTGAATCGCGATGTGATGGCGATCCTCACCGCCAACAGCCGCACCCCGGAGGCGATTAGCGGCGATATTCAGGCGATGCTGGCGGCGCTGAATGCAGGCCGCGAGCGTCTGAGCCGGATTGCCTCACAGCACGGTGTTCCGGCGGTGCGCCAGGCACAGCAGGATTTGCAGGCTTACTCGGCGGCGCGTGCGCGACAAGTGCTGAAACGCATTCCCGACGGCGTTTATCAGTTTGAAGACTATCTGGATGATGCCGCAGGCAGCGGCCTGCCGGTACGGCTGGCGATAACCGCCACCTTTACTGACGGCCAGGTCCACCTGGATTTTACCGGCAGCGATGCGCAGGTGGCGGCCGCCATCAATATTCCCAGCCACGGCGATCCCCACGCGTGGCTGACGCTGCGGATACTTGCGCTGGTGTGCACGCTGGATAAAACGGTGCCGCTGAATGCGGGCCTGCTGGCTCCGGTTACGCTGTATGCGCCACCGGGCTCGCTGGTCAATCCGCACTATCCGGCCGCGGTGGGCGTGCGCCATGCGGCGGCGGTAAGAGTAAACGACTTGCTGAACGGACTGCTGGGCCAGCCGCTGCCCGACGTGATGCCTGCCGCCAGCGGCGGAACCATTATCCCGCTGGTGATTGCCGAGTCGGCGCGTCACGGCCGGGAACAGAATGTGCAGGTGATTGAGCCGCTGGTCGGCGGCGGCGGTGGGCGGGCAGGGCGCGACGGCATCGATGGCCGCGATAACAGTATCTCCAACCTGGCGAACAACCCGGTCGAGATGGTAGAGGCGGAAACCCAAATCGAAATTCGCCAGTACGCACTGCGGCCCGGTTCCGCAGGCGCGGGTCAGTGGCGCGGTGGTATGGGCCAGCAGATCCGTGTACGGATTTTACAGGACGACAGCACCCTGCTGGCGCGCGGCCTGGAGCGTATGCTGTTCCAGCCGTGGGGCGTGCAGGGCGGCCAGTCCGGTGCGCCCACCACGCTGACCTTCAATCCTGACAGCCCCGAGGCGAAAAAACTCGGCAAAATCGATCTGCTCAGCGTCAACCGTGGCGATGAAGTGCTGCTGCAAACCCCGGGCGGCGGCGGCTGGGGCGATCCCTGGCTGCGCGATCCCCTTGCGGTGCAGCGGGATGTGGATAACCAGTTGCTGACCGCCGAACAGGCGCTGCGGCACTACGGCGTGGCGATCGGCGCACAGGGCGTTGATGACGCCGCCACGGCAGCCGCCCGCAGCCAGCCGCGCCAATCCGATAATGCAACGTCTGACGCGAGGGCCAACTGGCTGAGCGTGTTTGACAGTGCCTCACTGACCCGGCTGAACCGGCTGCTGTATCCGCTAAGCCCGGCCGAACGGCAGCGCCATAAGCAGGCGGTCTTTGCCGCCGCGCTGGGCAGCCTGCCGGAGAATTTCCCCCGTTCTGTTTCTGCCGATCCTACCCCTGCGCGGCGTGCATTCGCCGACGCGCTGGAAAGGCTGGCCGAGCAGCTTGCCGTTTCAGAGACATCAATACCAGGAGACAACCATGCCTAATATTCATAATAAAAAACGTCTGCTCGCCGCGCTGGTGGGCATCTTTATCGGCCACGCCGCCGTTGCGGCCGAGGCCAGCAATTCGGTAGTCGTGGGCGTTTACGGCGGAGACTGGGAAAAAAACATTCGCGCCTCCGGCCTTGAGCAGTTTGCTAAAGATAATCACCTGAAGCTCACCATCGTGCCGGGCGCGGACGCGGAATGGTTTGCCAAACTGCGTGCCGCCAAGGGGCGCCGCGCGCCGTATGACGTGGTGGTGTTCCAGCCCGATACCGTCCAGCGCGCGCAGGCTGCGGGGCTGCTGCAGCCGCTGGATGCCAAAGATATCCCGAACCTGAACAACCTGTATAAAACCGTGCAGTCGCGTTTTATTTACGATAATCAGACCTATGCCGCCGCGTTCAGCCTCGGTCAGCTGGGCCTGGCCTACCGCACCGATCTGGTGAAAAACCCGCCGAAAAGCTGGCTGGATCTGTGGAACCCGGAATATAAAGGCCACGTTGCTATCTCCTCACCGACCTATGCGGCCGGGCTGCAGTTCTTTGCCGGTCTGGTTCATGCGCTCGGCGGCGAGCTGAATCAGCCTGCGGCGGTGGACAAGGCATTCAGCAAACTGCAGGAGCTGCGCGGCAATGTCGTGGCGTTCCCGGACAGCCCGGGCGCGATTCAGACGCTGCTGGAGCGCGGCGATGCGTGGGTGGTGCCGTACTGGGACGGCCGGGTCTTTGCGCTGAAGCAGCAGGGGATGAAGATTGATTTTGTCTATCCGTCGGACGGTCCGGTGGTGGGTGCGGCAAACTGGGTGATCCCGAAAGGTGCACCGAATCTCGCCAACGCCTACAAACTGGTGAATGCCATGTCCGCCCCCGAGGTGCAGAAAGCATTCTCGGATAAGTCACTGTACGGCATGACCAACAAAGACGTGCAGTACAGCGACAGCCTCAAGAGCCAGGTGAAGGTGGGTGAAGAGGCCTACAGCAAGCTGATCTGGATCGACTACAGCACGGCCACCCCGCAGCTGGCCGACTGGACCCGTCGCTGGAGCCAGGCGCTGGGCGGTAACCAGTGAGTTCTGTCGTCATCGACGGCGTGGCGCGGCAGTTCGACAACCACCGCGCGCTGAATGACGTCAGCCTGACCATCGCGCAGGGGGAGTTTTTCTCCCTGCTCGGGCCGAGCGGCTGCGGTAAAACCACCCTGCTTAACATCATCGCCGGTTTTCTCGCCCCGAATCAGGGGCGGGTTTTACTGGGCGGCAGGGAGGTGACCGCGCTGCCGCCCTACCAGCGCAATATCGGTATGGTGTTTCAGAACTACGCGCTGTTCCCGCATCTGAGCGTGGGGGACAACGTGGCGTTTGGCCTGAAGGTGCGTAAGGTTTCCCGCAGCGAGCAGGAGAAGCGCGTGGCCGATGCGCTGCGGCTGGTCCGGCTGGAAGGGCTGGCGCAGCGTATGCCGCATCAGCTTTCCGGCGGGCAGCAGCAGCGTGTCGCGATTGCCCGCGCGCTGGCGATTGAACCCCAGGTGCTACTGCTGGATGAACCGCTGTCCAACCTGGATGCGCGGCTGCGTAAAGAGATGCAGGACGAGCTGCGGGCGATCCAGCAGCGCGTCGGTATCACCACTATCCTGGTCACCCACGATCAGGAAGAAGCGCTGACGCTCTCGGATCGCATCGGCATCCTCGGCCACGGCGAGCTGCAGCAGGTCGGCACCCCGGCGGCGCTGTATCGCCAGCCCGCCAATCGCTTTGTGGCGGAGTTTATCGGCCAGGCCAATCTCTTTCCCGTCGCGACACAGGGTGAAGAGTACGCCGCGCGCGAGCACTTTGTCGCCGACGGCGTGCCGCTGCGGCTGCGGGCGGCCACGGCGGTGAATGCGGATCTGCTGGTGGTTCGCCCCGAGCGCGTGCAGTACAGCGCTGAACCCGGTATCGCCGGAGTGAATGCCTGTGCCGCCGTGGTCAGAGAGGTCAGCTTTGCGGGCGCAACGCTGCGGCTGGCGTGCGATCTACCGGGCGGAGGAGAAATCCGCGTACAGCCCGCCGAGTCACACTTCGCCCGGCTGCCCGCGCCGGGTGACCGCTGCTGGCTGCACTGGCAGGCCGGGGATGTGATTGTTCTGCCGCAGCAGGTGCGGGGTGATGATGCGCACGCGTAACCTGTTTCCCTGGCTGATGCTGATGCCCTGCCTGCTGTTTCTGCTGCTGTTTTTACTGGTGCCGCTGCTGCTGCTTTTCGACCAGAGCCTGACCGATGTCGACAGCCTGCTCAATCCGCTGCCGGGATTCAGCCTGGCACAGTACGTGACGATCTTCCGCGATCCCCAGTACCTGCACGCGCTCTGGACTACGCTGTGGGTATCGCTGCTGACGGCGGCCATCACGGTGCTGCTTGCCTGGCCCGCCGCCTGGCTGCTGGTCAACGCCCGTCAACGTCACTGGCGCACGCTGCTGTACGTAGTGCTGATTTCACCGCTGCTGACCAGCGTGGTGATCCGCACCTTTGCGTGGATTGTGCTGCTGGCGCAGAACGGCCTGATTAACGGCTTTTTGCTGTTTACCGGGCTGATCCCGCAGCCGCTGAGCCTGCTGTGGAATATGAATGCGGTGGTGATCGCCTACGTGCAGGTCATGCTGCCGTTCGCCGTGCTGCCGCTGATCACCTCGCTGAATGAGATTGCCCCCGCGCTGCGCCTGGCGGCGATGAGCCTGGGAGCCACGCCGGGGATGACCTTTCGCCGGGTGATCCTGCCGCTGACGCTGCCGGGAATGCTGACCGGTTTTATCATCGTCTTCTCGCTGGCCGCAGGCAGCTATATTACCCCGCTGCTGATTGGCGGACGCCTGCAGCCGCTGCTACCCATTGCGATTTATCAGCAGGCGATGCAGATTGCCAATCTGCCGCTGGCAGCGGCGCTGTCGCTGACGCTGCTGGTGATGACGCTGGCGGTGGCGGGCGTGGCCGGGATTTTCCTGAAACGCTGGGAGAAAAAAAATCATGGCTGATGCCTTACACCGTCTGTCGCTGCGGCTGAGCCGCCTGGCCGTCACCCTTGCCGGTATTATTGTTTACCTGTTTCTGGCGCTGCCGGTCGTGGTGATCGTGCTGTCGGCGTTCAGCCCGGAGCCTTACCCGCAGTTTCCGCCGCAGGGGCTGTCGCTGCGCTGGTTTGAAGCGCTGTTGCAGGACCCGGCCTGGACTGAGTCACTGTGGGTCAGCCTGCTGCTGCTGGCGATTGTCACGCCGCTAACGGTGGTGCTGGGCACCTTTGCCGCCTGGTCGCTGGCGCGGCTTAATTTCCGCTACCGCGAGGCGCTACAGGCATTTATTCTGTCGCCGCTGATGATCCCGCAGGTGGTACTGGGCATCGCGCTGCTGTACGTGCTGACCGCCGCCGGGATCGCCGGAACGCTCAGCGGGCTGGCGATCGGCCATGCGGTGGTGGCGTTGCCCTACGTGGTGCGCACCGTCAGCGTCAGCCTGGCGGCGATGGATAAACGCCTTGAGTCGGTGGCGATGAGCCTGGGAGCCGGGCGCTGGTATACCTTTCGCACGGTGACGCTGCCGCTGATTAAACCGGGAATTTTAGCCGGTGCGGTCTTTGCCGCCGTTACCTCGTTTGGTGAGGTGTCGGTCAGCCTGTTTATGACCGCTCCCGGCACGATTACCGTCCCGGTGCAGGTCTTTAACTATGTCGACCAGACTTTCGATCCCACGGTAAACGCCATTTCGGTGATTTTTATCGTCATTGCCATTCTGCTTTTGATGGTGATTGAGAAAACCATTGGCCTGGTAAAACTGAATCAATCGGGTTAAAAGTAAAACGTCTGGCCCACGGGGCTTATTCCATTTGGGCCAGAATGAAAACCTATTGTTCTTGAGGCGCTATAACACAGAATATATCATGTATTCTTTAAGCCCGAAGAGAGCCCGTTCCGATGACGCATTCCCGCCTGCTGTCCGTTGAAAATCTGTCGCTGGAAACCGCCGAAGGCCGTTTGCTGGTCGATAACGTCTCGTTTCATCTCGACCAGCGGGAGATCCTGGCGCTGGTGGGGGAATCCGGTTCCGGTAAAACGCTGACGTCGCTGGCGGTGATGGACCTGCTGCCTGCGGGCGTGCAGAAGGCGGCAGGCGAGCTGACCTTTGCAGGCCAGCGGCTGGAAGCCGGCAACGTGCAATCGCTGCGCGGCTGCCGCATAGCGACGGTATTTCAGGAACCCATGTCGAGCATGAATCCCACACTGCGCATCGGCGAGCAGATTGCCGAAGTGCTGGTGCGTCACCGCCAGATGAGCTGGAAGCAGGCGCAGCAGGAGGCGATTGCCCTGCTGGATCGCGTGGGCATCGTCAACCCCGCGCTGCGCGCGCGGCAGTACATCCACCAGCTTTCCGGCGGTATGCGCCAGCGGGTGATGATTGCCAGCGCGATAAGCGGCCAGCCGCAGCTGCTGATCGCCGATGAACCGACCACCGCGCTGGATGTGACCATTCAGGCGCAAATTCTCAGCCTGTTGCAGGATCTGCAGCGGGAAATGGGCATGGGTATTTTGCTTATCACCCACGATCTGTCGGTGGTCGCCCGCTATGCCGACCGCGTGTGCGTGATGCAGCAGGGGCAACTGGTGGAGCAGGGGGAAACGGTCGCCACGCTCGGCAGCCCGGTTCACCCCTATACCCGCAAACTAGTAGACGCCTCGGTGGCGCAGCTGCCGTCGCAGGCCTCCGTCAAAACGCAGCCGCTGCTTGAGTTGAGCGCCATCTGCAAAAGCTATCCGCTGCCGCGCCCGCTGCCGTTCTGGCCCGCTAAGCGGCAGACAGTGCTGCATCCGCTGGATCTCAGCATTGCGCAGGGCGAAATTGTCGGGGTGATCGGTGAATCCGGCTCCGGTAAAACCACACTGGGCAGCGCGGCGATTGGGCTGATTGAGGCCGATAATGGCGAGATCCGCTTCCAGGGCGAGGCGCTGCGTGGGCGGCAGCGCAAAGTGCTGCGCCGCCACTGTCAGATCATCTTCCAGGACCCTTACTCCAGCCTGAATCCCAAAATCACCGTCGGCGAGCAGATTGCCGAACCGCTGCGGGTCTGGCAGCTGCGCAAAGGCGAAGCGGCGGTGCAGGCCCGGGTCAAAGAGCTGTTAACGCTGGTGGGATTGCAGGAGCAGCATGCCGGTCGACTGCCGGGCGCGTTCTCCGGCGGGCAGCGCCAGCGTATCGTCATTGCCCGCGCGCTGGCGATGGAACCGAAGCTGCTGGTGGCCGATGAAGCGGTCGCCGCGCTGGATTTATCGGTGCGCGGCCAGATCCTGGCGCTGTTTAACGAACTGCGCCACAAGCTGGGTTTATCCGTATTGTTTATCAGCCACGATCTCAGCGCGGTGCGCCAGCTGTGCGACCGCATTGTGGTGATGTATCACGGTAAAGTGGTGGAAGAAGGGGCGACCGAACGGGTTATCAGCCAGCCGCAGGACCCGTATACCCTGCAACTGCTGGCCGCAGCGCCCGATGTCCATCAGGCGCTGGCACAGCGCTCAGCTGCCGCGCAGTAGCGGCAGTTCAGGATGTTCGGCCCACTCGTGCCACGAGCCGACGTACACTGAAACATCGCTAAAGCCCGCCCGTTTCAGTGCGGCCAGCACCGTTGCCGCACGGGCACCGCGATGGCAGTAAACCTGCAGTTTTGCCTCTTCACGCAGTCCGGCATTCAGGGCACGCTGGCGGATCGCCTCCGGCTCCAGGAAATGACCACCGGACACCACATCCTCCCAGAACAGCAGTGCAGAATGCGGAATGCGCCCGGCGCGCGGGCAGCAGTCGTGGGCAAAGCTGCCGTCGAACTCGCTGGGTCGACGGGCATCAACGTTAATCACCGCGACGCCGTCGGCCTCCTGCACCTGCTGACGTGTACAGACCAGATCCCGCTGCCAGCGCGTGGCTTCTGCGGCGGGCTGATGCGCGATCGTCCGGCTTAATCCCCGCCCGGCAGCGCTGGCAAACCCGGCTTCGCGCCAGGCCTCAATGCCGCCGTCAAGGATCAGCGCATCCTCATGGCCGAGAAGCCAGGCAAACCAGGCACCGCGCGGTGAACGCATGCCGACCTGATTCTCAAAAAAGACCGGCGTGGCGCCGGGATAGCTCGCCAGCAGCGGCTCGAGCGCGCTGGCGGCCTCAGCGGCCATCACCGCCAGGCCCGCTTCGGTGCTGTCGGCAATAAAATAGTCATAAACGTTACAGTGTAGCGCGCCGGGCAGCGTGGCCTGCTGCCATTCGGCGGCATCGCGCACGTCTATCAGCAGAAAGTGCTCGCCGCGCGACTGGTGCAGGTGCAGCGCTTGAGCTGAGATAATCATTGAAGTGCTCCCGTAAACAGCGACTGCCGTTGCCCGACCCCGTCACGTTCCGCGGCCTGTAACACGCGGGCGGCAAGGGCGATATCAAACACGTTGAGGCCAAATGAAGAGAAGTAGACGCTGTCATCCGCTGCGGCGCGCCAGCCGTCCAGCAGCAGCGCGGCCAGATCGGCGGCCACCTCCTGCGGCTGAAACAGCCCGGCGCGGTACATCTGGAACAGGCTCTTGGCACTGCGTTCGGCAAAATCGCCCCACGCATCCACCACCACCCGATCGCTGGCGCGAATGGCGTCAAAGCTGACCTCGTGGTAGCCCACCTGAATCACAATTCGCCCCGGGCGAACGGCGGTCTCGGTTAACATCGGCTGGTCCGCACTGGTGCAGGTAATCACCGCGTCATACGGCTGTGCCAGCGCCTGCTGAAGATCGGTTTCCAGCGTCAGATCGGCGGCGGGCAGAATTTTTCCGGGGGTGCGGTTCCAGACGCCAATCTGCGCCAGGCCCGGGAACAGCTGCCTGAGCATCTGCAGATGGGCCTGCGCATGGATACCGCTGCCGAGCAGCAGCACCCGCTTCACCGGCTGCGGTGCGGCGTGCTGTAGCGCTACGGCGGTAACGGCGGCGGTACGCGCGGCGGTTAACGCGCCGCTGGCTAACAGGCCGCGCGGCAAGCCGTTCTGCGCATCGTTAATCAGCGTTACGGCCAGCGCGGCGGGCAGGGCATCCGGGCGCAGGGGCCGGTGCGCCGTCCATTTCACTCCGGCCGCATTGAAACGGCCTCCGACGCGGGCGGGCAGCGCATAGGCTTTGCCCAGCGGCGTGGCGAGGTCGACGGCGTTCTCGGCGGGCATCTGCGCCTCGCCGAGCCGCATCAGCTTCACCACCTCGCGGACATCCTCCAGCGCCAGCGCCACGTCTGCGCCGCCCAGCCGGGCGACGTCAGCGTCATTAAGGACGCGCAGCAGGCCGTCCATTACTGCTCCAGCAGGCGGTTGGCAAACGGATAAAGCGCAGGAGAACCACCACAGTGAATAAAGGTGACGCGCGATCCCTGCGGGATCTTGCCCTGCTCAACCAGCGAGAACAGACCGTGCATCGCCTTGCCGGTATAGACCGGATCTAACAGCACGCCTTCCGACTGCGCGAGTGTGTAGATCGCCTCAATGCCGCCATCCGACGGCACGCCGTAGGCCTGGCCGACATAGCCATCCTCAATCCAGATATCTTCCGGCTGCCACTGCTGCGGCCACTGCAGAAGATCGGCGCAGTCCTGTGCCATCCCGGCAATGCGCGGCTGGAACCAGTCGGCTTTCGCGCTGACGCTGATACCCACGACACGGCTGTCGGGCCAGTAGCGTCGCGTGCCGACATGCAGCCCGGCCAGCGTACCGCCGGAACCGGTCGGCGCGACGATAAAGTCCGGGGCAGCGGTGCCGCCTGGCTCAAGCTGTGCAGCGATCTCTTCCACCGCACGCACGTAGCCCAGCGCACCCAGCGGCGTCGCGCCGCCGAGCGGTATAATCAGCGGGGTTTCGCCGTTGGCAACCGCCTTATCGGCATGTGCCTGCATCGCCCCTTCGATCTGGGTGAAGTAGCCGTCCGGGTCAAGAAACTGCACTTCGGCCCCGAACAGCTTGTCCAGCAGCAGGTTACCCTGCCAGCTGGATGGCGGGTTGCCGCGCAGCACCAGCACCGGACGCATACCGAACTTTCGAGCGGCAGCGGCCACCATACGGGCATGGTTAGACTGATGCCCGCCGGTGGTGATCACCACATTGACCCCGGAACGGCGGGCTTCGGCCATCAGGTACTCCAGCTTGCGGACCTTATTGCCCCCGCCACCGAAGCCGCTGTAGTCATCGCGTTTGATGCTCAGCGTAATCCCCAGCGCTTCGCTGAGCCGGGGTAGCGGCTCAAGCGGGGTGGGGAAGAAGCCGAGCGGAACGCGTTCGAACTCTTCAACTGATTTCATGGTTTTTTACCTGTTTTAATAGTCTTTGGTGTTTCCCTGGTGTGGCGCGCGACCCGGCCAGAGGCCGGATCATTGAATCCTGTGAGCCAGAGGCTCAGCGACTGCTGGAAGCGTTCAAGTCCTTCCAGCGTGGCAAATTCATTAACGGCGTGGGCGTTACCGCCGTGGCCCAGCCCGCCGATCAGAAAGGCCGGGGCAACCGCCGCGAAGGCGTAGGCGGGCGCGCAGCCCGGTGCCCACGGCCAGATTTGCGGCGTGGCGTCCAGCGCCTGATAGCTGGCGATCAGCGCATCGACGCCGTTTGCACTGCGGCCGAAGCGAATGCCGGGATAGCTGTCGAACAGCTCAAGTTCACTCCCGGCCAGATCCGGCTGCGTCAGACGCTGGCGGGCGCGTTCGATCATCGCGTCCTGGTCAAATCCCGGCGGGATGCGGAACGCCAGCTCCGCGCTGGCACGATACGGGATCACCCCACGGCCGCCGGGCGGATTGCTGTGCAGTTCGGCCAGCGTCAGCACGGCGCTGCCGAGCAGCGTTTGCAGGCAGCTGAGCGTATCGCCTTCAATCATCAGCCGCTGGCTGCGGCGAAAACGCAATTCATCTTCCAGGCTGAACGATTTGGCCAGCTCGGCCAGTAGCCGGTTGGCTTCTTCGTCCGGCATCAGGCGGCCCAGCACGCCGCTGTCGGCGGCCGGGGCAATGGCGTTCAGTGCGTTGACCAGCTGCCACGCGGGGCTGGCAATCCATCCGGCGTTGCTGGCGTGAATGGCGGAAGACGGCCCGCCCCATTCGCCGCCGCTGACGCTTAAACGGCCGGTGGCCAGCCCGGTAAATCCGAGGTAAACGCGCGGTGCACCACCACCGTATTCGCACAGCGACGGAAACAGTACCGCCTCGGCAGGTGCAATTGGGCAGGGCTGCTGTGCCAGATAGCGGCGCAGGGTGCCGCTGCCCACTTCCTCTTCGCCTTCCAGCAGAATTTCAATATTGAAGTCCAGCCGCTGCTGCTGCTGAAGCTCGCAGAGCAGAATCAGCATGGCGGCCACCGGACCTTTATTGTTTTCGGCACCGCGCCCGACAAATACCCGCCCCAGTTCAGGCCAGTCGCAAAGACCGCCAACAAACGGGGAGACCTCCCAGCCGCTCTCGTCAGCGGGCATCACGTCATACATGTTGTAGAGCACCACGGTGCGCTCAAAGCCGTTATCAATGCGTACGTGCACCAGCGGCGGCGTGTCGTGAGACTGAACGGCCACCGGCAGCACCACGGCAGCATCCAGCCGCTCGACCATCCACTGCTCAAGCCAGGCAGCCAGTCCGCGCTGGGCGTCCTTCTCACCCGCTACGCTGCGCCAGCGGGTCAGTTCACTCAGCAGTTCTAATGTGGCATCGAGGCGGCTCACAGGCGTATCCTCGGGTTCAGCGCCAGATACAGCAGATCGATCAGCAGATTAATCACCACAAACACCAGTGCGGCCAGCAGCACGATGGCCTGCACCAGCGGGAAGTCGCGGTTTTGTATCGCCTGAATCGCCAGGCGACCAATACCCGGCCAGGCGAAGATGATTTCCGTCACCAGCGCGCCGCCGAGCAGCGAGGCAAAATACATCCCCTGTACGGTAATCACCGGGATCAGCGCATTGCGCAGGCCGTGACGTACCACAATGCGCCAGGCGCTCAGCCCTTTGGCACGGGCGGTGCGAATATAGTCCGTTTGCAGCACGTCCAGCAGGCTGGCGCGCGACAGACGCGCAACCGCACTCATGTAAAACGCGCCGAGACTGATCGCCGGCATCACCAGCGCGGCAAAGGTGCCGTAGCCGCTGGAGGGCAGCCACTGTAATTGCAGGCTGAACAGCAGGATCATCAACAGGCCGAGCCAGAATACCGGGATGGCCTGGCCGCTGAATGCCACCAGACGGCACAGCAAATCCAGCCAGCTGTGCGGACGCAGGGCGCTGACGATACCCAGCAGCAGCCCGAGCACGGAGCTCCAGGCCAGCGCGCTGACCGCCAGCAAAGCGGTGGCCGGAAGCCGTTCGCCAATCAGCGCCAGCACCGGCTGGCTGTAGCGCAGCGACTCGCCAAAATCACCGTGAAGCACGCCGTTAAGGTAGTGGCCGTACTGCCACAGCAGCGGGCGATCGAAGCCCATGCTGTGGCGAAACGTATCAATTTCCTGCTGGCTGGAGCCGGGCGGCATCATCAGCGCAGCGGGATCGCCGGTAATATGCAGGCTGAAGAAAATCAGCAGCGAGACGCCAAACATCACCAGCAGCGACTGGCCGACGCGGTTGAGCAGCAGGTTCAGCATCTTAATCCAGCCTCGTATGCGTGCGGCGCAGCAGGGCATCGCCCAGCAGATTGCAGCCGATTACCAGGGCGGCAATCACCAGCCCCGGATAGAGCACCAGCCACTGAGACAGCAGCATATAAGAGCGCCCTTCGCCAATCAGATTGCCCAGCGTCGGCGTCGGCGGCTGAATACCCATGCCGAGAAAACCGACCGAGGCTTCCAGCACGATCAGGCGTGGGATATCCAGCGTCAGCAGGACGATCAGCGGAGTAAACAGATTCGGCAGAATGTGGCGGAACAGGATGCGCAGGGTCGAGAAGTCCATCGCCCGCACCGCCTGAATATATTCCAGTTCGCGGATTTCCAGCGTTTTGGCACGGGCCACGCGGGCATAAATCGCCCAGCTGGTGCAGCCCATAATCACAATAATATTGGTCAGCGACGCCCCCATCAGCGCGATCACCAGCAGAATCAGCAGAATAAACGGAATGGCCAGCTGGATGTCGATCAGCCGCATCAGCAGCGCATCGACCCAGCCGCCGAGGTAGCCGGCAATCATCCCCAGCGTGGTGCCAATCACCGCCCCGATCAGCGCCGCCAGCACCACCACCAGCAGCGACAGCCGCGTACCGGAAAGTATGCGCGACAGCAGATCGCGGCCCAGCTGGTCGGTGCCCAGCCAGTGGGTGCCCTGCGCGCCGGGGCTACCCGGCGGCAGGAAGATTTCCAGCAGATTATTACTTAACGCATCGGGCAGGGGCAGCCACGGCGACAGCAGTGCTGCGGCGATAACCGCGATCAGCAGGGTCGCGCCAATCACGGCATCACCATAGATCAGTCGCCTCGGGCGACGGCGCAGCACGGCGGTCGGTGCGATCATTTCAGCCTCAGGTCATACAGGGGGATGCGGGCATCCACGCGGCCTTTAAACACCAGCGAATCGCTGTGGGCGTAAAGGGTGTCTTCCCGATACAGCGGCAGCAGCGGCTGCTGTTCGGCGACGCGCTGCTGGATCTGCTCCAGCACCTTTTTGCGCGCAGCGGGATCAACAATCTGACGGCTCTGGTCCAGCAGTTTGTCGAGTTCGGCATCATGCACGGTGGAGTACGGCTCGCCGCTGCGCAGGATCGGGAACAGCGCGGCGTCGGCATCCAGGGTCTGGGTTGAACCCCAGGCCAGCATATAAACCGGCGCCTGTTTCTGCGCCGCGACCTGCTGGGTGTAGACCGACCATTCCGGCACTTCCAGCTGGGCTTTCACGCCGATGGCCGCCAGATCCTGCACGATGGCCTGGGCAACATCGGCGCTGGCGATATAGCGCCGCGGTGCCTGGAAGCGCAGAGTGAAGCCGTTCGGGTAACCCGCTTCCGCCAGCAGGGACCTGGCTTTCGCCACGTCCTGTACGGTGGCAGGAACCGGCAGATAGCCAAAGTCATTGGCACCGGCGGTGGTGCCGGTCGGTGTGCCAAATCCGTGCAGCAACTGCTGGGTATAGGCCTGGCGGTTCAGCGCCAGCGACAGTGCCTGGCGAACGCGCACGTCGTTAAGCGGTTTTTCCTCATCTTTCAGGCCCAGATAGATGGTCAGGCCGCCGCCTTTCACCTGCTCCAGCTGCACGTTCGGGCGGTTTTTCAGCGCCGGAACCAGGTCGGCAGGCACGTTCTCAATCAGCTGAACTTCGCTGGTCAGCAGCGCAGTCAGGCGCGCGGTGGCTTCCGGGATTGGACGCCAGGTGACCTGATCGATAGCCGGCTTGCCGCGCCAGTAGGCGTCATTGGCGACCATCACCACTTTTTCATCCGGGATAAAGCTTTCCAGCTTGTAGGCACCGCTGCCAACGGGCTTGCGGGCAAACTCGCTGGCACCCACTTTTTTCACGTAGGCAGGCGGGACGATATAGGCCGGATAGCGGCTCATCCGCGTTGGCAGCAGCGGGTCCGGGCCGTTGGTGATGATGCGAACCTGATTGTCGCCGACCGTCTCAACGGATTTAATCGTGCGGATGTAGGAGATGGTCGGGGCGTGGTTTGCCGGGTCGAGAATACGGTCGATGGAGAATTTTACCGCTTCGGCATTCACCGGCTCGCCGTCGGTAAACTTCACGCCCGGGCGCAGGGTAAACAGCCACGTGGTGGCGTCCACCGCTTTCCATTCGGTAGCCAGGCCCGGCTGTAGCGACATATCGTCACCGCGGCGCACCAGAGTATCGAAAATATTATCCACGAGGGTGGCGGATTCTTTCAGAAAGCCGGGGTCCATTGCCGTGGCGGAGGCCGCCTGGCCAATGGTAATCTCCGTCGCCTGCACGCCGGCAGGCAGCAGAGCAATAAGCAATGCGGTAGTGGCAAACTTCACTGCAGGTAGTCTCATAACGTTTTCCCAAATTGCCATCGGCAAGGTAGTGAAAAGAGTGAATACTGTGAGGACAATGCTGTGTTTTTGTAATACATGATATATCCTATAGTCAGGCTGAATAGCAATAAAACATTAAAATTAAATAACCATTTGCGATATCCGGGAAAGGACTAAAAAGCATGATTGAGATGGAAAAAGCGCAGCGACTGAGTCTCACCGCGCAGGTGGAATCCACGCTGCGCAGCGCACTGATTGTGGGGAAACTCAAGCCGGGTGCCAGGCTGGTGACCCGCGATCTGGCGGCACAGCTGGGTACCAGCATCACGCCGGTGCGCGAAGCGCTGCTGCGTCTGGTTTCTGCGGGCGCGCTGGACGCCACGCCCGCGGCGGCGTTTCTGGTGCCGGAAATCACGCTGCAACGCTATCAGGAGATCACGCTGATCCGTAAGCAGCTTGAAGGTTTAGCGGTGAGGTCTGCCGCGACGGCCGTGACGAAAAAACAGCTGACGGCGCTAAAAAAACTCTGTGCGCGCTTTATGCAGGCCAAACTGAGCGGTGACGTTGAAATGGCGCTGGAAGCCAACCGTGCATTTCGTTTTACGCTTTACGGCTATGCGAAGATGCCAGCGCTGGAAGCGATCATCGAGCAGCTGTGGGTACAGATTGGTCCCTGCTTTAACTATCTCTACCCGCAGTCAACGGAGATGGCGCAGGGGCACCACAACTACGACCATTTGCTGGAAGCGTTAGAGGCGGGTGATGCTGAAACCTGTGAGAAGCTGATTCTGAAAGCGATCGATGACGGCGCGGAAATCCTCACCGATCACTATTTCAAAAAAGCCTAGCGGCTGGACTTCCTGGAAAACTGCCATAAAAACCAGGGCGCGCCGATAAACGCAGTGAGCAGCCCGGCGGAAACCGGCCAGGGCCAGGCAATATTGCGCCCCAGCCAGTCGGCCAGCACCATCAGCGTTCCGCCAATCAGCGCAGCGGCGCAAAGCTGATGGCGCAGAGCCCGCGCCCCCAGCGATCTGGCGCACTGCGGAGCCAGCAGGCCGATAAAACTTAACGGCCCCACCAGCAGCGTTCCGGCGGCGGTGAGCAGGGATATCAGCAACAGCACCAGCAGGTTGGTGCGCGGTAAATGGATACCCAGCGACTGTGCGGTGAGCTGCCCCAGGCCTAACAGCTGGAGCCAGCGCTGCATCACCAGCGCCAGCGGGCACAGCACGGCGGCGGCGATCAGGGCTTCAACGGCCATGTCCGCATTAATCCCGGCGGTTGAACCGGTGCTCCAGTTCAGCAGCATCAGCGCACGCGGATCGCCGCTCAGCATCAGGATCGTATTCAGCGCCCCGGCCAGACTGGTCAGGCTCAGGCCGATCAGCACCACCTTCTGCGGATTAAACCGGCTGCGAGCCCCAAACAGGAACAGCAGCAGCATCGCCAGCAGGCTGCCCACGATTGCCGAGGGCAGCATAAAGGTCATCGGCAACGGCGTGAACAGCACGGTCAGTAATACCGCCAGCGCGGCACCGCTGCTGATGCCGGTCAGCTCGGGGCTGGCCATCACATTGCCCGTGAGCCGCTGGATCAGTACGCCCGCACAGGCCAGCATCATGCCGGCACAGAGCGCGCCGGTCATTCTCGGCCAGCGCCAGGCCAGCAGATGTGAGCTCAGCGCGCCCGGCGGTTCCCGGTTCAGCCACAGCGAGGCGGGCAGCGCCAGCGCTAACAGCAGCAGCAGAATGCCCAGCTGGCGGGTTTTAAAACCGGCGACCGCCGGGGCGGCAGGCTGCACAGTCGGTGAACCCGTCACCCGCTGGCGTAACAGCAGCACCAGCAGCAGCGGCGTACTGAGCAGCGCGGTGACCGCCCCCGCCGGAATATCCCCGGCGGCGGGGGAAAAGCGCAGGGCCAGCTGATCGACCAGCGTCAGCATCACCGCACCGGTCAGCACCGTGACGATCAGCTGAGGCAGAAAACGGCGGATGCCGCTGGCCCTGACGATGGCCGGGGCGGCCAGGCCGATAAAACCGATAATCCCCACCTGGCTGGTGATAATGGCGCCGATCGCCACCGCCACGCTCAGCGCCGCAATGCGCACCTTCACCACCGAGATCCCCAGCGCGCTGGCCTGCTGTTCCGACAGGCTGAGCACGGCCAGCGGCCTGACCAGCAGCAGGCTGATTAGCAGGGCAGCGCACAGTGCGATCGCCAGCAGGATGCCGCTGCGCCAGCCGCTCTGGGTTAACGCACCGGCCTGCCAGCTGAACAGGTCGCTCAGATAATCATGATTAAACAGCACCAGCAGGGTATTGAGCGCATTGCCGTACAGGCTCAGCACCATCCCCACCAGAATCACGCTGAGCGGGGCAAAACGGCGGCCGGAGGTGAGCTTGATCAGCAGCAAAACGGCGAGCGCCGAGCCGCACAGCGCCAGAACGGGCAGGCCCAGCGCCAGCAGGCCGGGCGCGAAGACCAGCGCGGCCGACATCGCCAGATTTGCCCCGGCGGCCACGCCGAGCGTACCCGGTTCCGCCAGCGGGTTTTGCAGCACCTGCTGAAACAGCAGTCCGGCCAGCGCCAGGCCCGCGCCGCACAGCAGGCTGACCGCAACGCGCGGCAGGAAGCTCTGGTCCAGTAACAGGGCAGCAAGCGTTGTCGGATAGCGTGCCACCAGCGCGAAATAGTTCATTGCCACGCAGGCCAGCGCGGCGGTGAAACAGAGAAGCAGAATAACGGCGGCGGTCGTCGATTTCATTGCTCCGCCTCCAGCGCCCGGGTTATCACTCCGGCCAGCGCCAGCCCGGTGGCGAGGCCGCCGAACGGGAAAAAACTCTCCAGATGCGTGACGCGGTCACTTTTAAACAAGGGTAACTGCTGCCACAGGCCGTCGGGCTGCCTGCTTCGAATCAGCCGCGTCATCGCGGTGGGTAATTCGGTATAGAACAGCCGATCGCAGGGCAGATCCGCCAGTTCCTCAATGCGTACGCGGGCAATACGGGCGGCGTTGACCGCTTTTTGCCAGGCGTTACGCAGGCCAAGCTGGCGGATAACCGCATCCGCCAGGCTGCCGCTGCCGTAGACTGTGGCGTGCTTACCGTCCTGATCCAGCACCATTACCAGTACCCGTGCCGAACGGCGTGACTCAAGCCGCAGGTACAGTTCGCGCATGGTTACCTGCACCTGCTGCAGCCAGCGCGCGGCCGCAGCATCCGCGCCCAGCCGCCGCCCGGTTTGTTGCGTCCAGCTGTGCAGCGCCTGCCACAGATCGCCCGAGGCATACCAGCCCGATACCGTTTCCAGCGGCGCGATAGCCGCCATTTTTGCCATCACCGGTGCAGAAAGCACATCGCTGATAATCAGCGAAGGGCGCAGGGCATCGAGCAGTTCCATATTCGGTTCCCAGAACGGCCCGATGTCCTGTACGCCGGCAGGCAGCACAGGCTGCGGGATGCGGCGTCGAAAATAGCCGGTATCGGAAATCGCCAGCGGCGTGATGCCGATACTGAGCAGCGTTTCCGCCGCCGCCCAGTTAATCGCCACGATACGCTGCGGGTCCACCGTCGGCAGACCCGCACGCGCCGCCAGCGGCAGCATCACCAGCATTTTCAGACAGTGACGGCGGCTGAACTCCGGCATCAGAAGTTCAGTTTCAGCGAGCCAATGAAGGTACGCTCCTGGCCCGGGTAGCAGCTGGTATCACCGTCGCAGGTCCCCACGTAGTGGCGGTCGAACAGGTTCTGCACGTTCACGCCAACCTGGATATTTTTGTTCACCTGGTATTTCGCACCGGCATCCATCAGGGTGAAATTTTTCACCTGGATGGTGTTGGCGTTATCGCCGTACATGCTGCCGACGTAGCGCACCCCGGTGCTCAGCATCAGCCCGTCAAACAACCCCTGATGGAAGCCATAGTTGAGCCACGCGGAGGCCATGTTTTTCGGCACGTTAGCCTGCTGCTTGCCTTCGTCACCGTTGTTGCTTTTGGTGATTTCGGTGTCGGTCCAGCTGTATGACGCCAGCGCATCAAGGTTATCCGTCAGCTTCGCCTGGGTTTCCCACTCAATACCGCGGGAACGCACTTCGCCGGAGGCGACCTGATAGCCGGTAGCCCTTCCGTCAACCAGCTCATTGGTCAGCACGTTGGACTTGGTGATTTCAAACGCCGCCAGGGTCATCAGCAGGTTGCTGTCCGGCTGGTATTTCACCCCCACTTCGTACTGGTGCGCTTTGCTGGGATCGAAGGTGCGGTTCTGGCTGTCGGTGCCGCTGTTGGGGATAAACGATTCGGCGTAGCTGATGTACGGTGCCAGGCCGTTGCCGACCAGATACGTCAGCCCCGCGCGGCCGGTCCAGGCGTCTTTATCGATCCAGGAGGTGTTGCCGGTCAGGTTATTCTGCGTGCGCATGCTGATATCGTCATGGCGACCGCCCAGCGTTAACAGCCACTGGTCCGTCAGGTGGATCTGATCCTGTACATACATGCCCAGCTGTGCGGTGGTCTGATCGTTATTGTTGAGCGCATAGGTCGGGTCGGCAATATTCAGCCCGTACACCGGATTGGTGAGACTCAGCGCCGGGGCAACGGCACCAAAACGCTTGGCGTTGCCGTCCAGCCAGCTATAGTCCACGCCGGCCAGCAGCGTGTGCGCGACGGACGCGGTGTTGAAATCCATCTGCAGCTGGTTATCGACATTGAAGGCCTTCATGTGCTCATCAAAACGAATCGCGTTGCGCGACAGGGTGTTGGTGGTGAAGTCAGGACTGCCCGGCAGCAGGTTGTTTAAGATCGTATCGGTCTGGCCGTAGCGCAGGTTCTGGCGGAACTTAACGCTCTCAGCCAGCTGCTGGCTGAATTCGTAGCCAACGCTGTACTGCTCCTGGCGGAAGCGGTTGTAGCTGTAGTCACCCAGCAGGGTGTCGGTGGCTTTGCCGCCCGGCGTGGTGAGTACGGCAATGGTGCCGCCGGATGTGTCGCGCAGATAGTCGGCGCGCAGGGTCAGGCTGGTGTCCGCCGACGGTATCCAGCTAAGAGTGGGCGCCAGATACACGCGGTTGTCTTCCACGTGTGGCCCGTCGCGATACTGGAACTGGGTGTCGCTGTCGCGAGCCAGGCCGACCAAGCGGTACAGCCACTCGCCGTCCTCGTCCAGCTTGTCGCTCATATCAAACTGCGCCTGGCGACGGTTGAAATTCCCCAGCTGCACTTCCACTTCATGCACGCCGCGCGCGTCCGGCATTTTGCTGACGCGATTCACGATCCCGCCCGCGTCACCCAGTCCGAACAGGGTGGAAGAGGGGCCACGGACGATATCAATACGTTCCAGCGCGTACGGCTCGGTGCGGAAATAGCTGTAGCTGTTGTTCAGCTGGCGCAGGCCGTCGCGATAGTCATTGGTGGTCAGGGCGTTAAAGCCACGAATATAAATCCAGTCGTAGCCCTTGGGATCGACGCCGTAGGTTTCGGTTTTTACGCCCGGCACGTAGCGCAGTGCCTCGGTGACGGTCTGCACGTTCTGGCGATCCAGCTGCTCGCGGGTGATCACTGAAACCGACTGCGGCACTTCAATCAGCGGGGTATCGGTTTTGGTGGCAGTCAGAGTCTGCTGCGGCACGGCGGCAGCGTTACTGAGGCTGGCGGTCACGGTCAGCGTACCGTCGGTTGAGGCGGAAGGGGTGACGGAAACGGTGCCGCCGATCAGTTTCCACTCCAGCCCGCTGCCGGCCAGCAGCTGTCCCAGCGCCTGTTCAAGGCTCATCGGGCCCGATACCGCCGGAGCGGTTTTCCCGTCAAGAGAGGCTGGTGCGGCGATAAGCTGCACGCCAGCCTGCCTGGCCAGCTGGTTCAGTGACGTTGACAGCGGCTGCGCAGGCAGCGAAACGGCGAGGGTTGCCGCCGCATAAGCGCCGGATACCGGCAGCGCGGCGGCAATAACCACGGCGAGGTGCTGTGTACGAAACGCGCGTAAAGCAGAAAAAACGGCCATTCATGATCCCCAGATTTAAGAAGAATAATAATCATTCTCTTCTGAAGACGCAGCGCGATGCGAAATCCTGACGTCGTTTTTAATTATTTTTTCGTTCAGCGACAGATGAAACGATAGTTATCTGATTTTTAACGGTTTTAATTTTCACCGGCAGCACCAGCGGCAGCGATTTCGCAAAGCTTTCGGCGCGGTCGGTATCAAAGCTTCCGCTTACTCTCAGCGCGGCAACGTCGGACGATCCCGGTTTGATCGACACATCGCCATAGCGGGCAAATTCCGCCAGCGCCATATCCAGCCGCGTATTGTCCAGCACGATGCGGTCATCGCGCCAGGCGGCAATGCTGTCGGCGGGCAGGGTGGTACGTGCGATCAGTCGCCCTTCGGCATCACCTGTAGCACGTTCGGAAGCGTGCAGCACGGCCAGATGCGAGCTGGCCTGCGGCAAATGCAGATGCTGCATCGCTCGCCACCAGCCATTTTGCCAGCGGCCGCGCGGGCCAACGCGCACCGCACCGCTGCGGACCGCCACATCGGTGCCGTCACCGCTCATGGTGTGCGGCAGGTAGCGCACGCTGAATTCGGTGCCGACCACGGTCACCCGTGACGGGCCGCTGAACACCGCAAAGGGCTGCTGCGGGTTATGTTCCACCTGGAAGAAGGCCTGCCCCTGCGGCATCTCCACTTCCCGGCGGCCGGGGTAATAGCGCACGGTCAGCTGCGTTCCGGCATCCAGCGAAACTTTACTGCCGTCGGGCAGATCGACGGTGCGCATCTCGCCGCGACCGGTCTGCCAGCTGGCAGTGTAAACCGGGGCGGCGAACTCACCGCGCAGCGGCAGCCACAGCACCGCAGCCAGCATCAACAGCGCACAGCCGAACGCCAGCGGCCGCCAGACGCGGCGGCGAACCGGCCCAGGGCGCAGATGACTGACCGCGTCGGCGGGGATGGCCGCCGTTTGCTGCCACAGTCCGGAGAGATCCTGATACTCCGCCCGGTGTGCCGGGGTTTGCAGCCAGCGCTGAAAGGCGTCCTGCTCGGCCCGGGTCATGCCCTCCTGCTGGCGAAGCAGCCAGCGGATCGCCTGTTCGGCAATGGCCTGCTTATCCTGCGTCATCATTGTGGCTTCCCTGTTGGTTCATCCCGCCAGCTCTCACGGCTGGCGCGGCAGGCCAGCATGGCGCGGATAATGTGTTTTTCCACCATATTGATTGAAATACCCATGCTGGCAGCGACTTCACTCTGCGACTGGCCATCAATGCGATGACGGATAAACGCCTCGCGGCAGCGCGGTGGCAGTTGCTCAATGGCGGCAACGATATGGTCGATGTACTGCTGGTTCTCCAGCAGGCTTTCGGGCTGCTCGTGACCCGGTGCCGGCAGTTCGTCAGCGTCCACATCCGGCGCATCTTCATGTTGTTTATGCAGACGATAGCGATCGACCAGCAGGTTTCTGGCGATATGGTAAAGCAGGCCGCGGTGCGAGGAAACCTGTTCCGGGGAGGCCAGCGCGCGGCTGAATGTCTCCTGGGTCAGCTCTTCCGCGAGGTGTTTGTCCCGCAGTTTGCCGCTCAGGAAGCGGAACAGTTCGGTGTAGTAACGCTCAAACGCTGACAAAGTGGCTTCCCAACAACCGCATATTCTGCGGAGATGATAAAGAGACGGAATATGTGAATGAAAATAGTTATCGTTCTTAACGACCGGCGGCAATCATATCGTAAAAATAACGCGGGAGTGAGTGAAAAAGAGTGCGCGGTTAACGCGGGTGCTGGCGGGCGAACATCGCGCTAAACCAGTCGATAAAGACGCGAACCTTCGGGGATAAATAGCGGCGATCGGGATACAGAACCGAGACGGGCTTGGCAACGGTGGAGTACTCCGCCAGCACCTCGGTCAGCCTTCCGGCCTGAATATGCGGTTCCAGCGCGGCGCGTAATGCGTGCAGCATCCCCAAGCCGGACAGCCCGCAGGACAGCAGCACATCGGAATTGTTAACCAGCATGCTGCTGGCCGGGCGTCGTGAAACCGTTTCTCCGTTGACCGTGAACTTCCACTCCATGATTTCCCGGCTGTGCTCGCTGAAAAAATTTACCGCTTTATGCCTGGCAAGATCGTCGGGCGTCTGCGGTGTTCCGTACTTTTCCAGATACGACGGTGCGGCACAGGTCGCCATCGCTACGCTGCCAACGTGGCGCGAGACCAGGCTGGAGTCTTTCAGTTCGCCCAGCCGGATAACGCAGTCGATACCTTCCGCAATAAAATCCGTCAGGCGATCGGATGCCGTCAGCACGATTTCAATCTGTGGGTACAGCGCCTGGAATTCGTCCAGTGCGGGAACGAGGATGGCGTGGGTCAGCGCCAGCGGCGCATCAATCCGCAGACGGCCGCGCGGCGGTTTATCCGTCGACACCGAGGCCATCATCTCGCCGACGTCGGCCAGCAGCCCTTTAGCACGCTGATAAATTTCCTCACCCTCTACCGTCATGCTCAGGCTGCGCGTGGTGCGATGCAGCAGCTTTACCCCCAGATCGTCTTCCAGCTGTTGTACCGATTTACTCACCGCCGGGCGGTGCAGTTGCAGGGCATCCGCCGCACGGGTGAAGCTACGCAGTTCAACAACCTGAACATAAATCGCCATCAGTTCCAGCATGTTAGCGCGCATGGTTTCTCCACTGAAATCGTTCACCCACCGGGTATCAATACAGCGAAGTATACCCTGGCGGATTGTTTCCCCTGCAATAACAGTGAAGTGCTTTTCCACGGCTTTTTCCCGCCGCGCGCAATTTTTATGATGGCCGCCACTTAACGCATACCGTGGAGACACAGCAATGAAAGCATGGTTACTGAAAGATTTTGGCCTTGAGAATTTACAGCTCGCCGAGGTGGCAACGCCAACGCCGGGTCCGGGCGAACTGCTGGTGAAGGTGGGGGCGGTTTCCCTCAACTTCCGGGATAAGGCGATCGTGGACGGATTCTATGAACCACACCGGGTTCCTAAACCGCTGATCCCGGTGTCCGACGCCTCGGGAACCGTCGTGGCAGTGGGTGAGGGCGTCAACCGCTTCACCGTCGGCGAACGGGTTAATTCACACCTCTATTCGCGCTGGCTGGACGGCAAACCCGCGGCGGATGAGCCGGACTGGTGCCTTGGAATGCCGCTGCCGGGCGGCCTGGCCGAGTATATGATTATTCACCAGGATAGCGCGGTGAAAGCCCCTGACACGATGAGTGATGAGGAAGCCTCAACGCTGCCGATTGCCGCACTGACAGCATGGTATTCGCTGATAGATATCGGCAACCTGCAACCGGGCCAGACGGTGCTGGTACAGGGAACCGGCGGTGTCTCCGTTTTTGCAGCGCAGATTGCGCATGCGTATGGCGCACGCGTTATCGCCACCTCCAGCAGTGATGCCAATCTGGATCGGATTAAACGGCTGGGTGCCGATGAAGGGATTAACTATAAAACCACGCCGGACTGGCATAACGCCGTGCTGGCGCTGACCGACGGTAAAGGGGTTGATATCACTATCGACGTCGCCGGGGGGAACGGGATTAACCAGTCGGTGGCCGCCACGAAGGTTGCCGGGACCATCGCTCAGGTCGGCTTTCTGACCGGGCAGACATCGCAGCTGGACCTGATGCCGGTGATTTTCCGCCAGACCACGATCCGGGGTATCGCGGTAGCGCCGCGTTCATCGTTTGACCGCATGAACCCTTTCCTCACCGAGCACAACATCAAGCCGGTGATTGAGCAGGTCTACGACTTTCGTGATGCGGTGAAGGCCTTTGAACACCTGTCACGCGGTGCGTTTGGCAAGATCGTTATCCGCATCGCCGACTGATGGGTTGGGCTCACGGGCTGGGCATCAGCCCGTGAGGCGTCTGATTCCCAAAAATCGAGGCTGTGGTGCAGCTCCGGGTTCCTACGGCGAGCGGCACCCTTTCCGGTGCCGCTCTGCTGCGGTTATCTCGGCAGGCTTTCCAGTGCGGCGCGCAGATTTTTCAGCGAGGTGGTGATGATGCTCCAGGCATCCTTCGGCTTATCATGTTCGATGATAAACCACTTCACGCCGCTGGCCTTCGCGGCGGGCAGAATCGTTTTCCAGTCCAGCAGACCTTCGCCCAGCGGCGCAAAGTTCATTTCGTCATCGCGGATGCCGATCGAGGCATTATCCTTGGCGTGAATAGCAAACACGCGGCCCGGATACTCTTTCAGAATACGTGCGGGGTCCTGACCGCCGCGTGATACCCACGCCGCGTCCATTTCCAGCTTCAGGTTGGCGGGCTGCGAGTGCTTAAAGATGATGTCCAGCGCGGTGACGCCGTCGTACTTCTTCATTTCAAAATTATGGTTGTGGTAGCCCAGCTGGATGCCGTCCTTGTGCAGCTTCGCGCCCAGTTTATCCAGCCTTTGCGCATAGTCGATCCAGCCCTGGGTGCTGTCAGGGCGATCCTGCGGTTCAATCCACGGCACCACGATGGTGCTGTTGCCTACCGCTTTGTTAAAGGCCACGGTTTGCTGATAGTCCTGCTCCAGCGCCTTCAGCTGGACGTGTGAAGAGGTGACCGTCAGCTGGTTTTTCTCCAGCAGCGCCTTCAGCTGTGCGGCATTCAGATTGTGCGTGCCGACCAGCTCCACGTGCTTAAATCCCGCCTTGTGCGCCATCGCGAACTGCTCAGCAGGCGTGCCGACATTGCGCAGCGTATACATTTGCAGCGCGATTTCATCATCCACCTGCGCCGCTGAAACAAAGCCCGACGCCGTGCCCAGAGCCGCCAAAAGCCCCACCGTTGCCATCAAATTTTTCATCAATTTTCATCCTGTTATTAATAAGTAATCGATTACAAACTACGATCAAAAGTAATCGATTACAAAATGCAGAAATGATTTCTGTGATCGGGGTCATTATGCCGGGGAGGGGAATGGACGGTACAGGAACCAAACCTGGGACTGACCGATCGGGTGACATAGCCCAGCGCGAACATGAGCATTCCGGATTGATCGTTTAACAATTTAGTGCCCAGGATTGGTCGGATTAATCACTCGCAGGTCGAAACCAGAAACTACTGCATCAATTGATATTCCACTTAAGGGATTAGCTACCCGCATTGATTATTTATCTGCGTGATGGTGAATCATTAAAACCTTTTCACCCGATACGTTTTCGGTCATTACCGTTAAGTCTATTTATTATTAAAGTGAGACCGCCAACCGGATCAGAACCCGTTTCAGTAAAATTATCTGGCGGGGCAACGCGGGCATACTATACAATCGCGGGCGTGTTCTGATGGTAGAGTCCAGCAGCGCAATCTTCACGTAAGTCACAGAATTAAAAAGATATAAATCACATCCCCAAAGGCAAGGCAGCATTAAACCAGTCAGTATAAATAATAAGTCTTCCAACAAATCAGATGGTGAATCTGTTGGAAAATAACGCTTCGCCAGCACAACAATATTAATCGGACTTTACATGAATAAGAAATTGAGTCTCGCTGCATTAGCCGTTACGAGTGTTATTTCTAGTTCAGCGTCTTTCGCTGCCGGTTTCGACTGTAATAAAGCCAGCGGCTACGTTGAACAAACCATCTGTTCCACCCCGGCGCTGTCCGCGCTGGACGATAAGGTGAGCGGCTTATATGGCCAGGCCATTAAGCAGGACCCGGACAATAAAGCTGCCATCAGAAAATCGCAGCTGGCGTGGTTAAAAGAGGTTCGCAATAAATCCACGTCATTCACCGAGCTGCAAAACGCCTACGTGAACCGCGTGAACGACCTGAATGCGATCGTCGGCGGCAGCGCACAGTCGGCGGCGGTTTCCGGCAGCCAGCCTCAGTTTGCTGCACCGGCAGCGGTCGCGCCCGAACCACAGGCCGCACCCGTTGCTCAGCGTCCAGCGCCCGTAGCGAGTTCGGGCCAGGCGTCAGTAGAACGCTCCTGCCAGGTGCAGGTCACCTACAGTAAAGACGCAATCGATCAGTACATCACCAACCAGAAAACCCAGCCAAACCGGCTGCGCGTCACCGATAACGGCGACAGCTTTATCATCCACTTCGATCGTTTTTACGGGCTGGGTGATATGAACAGTGAATTTATTTCACCGCGCGGCAAGGAGTTTATGAACGTTAAGCAGGAGCAGGACGGCACCACCTCCTTCTACCGCAAAAGCGAGGCCAACGGGTTCCTCAGCTTTATCTTCACCTCGGTGAAAGGCAGCATGAAGCCAAGATTTGATGCCAATCTGTATGACTGCCGCACCGGCGTAGCGGCGAGCGCCAGCCAGCAACAGCCGGTGGTGAATGCGCAGACCAGTGCAGCACCTTCCGCCGCCGGTGAGGTGAAAACTTACCATTTAACAGCGACATCAGCGGTGCTTGAGCCGATTGGGATGGATTTCCGCAGCAGCTCGGCGCTGGATATGAAAGTGTATAATGACGCTAAAAATTATGCCGACGGCAGCGATGACCGCTATCGCATGTTAAGTATCTACCGGGATTACGGTGTGTCGGTGGCTGATTTTGACAACATCGTTATTCCGCAGTGCCGTGCCGAAACGGACAGCCTGACCAGTGAGAGTAAGGCAGTGCAGAGCCAGTGGGGCACCTTCAGCAGCGATCCGTCCACCCGCGAGCGTCAGCAAAAAGAGCGGTCGGAATATTTGCAGCAGTGGACGCAGCGCTTCCAGGCGGCAACGGACAAAATGCAGCAGTGCTGGTCGGAAGCAGCGTTGCGCGTGCCTCAGCATACGCCTCGCTGATTATTTTGCCTGGCCGGAGCGGAAATCGAAAGTGTTCCGGCCGGGTTAAAAAAATACCCCGCATCGTGCGGGGTATTTTAATGGCAATCTTCGTCCGAGCAGCGCATATCCGGGTTATGTTTCCCAGTCTGTAAATCTTGTTCACAGATCAAACCGTCCTTCGTCGTCCACAACCTCACCACGCTCCGCCAAAAAATCAGCATCGGCCTTTTCGAGCTGAGCGAAAGAACCCCAGCCGGGTCCGATCGGGCGCAGAATGATGCTGTCTCCTTCCCGGATAATTTCAAGCTCGCTGACGCCCTCGAAATCAAGGTCACGCGGCAGTCGTATTGTACGGATGTTGCCATTTTTAAAGATGGATACGATTCTCATGGTTTTCTCCCAGCTATTCGGCCACCTGATACACATGCTGAGTATTTTCCTGTCCACTATCCAGGCACAATAAGCCATTTATTGATTCTCAAAAAAACATGCATTGCGCGGATATAGTTTTACAACGCTTCTGTAAAATAAAAATCCGTTTTTAAACTGTATGAGGTTGTAGCGAAAGAAAAGAAATGGAAAATTCCTTGCTCTGGTTCAATCTATAGAAATGTCATTGGCGTTAATATGAACAGATTTAAAAATCACAAGGAGTTTCAATGTCTTTATACGGAAAATTCATACTTAATGGAGCAGACATAGCCCCACTGATAGTCCCAGGCGTTGGCGTATTTATGGCTTTCTCAGGAAATGGCTCCTGTATAAACCAGGTCAGTTGTTCAAAACTACCCTCTCAAAGACCTGTACCGCCAGGAAGATATTGGATTGTAGACAGGCCACAAGGAAGGCTTATTTCTTACTCACGGGTGAATGAAGTTAGTCGAGATATGATCAACCACTATCTATATGGTGCAAGTTTTAAGCACAGCGAGTGGTTTGCTCTGTTTCCTGATTCCTGGGGTAACGTTAATGACGGAAGGTGGCTTGATAATGTCTGGAGAGGAAACTTCAGATTACACCCTGGTAGAATATCTAACGGTTGTATAACTCTTTGTCATGATAGTGATTATGCGACGCTCAGAAATGCACTATTGAGAACCAGTAAGATCCCCGTGACATGCATGAAAAATATGCAGGCCTACGGGCAAATTGAAGTGGTGATATAGATGAAAACCATGCTTCGCAGGATAGTTAAAATTGCTATTTTTATAATTACCCTATTAATTGTTGGGCGGTTATCCTCACCATATTTCTATGACATAGTAAGCTTAAAAACTGCTGACAAGATTTCAGCTCTCATCAACGACAGCTCTTCCGCTGAAGATATTGATAATGTTTACTTTTATCTAAACTTTTTACTTACGATGACATTGACAATACCACTTTATTTGTTTTTAACAAAAGCATTTTCAACTATCTGTAAACAACGGCATTTAGATAAAAAAATGCGCCCATAAAAGCGGCGCATTGCACCTTTTAACCAGCAGTAGACCGTTCATTCCAGGCATCAGAAAACTGCACATTACCATCAACATAACGCCAGGTGATTTTCTCATACTGAAGGCTGACATTTTCAATATGATTTAGCTGTGAGCTAGATGTCTTAACATTTGGTACAGAGGTATTGACCCCCGTAACTTTTACATTTTCCAATATGATGATGTAATAACAAACTTCCTGACCGGCATAATTGATCTGATAAAAGCGAATTTCGGCACTTTTCAACGTCTGTCCAGTCGCCACGGCACGTTGCAGATAAGGCGACGAGCTGTCAATTTCCTTTTCAACGAACATGGACGAATGCTGGCGAGGCCCCGTAATTTTTCCGTTTGCAGGATCAACCGGTAGTGACAAACCATGCGATAATCCAATTATCTCAATGCTTCTATTACGAGCCTGAACATCAACAGAACCTTTTATGTCCGCGCCACCGTCATCCTTAAGCCACATGTAAGCAGGGATTGGCATCTGTATATCCTTATAGACTGGTAAACTCTGCATTTTATTCTGGCACAGTGAGTTTGACGTTGGCACAGATCAATTAGATCCCTATGCGGTCAAGAATAAAATAACCACGCATATTAATAATTTAATAGCGTGGTTTTTAACATCATTAAGCCTCCGTTACTTCAGCGAGCCCGAAGTCAGCGTCGCACTGTTTTCCGCTGGCGCATTCCGCTGAATATCCGGTGCCGGGCTGTCCAGATCGCGGCGGATGCCGATGCGGAACACCCCGGACAGCATCAGCGCACCGACAATGGCGATTGCACCCAGCAGATACAGCCCCGCCGCCGGAGAATTGAAGGTGTTTTCGGCCCACACGCGGATATTTGGCGCAACGAAACCACCCAGATTGCCCAGCGAGTTAATCAGTGCAATTCCTGATGCCGCCGCCGCACCGCCCAGATAGCTGGTGGGGAAGGTCCAGTAGATCGGCTGCACCGCCAGCAGGCCCGCGCAGCCGATGCACAGCACGATAAATGCCCAGACCGGCGTTGCCGCTAACATCCCCGACAGCGCCACGCCAAGGCCGCCGCACAGCAGGGTAATGGTGCCTATCCAGCGCCTTTCTTTGCGCTTCGTCGACAGGTGCGGAATATACCAGGCCGCAAACAGAGCGCAAAGCCAGGGAATACCGGACAGCACGCCGACGATAAAGCCGACTTTCTGGCCGGAAAGGGCCGCCACCTGCGAAGGCAGGAAGAACGCAATCCCGTAGGAACCCACCTGGATGGTAAAGCAGATCATGCACAGATAGAGCACGCGCGGATCGCACAGGGCTTTCAGGATACCCTGCGGGCCGTGGTTCACCTTGGCCTTCTCTTCTTTTTCAATTACCCGACTGAGGGCCTGCTTCTCCTCTTCGTTAAGGAACTTACAGCGCCGATCGGCAGGCTTATCGTCCAGATAGAAATAAGCTACCACGCCAACGAACGCCGCCAGTAATCCCTCAACCAGGAACATCAGCTGCCAGTTGTGCAAGCCCCACATACCGTGGATGGTTAACAGCGCGCCGGATGCCGGGCCGCCGAGAATAAAGGCGATCGGCGGACCAAACCAGAAATAACCGGCGACCTTGGCGCGAACGTTCAGGGGGAACCAGAAGGTGAGATAGAGCATCACGCCCGGCATAAAACCGGCTTCCGATGCGCCGAGGAAGAAACGCAGGATGATAAAGGTTTTCTCGTCGTGGGCGAACATCATCGCCGCAGAGATCAGCCCCCAGGTCACCATAATGCGGGAAAGCCAGACCCGGGCACCGACTTTATACAGCAGAATGTTGCTGGGCACCTCGAACAGCGCATAGCCGATAAAAAACACCCCGGCACCAAACGCGTAGGCGGCATTACTTAAACCGGTATCCACCTGGAATGCCTCTTTGGCAAAACCAATATTGGCACGGTCTAAATAAGCCATTACATACATTAATGCCAGAAACGGCAGCAGGCGGATAATAGATTTACGTACTGCCGAATTAACAACTTTATCATCTTCAGTCTGACTCATAGGAGTGCTTCCACGTTGAGTGTTATGCAGTCGGTCTCTTCGATAATAACGTCATAAGGCATTCTGACTATCCCGCCATTATTTCATGGCGGGATAGCAGAAAATTGACAGGATTAATAATGAGAGGTTTTTAATTTAACCATTCGCGGCCGTCAGGCCATGAATAATCCAGTAAGGTCTGAGGTTTCATTTTCACGCCGTAGCCCGGTTGCTGTAGCGGATAATATCTTCCGCGTTTAATCACTAAAGGCTCTTCAAAGTTTTCATGTAAGTGGTCAACATATTCCAGCACCCGGTTTTCCAGCGAGGCGGAAACGGCAATATAATCGAACAGCACGATATTGAGCGAATACTGGCACAGGCCGACGCCGCCGCCGTGCGGGCAAACCGGCACGCCAAATTTCGCCGCCATCAGCACCACGGCCAGCACCTCGTTCAGCCCACCGAGGCGGGCGGGATCGAGCTGGCAAAAGTCCATCGCGCCGGCCTGGAAGAACTGTTTGAACATCACGCGGTTGTGGGCGTGCTCGCCGGTGGCAATGCCGATATCACCGATTCTCGCCTTAATCGCCGCATGGCCGAGAATATCGTCCGGGCTGGTTGGCTCCTCAATCCACAGCGGGTCGAACTGCGCCAGCTTGCGCATGGCCGCAATGGCCTGGTCTACGCCCCAAATCTGGTTGGCGTCCATCATCAGCTTGCGGTCCCAGCCCAGCTCCTCACGCAGAATGGCCGCACGCCGCATGTCCTGCTCCAGATCGGCTCCGACTTTTTGCTTCAGGTGCGTCCAGCCATCGGCAACCGCCTGGCGTGCCAGCTGGCGCATCTTCTCTTCCGAGTAGCCCAGCCAGCCCGCGGCGGTGGTATAGCCAGGGAAGCCGTATTCAAACATCTCCTGCTCGCGCTGCGCTTTGCCGCTCTCGACGCGGCGCAGCAGGGTCAGCGCCTCTTCCGGGGTTAACACGTCGGTGATGTAGGTGAAATCGATGCACTTCACCACCTCTTCCGGCTTCATATCCACCAGCAGCTTCCACACGGTTTTATTTTCCGAACGCGCCCATAAATCCCAGAGCGCATTAATAATTGCCGCGGTGGCTAAATGAATAACGCCTTTTTCCGGACCGACCCAGCGCAGCTGACAATCACCGGAAACCAGCTCGTGCCAGAACTGGCCGAAATTAGCGGTAATTTCCTCCAGCGTGCGGCCAATCACAAATAATTCGGCTAATGATTTAACTGCGCTGACGCAGAGATCGTTTCCCCGGCCAATAGTAAACGTCAGTCCGTAGCCTTTTAAATCTTCCCGATCGGTTATCAGGGTGACATACGTTGCGGAATAATCAGATATTGCATTCATCGCATCAGAACCATCGAGGTTTCTGGACGTTGGGAAACGAATATCTTTAACGCTGATATCCTTGATCGCGATCGCCATTTTATCTCCTGATTTATTTATAGGTCGTTATAAAAAGTAGGGTGAGGCTCAGTTGATAATTGGAGTGTATCGGCGGTTTTAGAACGAAAGATGAGCACGTGGTTATATTTTGATGAGGTCTGAGTTTTTATGTTTTTTATGTGTTTTTAATTTGTTTCTGAGATGTTACGCAAATAATAGCTGCGTGAACGGCTTGAATCATCATCAAACACCCTCTGACGGTAAAAGACAGGAAGGGCCTGTTATGACGCGGCGATGGCGGGTTCACGGCACAGGGAGACATCAAAATCAAAGCAGGCGACCAGTCCATGACGCCCCGGCAGAAGTGCCGAAGCCCTCATGGTCTGGTTTTTTATTGGCGCTAAATCCCTTCAGGCTGAGTGAACAAACACGCAGCCAGGAGTGACTCAACGGATAAGGCGGGTAGAGAAAACAACCGCCAGCATTACGCCGCCTGATCCTGCGGGATCTCAAGATCCGCGCTGATGCGCAGCCCTTCGCTGTCGAAGACCATGCATTGATGCGGGTAGAAGGACGGGCGCAGCGACTGATAAGGACGGAAGGAAACATCGCCAGGCAGCAGCATTTTAAAGCCGTCGTGGCCGTAACTTTGACCAAACAGATAGGTATTGTTGCCCAGCCGCTCCACCACTTCACAGTGGAAATCCAGCTGCAGCGGGGCGTCGCTGTTGATGCGCAAATGCTCAGGCCGAATGCCCAGCGTCAGCGCCTCGCCCGGTTGCAGCTGCCGCTGCGGGGCAGGCAGCGCCAGGGTGTTTTGCCCTTCGTTAATGCTGACCAGCAGCCCGCTGGCGCTGCACTCCACGACCTGGGCGGGCAGGAAATTCATCTTCGGTGAGCCGATAAAGCTCGCCACAAAGCGGTTAACCGGATTGTAGTAGAGTGCCATCGGCGAGCCGACCTGTTCAACCTTGCCGTAGTTCATCACCACAATCTTATCGGCCAGCGTCATTGCCTCAACCTGATCGTGGGTGACATAGACCATGGTGGTCTTCAGTTCCTGATGCAGCTTGGCGATGTGCAGGCGCATCTCCACGCGCAGCTCGGCGTCAAGGTTTGACAGCGGCTCATCGAACATAAACACCTTCGGATTACGCACAATCGCACGGCCAATGGCCACGCGCTGGCGCTGCCCGCCGGAAAGCTGCTTCGGTTTGCGGTCCAGCAGGTGGGAAAGCTGCAGCGTTTTGGACACCATCTCCACCTGGTGGCGGATCTGTTCTTTCGGTACGCGATTGACCTTCAGGCCGTAGCCCATGTTTTCCGCCACGGTCATATGCGGATAAAGCGCGTAGGACTGAAACACCATCGCCACACCGCGATGGGCGGGGGCAACGTCGTTGACCATCTCATCGCCAATCAGGATCTCGCCGCCGCTGACTTCCTCCAGCCCGGCAATCAGCCGCAGCAGGGTGGATTTGCCGCAGCCGGAAGGGCCAACGAATACGGCAAATTCGCCTGCTTCGATATCCAGTTGAATATTTTTCAGCGTTTCGGTTGCGCCGAACTTCTTACTCACGCTTCTCAGTCTGATGCTGGACATGCGAATCCTCATCGGGAATGTTTTTCAGGGTTAAATGTATTACGTATTACAAATCTTCACTTCAGCGCTTCAACCGTTGTGGGAAGCGGGTTGACTATAACCCCCTGATGGTAAGCCCCCTACCGGGTATTTTGATTTCTGTAACGTCGATCACACATTGATAAATATGGGCTGGTGAGATCGGGTGCTCTTGCGTAGCGTATGACATCAACACGTTGTAGTTCCTCTCGCTCTACAGGCTGACTTCCACCGGCTAACGACCTGCGAACTCAGCAATAAAACATAAAAATGTCATACCTTCACATGAGGTCAGCAATGAAATTGAAAACGAGCATCACGCTGTTACTGTCCGCTCTGATGGCCACGCAGGCCACCTACGCCGCACAGCAGCTCACCGTCTGGGAAGATATTAAGAAATCCGACGGTATTAAAACCGCCATCGCCGATTTCCAGAAGCAGCATAACGTTGAAGTTAAAGTGCAGGAGATGCCTTTCGCTCAGCAGATTGAGAAGCTGCGCCTGGATGGCCCGGCCGGTATCGGCCCCGATGTGCTGGTGATCCCGAACGACCAGTTGGGCAGCGCCGTGGTGCAGGGTCTGCTGTCGCCAATCACCGTGGATGCAGCACATCAGGCGGCGTATACCCCGTCGGCAATGGCCGCGTTTATTCAGAACAACGTGGTGTACGGCATTCCGAAAGCGATTGAAACCCTGGTGCTGATTTACAACAAGGATCTGCTGCCGTCGCCGCTGAAAACCCTCGACGAGTACCGCACCTTCTCGCAGAAGCAGCGCGAAGCCAAACAGTACGGCCTGCTGGCGAAGTTCGACCAGGTTTACTACAGCTGGGGCGTGATTGCGCCGATGGGCGGCTACATCTTCGGCAAGGACGGCAAAGGTGGGCTGAACACCCACGACATCGGCCTGAACACCCCGGGCAGCATCGAGGCCGTGACCTACCTGAAAAGCTTCTTCACCCAGGGCCTGCTGCCGGGCGGCATCCTCGGGGATAACGGACTGAACGCCATCGATTCGCTGTTTACCGAGAAAAAAGCGGCGGCGGTGATTAACGGCCCGTGGGCGTTCCAGCCCTATGAAGCGGCAGGCATCAACTACGGCGTCGCGCCGCTGCCCGAGCTGCCAAACGGCAAACCGATGAGCTCATTCCTCGGCGTGAAGGGCTATGTAGTGTCCACCTGGAGCAAGGATAAAGCGCTGGCGCAGCAATTTATCGAGTTTATCAACCAGCCGCAGTACGTCAAAGAACGCTATCAGAAAACCCAGGAGATCCCACCGCTGCTGGCGCTGATGAATGACCCGATTATCAAAGACGATGAGAAAGCCAACGCCGTTGCGGTGCAGGCCGCACGCGCCTCCGCCATGCCGGGCGTACCGGAAATGCAGGAAGTGTGGGGACCGGCGAATGCCGCTCTGGAGCTGAGCGTGTCCGGTAAGCAGGAACCGAAAGCGGCGCTCGACGGCGCGGTGAAGCAAATCACCATGCAGATTGAAGCGATGCAGGCCAGTAACCAGTAAGTCAGCGTCGCATCGCGGCCCGAATCAGGAAGCAAGAAGGATAATGGTGTGATGATTTCCCCCAGTGAAAAACTGATGCTTAACAAACGCTCGCGGCAGCACGCCGTAACTGGCGTACTGCTGGCGCTGCTGCCGGGTTTCGGCCAGTTCTATCATCGCCAGTGGGCGAAGGGATTGTGTTTTTTAATCCTGCTCACCAGCTTTGCCGGTGTGTTCCATGATTTTCTGCAGCAGGGGTTGTGGGGACTGGTAACGCTGGGGGAAGAGGTGCCGCGCGACAACTCGATCTTCCTGCTGGCGGAGGGGATTATCAGCGTGCTGATTATCGCCTTTGGCCTGACGCTGTGGGGTCTGTCGTTCCGTGACGCGTGGCTGAACGGCCAGCGCCGCGATAACGGCGAGCAGCTGCACGGGGTACGCAAGCAGTATCAGATCCTGCTGCGCGAGGGCTTCCCCTATCTGATGATCACTCCGGGGTTTATCCTGCTGGTGTTTGTGGTGGTGTTCCCAATTCTGTTCGGATTCGCCATCGCCTTCACCAACTACAACCTGTACCACACGCCGCCCGCGAAGCTGGTTGACTGGGTCGGGGTGAAGAACTTCATTAATATCTTCACCTTATCCATCTGGCGCTCCACCTTCTTCGACGTGCTGCAGTGGACGGTGGTCTGGACGCTGCTGGCCACGACGTTACAGTGCAGCGTGGGCGTGATGCTGGCCATTCTGGTGAACCAGAAAGATCTGCGCTTTAAGCCGCTGATCCGCACCATTTTCATTCTGCCGTGGGCGGTGCCGGGCTTTGTCACCATCCTGGTGTTTGCGGGCATGTTCAACGACACCTTTGGCGTGATCAACAATTCGATTCTCGACTTCTTCGGCATTGCGCCGAAGGCGTGGATGACCGATCCGTTCTGGACCAAAACGGCACTGATTTTGATGCAGACCTGGCTCGGCTTCCCGTTTGTGTTCGCCATGACCACCGGGGTGCTACAGGCCATTCCGGACGATCTGTACGAAGCGGCGATGATGGACGGGGCCAGCGCCTGGACGCGGCTGAAAACCATCACGCTGCCGCTGGTGATGTACGCCATCGCGCCGATCATCATCACCCAGTACACCTTTAACTTTAATAACTTCAACATTATCTATCTGTTTAACAACGGCGGCCCGGCGGTGGCCGGGTCTAACGCCGGTGGCACCGACATTCTGGTTTCGTGGATCTACAAGCTGACCATGTCGTCTTCGCAGTATGCGATTGCCGCCACCATTACGATCCTGCTGTCGATTTTTGTGGTCGGCGTGGCGCTGTGGCAGTTCCGGGCCACTAAATCGTTCAAACAAGATGAAATGGCGTAAGGGCACAGTCATGGCGAAATCAGTAAGTATTAAACGCGAAAAATGGGTGCGCCTGTCGCTGACCTGGCTGGTGGTGCTGATGGTTTCCACCATCATTATCTATCCGCTGGTGTGGACGGTGGGCGCTTCGCTGAACGCGGGCAACAGCCTGCTCAGCAGCTCGATCATCCCGGAAAATGCCTCGTTGCAGCACTACCGCAATCTGTTTAACGGCACGGTGCCGTACCTGAGCTGGTACTGGAACTCGATGAAAATCAGTTTCTTCACCATGGTGCTAACTCTGATCAGCGTCAGCTGTACCGCCTATGCCTTTTCGCGGTTTCGCTTTAAAGGGCGGCAGAACGGTCTGATGCTGTTTCTGCTGTTGCAGATGATCCCGCAGTTTTCGGCGCTGATTGCCATCTTCGTGCTGTCGCAGCTGCTGGGCTTAATCAACAGCCACCTGGCGCTGGTGCTGATTTACGTTGGCGGCATGATCCCGATGAACACCTATCTGATGAAAGGCTACCTCGACGCCATTCCGAAAGATCTGGACGAGTCGGCACGTATGGACGGCGCGGGGAACTTCCGCATTTTCATTGAGATCATTATGCCGCTGTCGAAGCCGATTCTGGCGGTGGTGGCGCTGTTCTCCTTCACCGGCCCGCTGGGGGACTTCATCCTCTCCAGCACCATTCTGCGCAGCCCGGACCAGTTCACGCTGCCTATCGGACTGTACAACCTCGTGTCGCAGAAAATGGGGGCCAGCTACACCACCTATGCCGCAGGGGCGGTGCTGATCGCCGTACCGGTCGCCATCCTTTATCTGGCGCTGCAAAAATACTTCGTTTCCGGCCTGACATCAGGCAGTACAAAGGGATAAACCATGAAGCGTAAATCACTGTTAATCGCCCTGGCGCTGGCCTGGGCGACCCCTCTGCTCGCCGCCACGCCGTCGGTCATCACCCCGATAGGCCAGGTGCCTGCGGATTTTGTTAAGGGCGCGGATATCTCCACGCTGCCGGAGCTGGAAAAGCAGGGCGCGAAATTCTACAACGCCAACAACCAGTTACAGGACCCGATCGCCATCCTGAAGGCTAACGGCATCAACACCATTCGCCTGCGGCTGTGGGTTGACCCGTATGACCCGAGTGGCAAAGCCTACGGCGGCGGCACCAACGATCTGAATACCACGCTGGCGCTGGCCAAACGTGCCAAAGCGGCGGGAATGCATCTGCTGCTCGACTTCCACTACAGCGATTTCTGGACCGATCCGGGCAAGCAGTACAAGCCGAAAGCCTGGGAGAAGCTGACCTTCCCGCAGCTGGAAACGCGCATTCACGACTACACCCGCGACACCATCGCCCGCTTTAAGGCGGAGGGCGTGCTGCCGGAGATCGTGCAGATCGGCAATGAACTGAACGGCGGCATGCTGTGGCCGGAAGGCAAAAGCTGGGGGCAGAACGGCGGCGAGTTTGATCGCCTGGCGGGACTGCTGAAATCGGCCATCGCCGGTCTGCGTGAGAACCTCAGCGATCCGTCGCAGGTGAAGATCATGCTGCACCTGGCGGAAGGCACCAAAAACGACATGTTCCGCTGGTGGTTCGATGAAATTACCCGCCGCCAGGTGCCGTTCGATGTGATCGGCCTGTCGATGTACACCTACTGGAACGGACCGATCTCCGCGCTGAAAGCCAATATGGATGACATCAGCCAGCGCTATCAGAAAGACGTGATGGTGGTGGAAGCCGCCTACGGCTACACGCTGGAAAACTGCGACAGCGCCGAGAACAGCTTCCAGGCGAAGGAAGAGAAAGACGGCGGCTATCCGGCAACCGTGGCGGGCCAGGCGGCCTATCTGCACGACCTGATGTCGGCGGTGCTGGCGGTGCCGAATCATCGCGGCAAAGGGGTGGTGTACTGGGAGCCGGCCTGGATACCCGCCAGCGGCAATACCTGGGCCACGCCGGAAGGCATGAAGTACATCCACGACGAGTGGAAGCAGGGCAACGCCCGTGAAAATCAGGCGCTGTTTGACTGCCGCGGCAAAGTGCTGCCGTCCATCCAGGCTTTTCATTAATTGACCGGCCTGCGGGCCGGTATCTCTGACAGATTAAGGAAGAAGTATGACTAAATTCCCACCGCTGGCGGCCGGGATCACCCGCCTGTTGCACGGCGCGGACTATAACCCCGAGCAGTGGTCGCACACGCCGGGCATTATCGATGAAGATGTGGCGATGATGAAGGAGGCCCACTGCAACGTGATGTCGGTCGGCATCTTCAGCTGGGCCAAGCTGGAACCGGAAGAAGGGCGCTACGACTTCAGCTGGCTGGATAACGTGCTGGAGAAGCTGTATGCACAGAACATCCGCGTGTTCCTCGCCACGCCTAGCGGTGCGCGCCCGGCCTGGATGTCGCAAAAATATCCTGAAGTGCTGCGTGTGGGCCGCGATCGCGTGAAGGCGCTGCACGGCGGACGGCACAACCACTGTATGACTTCGGCGGTGTACCGCCAGAAGGTGCAGGCGATGAACGGTCGGCTGGCAGAGCGCTACGGCCATCACCCGGCGGTAATTGGCTGGCACATCTCCAACGAGTACGGCGGCGAATGCCACTGCGACAGCTGCCAGCAGGCGTTCCGCGAATGGCTACAGCGCCGCTATCAGACGCTGGAACAGTTGAACCACGCCTGGTGGAGTGATTTCTGGAGCCATACCTATACCGACTGGTCGCAGATTGCTTCGCCTTCGCCGCAGGGCGAGATGTCGATCCACGGTCTGAATCTGGACTGGCGGCGCTTTATGACCGACCAGGTGACCGATTTCTGCACCCAGGAGATCAAGCCGCTGAAGGCGGTTAACCCGGAACTGCCGGCCACCACCAACTTTATGGAATATTTCTACGACTACGACTACTGGAAGCTGTCGCAGGCGCTGGACTTTATCTCCTGGGACAGCTATCCAACGTGGCACAACGAGAAGGATGACACCACGCTGGCCTGCTACACCGCGATGTTCCATGACCTGATGCGCACCCTCAAGCAGGGCAAACCGTTCGTGCTGATGGAGTCCACGCCGGGGGCCACCAACTGGCAGCCAACCAGCAAGCTCAAAAAGCCGGGCATGCATATTCTTTCCTCGCTACAGGCCGTGGCGCACGGCGCGGATGCGGTGCAGTACTTCCAGTGGCGCAAAAGCCGCGGCTCGGTGGAGAAGTTCCACGGCGCGGTGATCGACCACGTGGGTCATCTGGATACGCGCATCGGCCGCGAGGTCAGTGAGCTAGGGCGGATGCTGGACGCGATGACCCCGGTGCTCGGCAGTCGCGTGGAAGCGCGCGTGGCGATTATCTTTGACTGGGAAAGCCGCTGGGCGATGGATAACGCACAGGGCCCGCGCAATATCGGCCTGCACTACGAGCGCACGGTGGTGGAACACTACCGGACATTCTGGGAGCAGGGTGTGGCCGTTGACGTGATCAACGCCGACGCCGACCTGACACCTTACACGCTGGTGATTGCGCCGATGCTGTATATGGTGCGCGACGGCTTTGCCGAACGCGTGGAGCGCCATCTGCACAACGGCGGCCAGTTCGTTGCCAGCTACTGGACCGGCGTGGTGAATGAAACCGACCTCTGCCATCTCGGCGGCTTCCCCGGCCCGCTGCGGCCGCTGCTGGGTATCTGGGCGGAAGAGATCGACAGCCTGACCGACGAGGAATCAAACGGGATTCAGGGCATCAAAGGCAATGCGCTGGGGCTGAGCGGCCCGTATCAGGCGCGCGAGCTGTGTGAGCTGATTCATCTTGAGGGCGCCACCGCGCTGGCCCGCTATCAGAGCGATTTTTATGCCGGACAGCCGGCGGTCACGGTAAACGAAGTCGGTGCCGGTAAGGCGTGGTACATCGCCTCGCGCAACGATCTGACCTTCCACCGCGACTTCTACGGCGCGCTGATTAAACAGCTGGCGCTGCCGCGCGCGCTCGATGTGACCTTGCCGCCGGGCGTGACGGCCCATCGTCGTACCGACGGCGAGCAGTCGTTTATCTTCCTGCAGAACTACACCGCGGCAGAGCACAGAGTCACGCTGCCAGCGGGGATCAGTGACCTGACGGACGGCTCGCCGCTCTCCGGGATGCTGGTCCTGCCGCCGTGGGGCTGCCGCGTGCTGCGCGCGCCGCTGTAACGGCGAATACACAGGCGGGCGCAAGCCCGCCTTTTTTTATGTCCAGAAGGAGAGAAATATGGTGAGTCTGAAATCGTTTAAGCACTACTTCAGCCGCGAAGCGCTGCCTGCGGAAGAAGCCCCGGCCGACAACGCGCTGCTGGATCGGCTGTTAAGCTGCTTCGGCGGCCGCGACAATATCGTGCAGGTGGATGCCTGTCTGACCCGGCTGCGAGTGACGGTTAAATCGCTGTCTGCGGTGGATTCTGCCGGGCTGCAGCAGGCGGGAGCCATCGGGGTGGTGATCCTTGGCCATGAGGTGCATGCCATCTTCGGCACGCAGTCGGACCGGCTGCGTCAGCTGCTGGATGCGCGTTTCTTTGGCAATGCCTGAGTTGACAGGGTGACGTTGTCACAATAAAAAAAGGATAACCGGTAACGGTTATCCAATAAAACAGCCAGTGTTCAAGCAGTGATCGGGGAGCGAGCGGGGGAGATTACCACCAGGCCTCAACCTGGACGCCGAAGTTCCAGGTATCGCTGGCTGTACCATCATCGAAGCTGTTGCCCTGCTCGGAGTCATTCAGGTAGGAGGCAAACACGCGCAGTTCAGGGCGTGACATGAACTCAGGACCGGCCGCCAGACCCAGCGCCAGGGTGTATTTCTGCCCGGCCTGTTTGTAGTCGCTGCCGTCCTTGTACTGATCTTTCTGCCAGAAGCTGCCCGCTTCGCCGATACCGCGCACATAGTCAGTGAACTGGTACTGCGCACGGCCCACGACCGACAGCAGGGTGCTCTTATCGCTGTACGCCGTCAGATCCTGCGCAGAGCCCCATGTAATCACCTGGTTCAGCGACAGGCGGTCGGTGATCGGCAGCAGGCCGGTGTTAATGATGCGATAGCCGGTGGCGTCGCGGGTGTCATTCCACATATCGTACCAGCCGCCGCCCTGCGAGATAACGTTCTGCGCAAGGCCTTTATTCGCATACTGGAACACCAGCTTCTGGTAGCCGCCCCACATATCCTGGCTGATTTCACCGGTCAGCATCACGCCGTTGTCGGCATCATACAGCCCGCCGTACTCTTTCTGCTTTTTGGTGGTGTTCGGCATGGCGTAGTCGATACCGAACTCGGTCCAGGCACCGCTCCACGGCTTCCAGCCGGCGTAACGCAGGTCGAGGTAGTTGATGTTGACGTCGTTATCACCGTCTTCACGGTAGTCAACGTCGTTCGCGTCACCGCGTATCCAGGCGAATGACACCGCGCCCGGGCCGACGGTGTAGTTTTCAATACCGGCACCGGAGCCGGAAATATTCCAGTATTTGGTGTCAATAATGTGCAGATCGTGGCGCTGGTAGTAGCGCTTACCGCCCCAGATCACCGCATTTTTATCGCCCGGGACCAGGCCTTTAATTTGCAGATTCAGCTGACGCAGACCAAACTGCGCATCGTCGCCGAGGGTGGTTTCGTTATCGTTAGACCCATCGGAGACCATGCTGACCATGCTGTCGACGTAGAAGCTGACATCGTCCTTTTTATAGACTTCGCTACCCAGCTCCACTTCGCCGTAGGTATCACCTTCGTTGCCGAGACGACCAAGCTTGTTCTTCTGCCACTCCTGAATGCCGCCGTCCTGCGACACGCCCACGCCGCCGCGCAGATAGCCGTGGAAATCAATATTATCGATGGCTGCGTATAACGCCGGGGAAGTCAGTGCCGCAGCAAGTGCCACAGCGGTTGCATGTAGTCTGGTATTCATGTCACCCTCGTTTTTGTAATACGTTCACAATGTGAGAGCAGTAAACGCCCAGTGACGAATCCCCTGCAATTTAAATGTCAAGATTGTGTGATTTACTGCAAATTTTTAGGCGCTTATTGTAACGTTTGGTGAGATTGATCACCGAAATATGAATGTGAACGTCGGACTTTTTTATGATTTTTTCGACAGTGTGACGGGGTTAACCCGGCCAGGGTTTCGGCTGTGTTACACTTTCCGCATCTGCTACCAGGGAAGCGAGCCATGAAATCGAAGAATTCCACTTTAGAGGATGTTGCCCGTCACGCCGGAGTGTCTTATCAGACCGTTTCCCGGGTGCTTAATAAGTCTGCCAACGTCTCCGAAGCGACGCGCAGCAAGGTTGAGAAAGCGATAGAGGTGCTGCGCTACGTGCCTAACCGCCTGGCACAGCAGCTGGTCGGTAAGCAGAGCACCACGCTCGGGCTGGTGACCACCTCGCTGGCGCTGCATGCCCCTTCACAGGTGGCGGCGGCGGTAAAGCGCTATGCCAACGCGGCGGATTACCAGGTGCTGATCGCGATGATTGATGAGAACGTCAACCAAAGCCTGCAGGATTGCATCAACGAGCTGAAGTCGCAGCGCGTCGATAAAGTGATTATTAACGTGCCGCTGGAGACCACCGATGCAGAGCGCATCGTGCAGGAGAACGACGACATCCTGTGCCTGTTCCTGGACGTCGATCCGTTCTCGTCGGTGTTTAACGTTTCGTTTAACCCGGCGGACGGTACCCGCGCCAGCGTCAAATACCTCTTTGAGCAGGGGCACCGCGAGTTCGCGCTGCTGGCAGGGCCGCAGCATTCGGTTTCCGCCCGCCTGCGGCTGAAAAGCTGGCTGGAGACGCTGGAAGGCTACGGCCTACAGCCGGTCAGCGTGATCCACGGCAACTGGGATGCGCAGAGCGGCTTTAACGGCATCCTGCAGATGCTGCACGAAACCCCGCGCTTCAGCGCGCTGCTGGTCGGCAACGATCAGATGGCGCTCGGCGTGCTGAGCGCACTGCACCAGCGCGGCATGGCGGTTCCGGGGCAGGTTTCGGTGGTGGGCTACGATGACACCTATGAAAGCGCCTTCTTCCACCCCGCGCTGACCACGGTTTCCCTCGACCTCGATTTACAGGGTAAAGAGGCGGTGAGCCGCATTTTGCAGGCCAGCGAAGACGACCACAGTCGATCGTCCTCGATCCTGCCCGCACGCCTGGTGGTACGCAATTCCACCGCCGCGCTGGGGTCGGGTACGCAGGATTTAGCGCAGATCGCCGCGCAGCTGCGGCAGATTGCCAGTCGGTTGCAGTAGGGGGGAAGGCGAGTTGTCTTCAAGTATTACGCGGGTCTATGAGGCGGGAAGTACGCTTTCAGAAGTCATCAAACGTCTCCTTCGCTGGTTTACGTATCCTTTGTGGCATCAGGCTGAGCTTATCCTCGGTTTGCCTGCGATAGGCTATCAGCCGGTTGACGTCGGCTGTCGCATCGAAGAGAGGAATTCCGAGGAGTGCCGCAACTTCGAATACAACGCCCAGCTCGCACTTGGGATCGGCTTTTTCAATTCGCTGCAGCATACTCCGCGATATCCCTGCGCGTTCCGCCAGTTCTGACTCCGTCATTTTTTGGTTTTTACGTTCAAAACGGATCATTTCAGCGAACAATTTGATCGCTTCAAGGGTGTAGCGTGAGTAAACCCTCTGTATCGAACGCGGCATTTTGACCTCCTTAAAGGTCGTTAACCATCTTAGTGCATCATATAGAACTCTAAGTACCATTTCATTCCTGGATTCACAAACTAAATGGATGCCATATGAGTCTTAAAGGGGTTTTATGACTCATATACGAGTCATAAATCGATGTTGATGGCGCGTCAATGATATTTGAGCTGATGTTCGAACATTAGCTTTAATACCATATGCTCTGTACGGTCAAAATAAAGCGGCTTGCTCAAATTTCTTTCGGTACTCGCGTGGACTCAGCTGGTTGTGCTGACTGAACACGCGTGAAAAATAAAGCGGGTCTTCATAGCCGACGGCGCGGGCAACCTGAGTGACATTCAGCTGTTTATAGCGCAGTAAATCACAGGCACGTGAAATACGCTGCTGTTCACGCCAGCCGTAAATGGTATTACCCATTTCTTTCCTGAATATATGAGTAAGGCGTGAGGCGGAAAGGAAGGTCATGCGCGCCAGTTCTTCGACTCGGGTATCTTCGGACAGGTGCTCATTAATGTAATCGCAGACGGTCTGAATACGGGGGTCACGGTTATGACGATTGCTGGCCGGCTGAAGCTGGAAGGCCTTCAGAATGATGCGCTCAAGCGCATTCATGGCCATGGCTTCCTGGAGCAGTGCCCCGACCGCATTACAGGATATCACCTCTTTGAAGAGCTGAACCATTTGCTGGCTTTGCAGTTTATCAGCGAGCAACATGCGGCCGATGTCGCCCTGTTTATTGTCCCAGCGCAGCCAGTCAATCCAGTACGGACGGGGGATAAAATAGATCCAGAGATGGTCCCAGGCAATGCTCTCTTTGGCCCTGCCGTAGTGATGAATCACGCCGGGCGGGAACAACAGCATCTCATCCTGCTGACAGTGAAACTCGCCCTCTGCATGATGAATGATCCCTTCACCTTTCAGCGTCAGGTTAATCATGTAGCCTTTCATTCCGTTGGGACGGTGGATAAAAAAGTCGAGTTTGCTGCCGGGGCTGATTGGGGTGAATCCGGAAACCATGAATGCGTTAAAGGAGAAGCTTCTCATGAGCGGAGAAAAGCTTAACATACCGGCTTCGTTCAGTTCTTCCATTGGTTCCCGTCCCTGTTTCAACGCTGCAGATACTATAGGGAACCCCCTCCATTGCTGAAGGGGGGATGTTCTCATTTTGTCGTAGAGATCACTTCAAATTTAGCAAACTGTCGCCGGTGACTGAAGCGTCGGTACGATCGGCCTGCTGATAACGACCGTCAGACAGATCCTGCGCGACCTGATGGTAGAACCCATCCAGCTTGTAAAACCAGAGCAGTACCAGGTTTAGCGCCGCGAGGATGAGCGGGAAAAAGATAAACAGAAATTCGATAGTCCTGATGACGGTTTCAGACTGAGGGGCGCTTCCACCACTGACAAACCCGGCCGCACCCAGTATCCAGCCTACGCTTGCCGTACCGAGCCCCATCCCCAGCGTCTGCCCCAGCGTACCGGCACTGAAGAGTATGCCTTCAATACGCAGCCCGGTTCGCCATTCACCGTAGTCGATGGTGTCTGCCAGCAGGGCGAACATGGTGGCACCAATGCCGCAGAATCCCACGCTGCGTACTGCCGTGGCCATAATCACAAACAGCGCATTCTGCTTGTCGAACAGCGGCAGCAGGTAAGCAATACAGCAAACGATCAATCCGAGCATGGCCAGGCGCCGCTTGCCCAGCTTTTTAAGCAGCGTCGGGATGATCATCAGCGTAAGCAAGCCCGGTATGTACTGGGCCATGCTGATGTAGGCAATCAGAGAGACATCCGAAAGAACATATTTCGAGTAATACACCCCGACTGCCGACAACGCGGTGAGGCTGGTGAAGGTAATCATCAGATAGAAGAAGATGATCAGCCAGTAGCGATTTGCCATGACTGAACGCGTAACCTGTCTGGCATTAATTCTCTGGCTGTTGTCGCTGCTCACCGGTTCTACACGCTCGCGGGTACCCAGCGCGGTCAGAAGCAGGAACAGGGCGGTGAACAAGCCAAATATAGCGAATACGATAATCCAGGACGTACTGCTGTTGCCGAAAAATGCCACCATCGGCAGGGTTAACACCCCAACGGTAAGCGATCCACAGGTTGAGAACCCTTTCCGGAACACACTCAATATGCCGCGCTGATAATTATCACGCGTGATCAACGCCAGGAGCGAGCCGTAGGCGATGTTGTTCGCGGTAAACATGATATTGGTCAGCAGATAGGTAATGCAGACGTAGACGACTTTCAGTGTGTAACTGACGTCTGGAATGGTCGACATCAGAAAGGCCGACAGGCCAAACGGGACGGCGGTCCACAGAACCCACGGCCGGGCTTTGCCCAGGCGGGAGCGCGTCTTATCGATGCGTATGCCGACGTAGATACAGATAATGCCATCCAGCACGCGGGCAAAGAACATCAGCGATCCCACCAGCAGAGCAGAGATGCCCACCACATCGGTGTAGTAATACGCCAGAAAAGTCACCATTAACGTGTAGGTTAAGTTGGTGCCATAATCGCCCACGCCAAAGGCCAGGCGTTCCCGGGTGCCGATACGCTGCAGATCCTGATTCGATGAGTCAGAGTTCATCATTCTTTCTCCACTTCAAAAATCGCCACGCCCCAGTCAGCCAGTTCAAGCGTCTGTCCCTGCCGGTAACGCTGCCCGCTCAGTAACTCCTCTCCGACCTTAAACGGGAAGGACAGAGTCTGAGGCTGGGTGGAATAGTTCAGGAAGAAAAGAACGGTATTGCCTGAACGGTTTACCGCACGCCTGACCGTGACCGGGTAACCCGGCGATAGGGCTGCGACGTCCAGATCCGCTTTTTCAATCAATCGAAGCAGCACCGCCTCCACGGCCTCAGAACTGATGCTGCAGCCCACGTAGGTAGCCGTTCCGGCACCGTAGCGGTTATGAACGATAGCTGCGTATTTATTCCAGTAGGGGTGCTGATAACTGGCCCAAACCTCGGCACCGGCATCGGCCTCCAGCAGCTCCATCCAGTCAGCTACAGCGGCTTTCCCGGCAGGAATGTCCAGCAGCCCGGACTGCAGGGTCACCTCGTGTGGCTCGACAAATAGCTGATAGCTTGCACCCACCGCTTCTCTGATGACGGCCGGCTGCCGGTTCGTTCTGACTTTGAGGTGTTCATTAGCAAAGCCCGACCTGAAGGCGTACAGGATATGCCCGCCCCGTTCGGTAAACTGATTCAGGCGTTGCAGAGATGACTCAGAAACGGCGTAAAGCAGGGGGGCTACCAGTAGCTGATAACGTGAGAGACGGGGATCGTCAACGGTCAGAATGTCTACTTCAATGTTGAGACGGTAAAGAGCATCATAATAAGCGCGAACGGTGTCGTTATACTGATGTTCCTTGTTACGACCAAACTGATGCCCGCTGTAAGGATGCCAGTCAACGGCGGTCAGTGAGTCGTGACTGACGAGCAGGGCGACGCGATTATGTTTTTTCAGGCCCGCAAGATGCGGGGAAAGGCGGGCGAATGCCTGGCCGATATCTTTCGCCTCATCATAAACAGGGTTTGGCTCCAGATCGTGACTGAGCAGTCCTTTCCAGTATGTTTCATAGGAGTTATGCAGGGAATGCCAGTGCCAGTAGCTTACCATCGCTGCGCCGGAAGCGATGTGACTAAAAGCCTGAAGGCGGAGCTGGCCGGGGTAAGGGGTCCAGTTTTTAAACGCCTGCGCCTGCGTTTCCAGAACCAGATAGTTTGCGTCCTTCGTTGTGCGCGCAATGTCCCCGCAGAAGGCAATTTCTACCCCGGTAAGCTGATGCTGGCCCGGGTGATAAATATCCACGCCGGTAATGTCCAGCACTGACGATGCCGTGAAATGATCGACCTCTCCGCGCACACCAAAGGACCAGGTCCGCCACTCGAAATCGAAGTTATGGGTGATGAACTGACCGGGCAGGCGATACTCGCTGACCAGCGTTGCCTGCCAGGCCAGGAAGTCTGTCACCAGGCCGCGCTGATAGCGCTGGAAAGCGGCACCCAGACTGGCGTTGATGGTACTTTCCAGCGGCGGGAAATCCTCCCAGGCGTCGATTCTGTTACTCCAGTAATCAAGGCCGTACTCGGCATTCAGCTTGTCGAGATTGCCATCAAACTGTTTCTTCAGCTGCTCAATAAAGCCCCTCTGAACGGGTGCTCCGCAGGTATCGTAGTATTTAGTCTCATTATCGATCTGATACCCAATGACGGCCGGGTGACTGGCGGTGGCGGTCAGCAACTCGCGAATAATCCGCTCTGCATATCGCAGGTAAACAGGGCTGGTGATATCCATCTTTTGGCGGTGACCATATTTATTCACCCCCTGCGGGGTGGTGGCCATGACCGAAGGGTGTTTTTTCGCAAGCCATGCAGGAATGGCATAGGTTGGCGTACCGATGATAACGGCGATGTGGTTAGCATGCATACGGTCCAGAACGGTCAGCACGCTGGAAAAGTTAAAATCACCGTCCTGTCGTTCGTAGCTGCTCCACGTGCTTTCCGCAATACGAACCACATTGATGCCTGCCGCCTTCATCAGCCGTATATCTTCATCCAGCCGTTCTTCAGGCATATATTCACGGTAGTAAGCCACACCATAGAGTAATTTTTCCACTTTTATCCTGCCTCTTATTTTAAGCGTTCGGCAGATAAATTAGAGGAAGTTGGTCGGTGATAGATAAAGCATGTCGCTGGCAACATAGAGAAACTCGCTGCCCGGTGAGTCTTATGAAGGTCATCACAAAAGGACGGCGTGAAGCATTCAATCATTTTGTTCTGGCTACTGCATTCGGAAGTTAATCCAGAGTATATGACTCATTCCTGGTGTAAAAGCAGCTCAGACCGGCCCTTGACCTCAACTTAACATGAGGTTTTAGAATGTCTGCTCTTAACTTCTATGGGCAAATTATGGATATGAACGAAATAGATGTTGGTTTCACGCATGTTGCATTTGTCGTCAGAAACCTGGATAGAAGTATTGCGTTTTATGAACGCTATGCCGGTATGTCTGTTGTTCACCAGCGCGAACCTGATGTTCCCGATGCGCGAAAAGTGGCATGGCTGAGCGATCGAACCCGCCCGTTTGCCCTCGTTTTGGTACAGTCAGATAATGTGACGGACACCCCATTAGGGAACTTCGGTCATCTGGGCGTTGCCTGTGCCAGCCGCCAGGAAATTGATGAAAAAATTAGTTTGGCACGTGCTGAAAATGTTTTGCGGAAAGAACCTGTAGATGCAGGCGATCCAGTGGGTTATTACGTTTTCTTCGCTGACCCAGACGGCAATACGTTGGAACTTTCTTACGGACAGCGTGTTGGGCTGGAGTCCTCAGGTAACGCTATAAAGCAATAAATCGCAGTTCTGATTGTTGTCATAGTATAAAGTTGCCTTCCGCCCGCTAAAGGGGAAGGCATGCCTCATATTGGATTCAGGGCACTGATTTCCATAACGCCAGATATTAAGTTGCTGTCGTCAATTAACTATTGAGGAACACGGCGGCAGGTTCCACCGATAACACTTTAGCGGAGATAGTTAATTTAACATAATTAGTATTATGCGCACCAAATTCAGATGTTAATTATGTTAAATATCAACCTGATAATGTCACTTTTTAGCTAGTTTATTATGTCACCCAGTTACGGCGCATTTGCCACCTTTCATTTTAACTTGGGAACTGAGGATGATATTTCAACTTCGGGTAAACATGTATTATTGGCGCAACTTAGTCATATCCGCCTCGAATATACGGACATTTCTATTGAACTAGTTATTTTGAGATCCTTATAAACTTCCGCATAAGCAATCCTATAAAAAGCATGACGAAAACGTACATATATCACAAAGATTATCTTATTCTCGACCACGAATAACATTGCAATAGCATCAATTAACAATACCAATACAACAGGAAACACGACATGAGAATAAGATCTTTGGGATGGGTATTTACCTTGCTGACGTTGGCAGCACAAAGCGCCATCGCCGACCCCGACCTGAGCAAGACCACCTTGAGCGTGGCCAGCACCGGCTGGAAAGTCGAACAGGCGGTGTTAAAACTGGCGAAACTGGACGATACACCCTATCGCGTTACATATCAGGCCTTCCAGGGCGGCGCGCTGGGACTGGAGGCGATGGCGGCCAACAAAGTGGATTTCGCCGTCACCAGCGAAATTCCGCCGGTATTTGCGTCGCTGGCAGCAAATAAAGGTAATTTCAAAATTATCGCGATTAAAAACAGCTCCACCCTGCATCAGGAATTGATCGTTCCGCCCAATTCGCCGATAAAAAGCGTGGCGGAATTAAAAGGCAAACGCGTCGGCTATATTAAATCCACCACCGCCCATTATTTCCTGTATCAGATGCTGAAAAACGCCGGTCTGAAATGGGACGATATTCAGCGTGTAGAAATTACCACCGCCGACGGCGTCACTGCGCTATTCAGCGGCGGTATCGACGCCTTCGCCAGCTACGGCAATTCGATTAAAGCCGCCGAACTGCGCGGCGCTACCCAGTTGGCCAGTGCCGAAAATATTCTGTCCGGTAATTTCCCGATCGCGGCGTCTGAAATTTCGCTGCAAGACCCCGGCAAACGCGCCGCCTTCGCCGACTATATCGGCCGCCTGAACGCCGCTTACCACTATGCCGAAACGCACCCGGAAGAATGGGCTAAAGTCTCCGCCGATCCGACCGGCCGCCCCTACGACGTCGCGCTGGCAGACATCAAAGCAGAGTACGTCCAGGGCCCATCCCGCTACCTCGTGGTTTCACCTGAAGCGCTCAAGTCCCAGCAGGACGTAGCCGACACGCTGTACGCCACCGGGCTGCTGGAAAAACCGGCCGATGTCGCCACGTTCTACGACTCGACGCTGGACGTTCCTATCAATCAGGCCCTTGCCAAATACCTTCCCCGATAACTTCACGGAATGACCGCCATGCAGAAAAATCATCCCGTTTCACTCGCCGCCGAGTCGGTGATTCAGCCGCCGCGCGTCATCTCGCCGCCGCGCTTCAAACCTGCGCTGGCGCGGCTGCTGCGGCTGCTCGCTCCCTGGCTGCTGCCCATTGCCCTGCTGATTGTCTGGCACCTTTCCAGCCTGAACGAAGCCAGCCGCTCCATTCTGCCGTCGCCGCTTGAGGTAGTAACGCGCGCCATCACCAGTCTGGAGAACGGCGATCTGGCCGAAAGCATGTACGTCAGCGCCCGGCGAGCCATCGCCGGTTTCCTGCTCGGCGGCAGCATCGGCTTCGTGCTCGGCCTGCTCAACGGCGTGTCGCGGCGGGCTGAAATTACCCTCAGCACCACGATCAACATGGTGCACAACATCCCGGTGCTGGCGGTGATCTCGCTGTTTATCGTCTGGTTTGGCATCGGTGAGGAAGTGAAAATCGCCATGGTGGCGTTCGGCGTGTTTTTCCCGGTGTACGTCAATACCTTCCACGGTATCAGGAACATCGATCGCGGTCTGCTGGAAATGGGCAAGGTCTATGGCTTCACGCCGCTGCAAATGTTCCGCGACATCATCTTCCCCGGCGCGCTGCCTTCGATTCTGGTCGGTGTGCGGCTGTCGCTGAGCATCATGTGGCTGGTGCTGATAGCCGCTGAAACCATCGCCTCCGACGCCGGTATCGGCTACATGGCCATCACCGGCCGCGAGCTGATGCAAATGGACAAAGTGGTACTCAGCATCATCATCTATGCGCTGCTCGGCAAACTGTCCGACGTCATCGCTTCGTCGCTGATGCGCCGTGTGCTGCGCTGGCGCAACTAACAGGAACTCCATCATGACGTCCCCCAACGGCTACGGCATTACCCTCGACAACGTCAGCAAGCGTTTCGGCGACGTGTCAATTCTCAACAACGTTAGCCTGACGCTGGCACCCGGCGAGTTCGTCGCCATCGTCGGCCACAGCGGCTGCGGCAAAAGCACGCTGCTGCGCATGATCGCCGGGCTGGAACAGCCTACCAGCGGCACCATCACCATCGACCGTCAGCCGATCGACGGTGTCAATCCGCACGTCCGCGTGCTGTTTCAGGAAGCGCGTCTGCTGCCCTGGCGCAGCGTGCTGGACAACGTGCGTTCCGGCTCTCCGAACCGGGACGACGACGTAGCGCGAAGCGTGCTGGCCAAAGTCGGGCTGGCCGATAAGCAGCGCAGCTGGCCGGGCGTGCTGTCCGGCGGGCAGAAGCAGAGAGTGGCACTGGCGCGCGCACTGGTGGCCGAACCGCGCGTGCTGCTGCTGGACGAACCGCTCGGTGCGCTGGACGCGCTCACCCGCCTCGACATGCAGGCGCTGATCGAGAATGTCTGGCTGGAGCAGCGCTTCACCGGCATTTTGGTTACCCATGACGTGGACGAAGCCGTGCGGCTGGCGGACCGGGTGATCGTTATGGCGCACCAGCACATCGCGTTGGATGTCCGTATCGAACTCAGCCGTCCACATACCGCCGAAGAGGACCAGTTGCACTACAAGAAACTGATCCTCAGCAAGATCCTGCACCTGCCGGAACATCAGAGCCCACAGGCAGAATTCACCATCTGAGAGGAATCATCATGCTCACTATCAAGGCACCGGAACAGTATCTCAACCAGCCCGATCTGCTGTCGCAGGCGGGCGAGCACATCTCGCGCTACGGCAAACGCGCCTTTATCATCACCGGGCAGACCGCGTTCGAACAGGTCGGCGGCACGCTGACCGCCAGTCTGGACGAGCAGCGTATCGCCCACCAGACGGTGACGCTCACCGGCTACCCGACGCGGCGCGTCATCGAGCGGTTCAGCCAGCAGGCTAAAGACTTTACCGCCGACGTGATTATCGCCATTGGCGGCGGCCGGGTGTGCGACACCGCCAAAGTGGTGGGCGATCGGCTCGGCCTGCCGGTAGTGGCCGTGCCCACTATCGCCGCCACCTGCGCCGCCTGGGCGGCGGTGTCGATCCTCTACGACGAAGAGGGCGACTTCGACGCCGTACACCTCAACCGCCGTTCCCCGGTGCTGGTGCTGGCCGACACCAGGGTGATTCTGGCCGCCCCGGCGAACTACACCCACGCAGGGGTGCTCGACACGCTTGCCAAATGGTACGAAACGGAGCCGAACCATACGCCGGACGTCCATTCGCTCACTCTGCCGCAAATGATCCACACCGCGCGCCTGGCGTTCGACGTGCTTTCGCGTCAGGCAAGGCAGGCCATTGAAGAGGGGCAACGCGGCGTGGTGACGCAGGCCGGGCTGGACACGGTCGACGCCATCATCTATCTGGCCGGACAGGTCGGCACCCTGCACGACGGTCGGCACTTCGGCGGCTTCGCCCACCCGTATTATCAGGCCTCCACCCGACTGGCCCATACCCGCTACCGCCTGCACGGCGACAAGGTGGCGCTGGGGCTACTGACGCAGTTCGTCATCAGCGGCATCGACTACGACAGCTTCCGCGATCGCGTGCAGCTGTTCGAACAGTTCAACCTGGCACTGACGCTGGAAGAGATCGGCATCAGCGACGACATCGACGCCGATATCGCCCTGCTGGCGCAGGAAACCTTCAGCGAGCTGCAACGCCTGACGCGCCTGCCCTTCGCCTCCGGCCCGCAGCAGATTGAAACCGCCATCCGCCAGACCGACCGCTGGGTGCGGCAGATCCGTGCCGCCGTTCCCCATCACACCGCCGCCTGACAGGAGCCTTAAATGATCCCGACCCATCGTAAAATCCTTGACGATCTCAGCCCGTTCATACCGGCGAGAACGTTGGAAGCCACCCGGCAGGAGCTGGGCACGCAGCAGATCCTCAATCTGTCGGCTAACGAGAACACCTTCGGCCTGTCGCCGCGGGTGAAGCAGGCGCTGCTCGACCACTGGAACGATCTCAGCTACTACCCGGACTCCACCGCCGCCGCGCTGCGGCGGCAAGTGGCCGACTATCATCAACTGCCGCCCGAACAGTTGATTTTCGGCACCGGCTCTTTCCAGTTGATTGAGCTGGTCGCCCAGACGTTTCTGTCGCCGGGTGATGAAGCTATCGCGCTGACGCCGTCCTTCCCCTACTACTACAACGCCACCCGTCAGATGGAAGCCCGTTTCGTTTCCGTGCCGCTGCGCGATTTCACCATCGATCTGGAGCCGCTCAAACAGGCAATTAACGACAAGACCCGCGTCATCTGGCTGTGCAACCCCAACAACCCGGCGGGCGGCATCGTGACCGAGCCGACTCTGCGCCAGTTTCTTCAGTCGATCCCACGCGATATCGTGGTGGTGCTGGATGAGGCCTATGTGGATTTTGTCGACGACCCGGATTTCCCGGACAGCCCGCGCCTGCTGCGCGAGTTCGGCAATCTGGTCATCCTGCGCACCTTCTCCAAGGCCTACGGGCTGGCGTCGTTCCGCATCGGCTACGGCATCGCCCGCCCGGAACTGATCGACCTGATGAGCCGCCTGCACCTGCCGGTCAACATCAGCACCCCGTCGCAGCTCGCCGCCGCCGCAAGTCTGGCGGATCGGGACTATTACCAGCGGGTCGTCGATGGCGTTAAGGCGGGACGGGAACTGTACTACCGGACGCTGGACACGCTGGGGCTGCGCTACATCCGCTCACACGGCAATTTCGTGCTATTTCATACCGGGCTGCCGAACAGCCAGCCGGTGGTCGACGTCTATTACCAACAGGGAATATTGATTCGTGCGGGCGAAGGATTCGGCCTGCCGGGTTGGCTACGCGTCACCATTGGCACGCCAGAAGAGAACCGGCGGGTGCTGGCGCTGCTGCCGCAGGCGCTGGTACAAACGGAAAAACGTCGCACCCTGCAGATGATTTGAACGGGGCTGCACGGTCAAACGGGCCTGTCATCTGGCCCGCTTTCCTTTATGTGCCGGGAAACACGCTGACGGATTATTACCTTCAGCAGCAGAAAAATCAGCCTTTCTCCGTCTGCACAGACAGCGAATTTTTCAGCATCTTCGCTGCCGCAACCTTTTCGATATCTTCCAGCGCCACGCCTCGGGTTTCCGGAACGTAACGCGACAGGAACCAGTAACAGACGACGTTAAACACCACGAAGATCCACATGGAGAACGCGCCGTGGAACTGCTCCTGTAGCCAGGCATTGTCGTTGACGATCGGGAACACCAGGGTGATCAGGAAATTGCTGATCCACATCAGGCCCACGGCCAGTCCCATACTGAATTCACGGATTCTGTCCGGGAAGATTTCCGAGATCATCACCCAGGCACCCGCACCCCAGCCCATACCAAAGAACAGCGTGAAGATCAGGATGCCGCTGATGGCGATATAGCCGACATCATTGGTGTACAGACCCCAGGAGGCGATCAGCAGCCCGACGATGGCACCGACGGTGCCAATCTTCATGATCGGCAGACGGCCGTAGTGGTCGAACAGGTGCATGCCGATAAATGCGCCAATACCATTGAGCAGGGCGACAAAAATCGTTTCGAAGAAGATGATGTCTTTATCACTGGTGGTGCCTTCCAGCATCATCGGGGTGTAGTAGTTGATGACGTTGATGCCGGTGAACTGCTGCAGAACCGCAATCGCCACCCCGACCACCAGGATATAGCGCAGCGCCGGGTTGTCCGCCAACGCGCCTTTGCTCGCCGTGTTTGAGCTTCTGGCGGGTGACGATGGTAGCTGAAACAGCTGACGGGCCTCTTCCTGATTAAGCTCCGGATAGATACGCGACAGCACTTTAATCGCCTGCTCGCTGCGGTTATGCCGAATGCACCAGTGCGGCGACTCCGGTAAGCAAATGATCAACACCAGCATCGCCAGCGACGGCACCAGCTGCACGGCCATCATAATCCGCCAGCCGGTTTCCACCATCCAGGCCTGCGGCATGCCGCGTGCAATCAGGTAGTTGACGGTAAACACCGCCAGCACGCCGACCACCATCGACAGATCGTAAGTACCGGTGGCTTTACCGCGCATTTTGGCAGGCGACATTTCAGAGATATACATCGGGGCCACCGTTGCCGCCAGCCCAACGGCGATACCGCAGATCAGCCGCGAGCCGGTAAACAGCGTAAACGAGTCCGCGACGGCCGAAAAATAAGAGGTAATCACAAACAGGATGGCGCTGAGCAGCATCACCGGTTTGCGGCCGGTTTTATTCGCCATTTTCCCGGCGGTCAGCGCACCGATCACGCCGCCAAAGATCACGCTGGAAACCGCCCAGCCGGTTTGAACCGAATTCAGGCCGAAGGTGTGCTGGATCGACTCCAGCGTGGCGGCGATCACCCCTTCGGAATAACCAAACATAAATCCACCGGCGGAAGCCGCCAGGCAGAGCATATACACGTAACGGGCATTAAACCTGTGTTGATAAGACATGTCGTTGCTCTCCGTTATGCCTGGGCAGGCAGGATGGTGCTGAGCCAGTTACGCGCTCTGGCAACGGTGATGTCCGGGCACTCCAGCGAAGGGTCCTGCTCGGCTTCAACCACCACCCAGCCCTCATAACCAGAACGGCGGATAAACTCGAACAGCGGCTGGAAATCGATCGCGCCGTCACCGGGGATGGTAAACATACCGGCCCGCACCGCATCGTTGAACGAGAGATCGCCGCTGTGCACGGTTTCCAGTACCTGCGGACGCACGTCTTTCAGGTGAATATGCTTAATGCGTGGGCCAAACTCCGAAATCAGATCGACGTAGCTGAACCCGCCCGTCAGCGCATGTCCGGTGTCCAGCAGCAGGCCGACTTCATCGCCAGTTGCCGCCATCAGCTGGCGAACTTCATCCCGCGTTTCCACCACCATCATCAGGTGGTGGTGATACGCCATTGCCAGACCGTAGCGTTCCGCCAGCGCCCTGGCGAACTCGGTCAGCCGCGCGCCATACGCCGCCATCTGCGCCGGGGTTAACTTCTTACGGCGGGACATGGGCACATCCAGCGCGTTCTCCGCCATCGCGGCACACTCGCCGTACACCATCACCCGCGCCCCGGTTTTTTGCAGCAGCGTGGCAAACTCATCAACCGCGTTCAGTTCCTCATCCACGCTGCGCTCGGCGAGAAAACCGCTGTGCCAGCCGGATGCCAGTGAAAGGCGATAACCGGACAGCAGCGTATTCAGTTCGTCAGGATGGCGGGGAAATAAGCGGCTCATCTCAACGCCTTCATAACCCGCTGCCTGCGCGCCCGTCAGGCATAATTCTGCCGTGGCATCCTGACCAAACTCTTCTATGACTTCATTGGCCCAGGAGAGCGGACTGATTGCCACTCTCACCGGTAAACGGGGAGCATTATTTGTTTTCATATTATTCTCTACGTCACGCATTAATACAGGGAGGGATTAAGGTGATAACGATCGAATTCATTTATTAATAAAGATCGTCAACACCGGAAGTTCGATAATGGTTAAATTAATTCGCGTATTTTTTAATGGAGGCCAACAGCTCCTTTGTTAATAAAGCAGGATCGCGTTCCCACAGGCGCGGGCTGATTAATTCAATTGACCAGGCTCCGTTATAGCCGGTGGATTTAACGGCTTCGGACCAGGCGCGGAGATCGATTTCCCCTTCTCCCGGTATGCAGTCGCGTAATACCGTTTCATCCCAGGGTTCCTGCGGGCTGTGCGGCACGCGGCCGTCACCGAAGTGCACGCCAAAAATCATCTCTTTATCCATCGTAGCGACATCCTGCGGCGTGGCGCCGGAGGCGTAGAAGTGCCAGAAGTCGACCACCACACCGACATTCTTCTTATCAATCCGGCGGATCACCTCCTGCGCCTGGCTTAGCGTGCGGAATTTGGTGAAGGCCGGCAGCTCGATCATATAGCGAATGCCGTGCTGTTCACCGATGGCGGCGATAGCAGAAATATTTTCGCTCATGATGTCCATGATCTTGTCGTCGGCATAATGGTCGATGCCGGTACGCGGTAATATCATGACGGTTTCGGTACCCAGCTCAACGGCCTCACGGGTGATTTTTTCCGCTTCGGTCAGCAGCTGCTGCTTCTCGCTTCCCTCATGTCGTTCAATTCTGTCGAGCGCGCTGAGAAATGAAACCGAAAGCCCCGCATCGGCAATTACCTGTTTAATTTCCTGCGTGGTTCCGCCATTGTCTAAATAGCGCACCAGTTTAGGGTAAAATATTTCCAGCGCGTCGAAACCCGCCTCTTTCGCAAGGCGCACATCCGTTATTAAATTCCCGTGGCTGGTCGAAATACCATGTAATGAGGTCAGCATTATAATCACCTTAATATGCAGATAATAAGATCGTTATTCCGGCAACCGATTTTTTAATCGCGCCGCCCGGCAGGCGCTCTGATTATGCAGAGCGCCGTTTAACAGACTATTCAGGGTAAAATTGAATCAGGGTAAGGCGTAGGCAATCACGTAATCGCCGCGATTTTTATTGGTGCCGGTGCGGGTCGCGCCGCCGTCCACCACCACGATGTACTGCTTGCCGTCCTTGCCGATATAGCTCATTGGCGTGCCCTGACCGCCGACCGGCAGACGGGTGCGCCAGACTTCCTTACCGGTATCGTTGTCGAACGCGCGCAGGTAGTAGTCCAGCGTGCCGTGGAAGAAGCTCAGTCCACCCGCCGTCACCAGTGGGCCACCCAGATTTGGCATGCCCAGCGGAATATACAGGTTTGGCACAATGCCCTCCTTCGGCAGGAAGCTGTTGTGGATCGGTGCATCCTGGATGCCGCCAAGCGGCACCTGCCACTTCACCTGATTGTTCGCCAGATCGATGGCGGTCAGCGAGCCGAACGGCGGTTTGAAGCACGGCGTACCCAGCGGTGACAGGAACATCCCGCGTTCCACGCCCCACGGCGTGCCCTTCTGCTCGGAATATTCGCCTTCGGTTGACGGTTTCAGCCCGCCCTTCGCGGCCTCTTCACGAGACAGGAAGCGCCCCACCATCGCCATGCGAATGTCATTGACGTAGAGCACACCGGTCGCCGGGTTGATCGCCATGCTGCCCCAGTTCTGGCCGCCGTAATAACCCGGCCAGATCAGCGTGTCCTGCTTATCCGACAGCGGCGTCCACTCCCCTTCGTAGCGCAGCTTCTTGAACTGAACGCGGCAGTAGAGCTGATCGAAAATCGTGGCTCCCCACATATCAGACTCTTTCAGCCGGTCGACGCCCACGGAGAGCGCGGAGTAAGGCTGGGTGTCAGCAACCTGCATCCCCGGCATGACATCGGTCGGTACTTTACGCTGCTCCACCGGGTAGACCGGCTTGCCGGTACGGCGATCCAGCACAAAGATCTGGCTGCGTTTAGTGCCCTGGATAATCACCGGAATGGTGGTGCCATCCTTCTGCGGCATATCGTACAGAATCGGCTGAGTGGAGACGTCGTAGTCAAACTGGTCAATGTTGGCGGTGCGGAAATGCCAGCGCTCCTTGCCGGTTTTCAGGTCGACGGCCACGATGGCATCGTTATATTCGTTCGAATACGGATGACGATCGCCGGTCCAGAAGTCAGGCGTCTGGTTGCCCGTCGGGAAATAGGCCAGACCCAGCTTAGGATCGTAGGCGGCGGTTCCCCAGAAGTTCGGTGTTTCAATCGGGTAGGTCTGCCCGGCCGGCAGCGGGCTGCTGTCGCTGGCACCGCGTTTCGCATCCCAGGCCCACAGGATCTTGCCGCTTGCCACATCATAGCCACGCACCACGCCGCCGGGCTCGCCAACGGTCAGGTTATCGTTCAGACGGCCCCCCACCATGATCACCCCGTCGGCCACCAGCGGCGCGGAGGTCACGTTATAACTGCCCTGCTGGCCCCCTTTGGCGTCAGCGGGCAGGCCCACGGTCAGATCGACGTAGCCGCCGTTGCCAAAATCTTCACACGGTTTTCCCGTTTCGGCATCCAGCGCCACAATGCGGGCATCGATGGTCGTTTCAATGATGCGTTTGCGGCAGGTGGCAGCAGCGGAAGCTCCCGCTTCGGTAACCTCGCCGGTGGTCGGGCTGGTCGCCGACAACGCGTCGAGATCGGCATAGCCCACCCCGCGGCATCGCTTCCAGCCCTGGTTGCTTTCGAAGATCTTCGGCTGCGGGTCGAAACGCCACTTCTCTTTACCGGTTGTCGCGTCAACCGCAATCACCTTGCTCAGCGGCGTACACAGATAAACGGTGTCGGCGACTTTCAGCGGGGTAACCTGATATTCGGCACCGTCCACCGCCATGTCTCCGGTGCGATAGGTCCAGGCGACCTTCAGATCCTTGACGTTGCTTTTGTTAATCTGGTCAAACTGGACGTATTTTTCACCGAGGGTGTTACGCCCCCAGGCCGACCAGTCGTTGCCGCCTTCGTGACCGGCCTGAGGATTAATCACCGGTGCGGCTTCACCCGATGCGGTGACTTCCGCATGGGGAACGAAAATGCCGCTAACCAGCGCGACCAGGGCAATAAAGAAGGCACCGGCCGTGGTAAACGCCGACTTTTTGCCGGGGGCCGGCAGACCATTTTTCCGGGTCAGCCACGGCGCGCACAGCGATGCCAGCATACCGATACCGAGGAACACCGTTACGCGCGGCAGGAACTGCCAGAAATCATCGCCAATTTCCCAGCAGGCCCAGATCACGCTGTACAGCGCCAGCCCGAGAGCTACCGGCCAGGCGAAGAAACGCCTGCGCAGTAGCCCGTAGCCGGTGATGCACAACAGAACCCCTGCGAACAAATAGAACCAGACTCCCCCTAATACCGCGAGATACGCACCGCCTGCCGCCAGTGCTGCCCCCAGGATAATCACCAGTGCACCGATAGCGCCCAGTAGCCAAACAGATTTTGTCATTTTGTCTTCTTCCGCTTACTTGCCATTGTTATCTGTGAGGCATAAATCGATATTTAAATCGCCTCTTATTGACACATAAAGAGTCAAATTAGACACAAAGTAGATCTAAAGAGACAATTGAGACAATGAAAGAAGATCAGAAATGAGACGCAAATCGAATTTTTATTTCAGAAATGCTTAAAAATGAATCATACAGTCTGAATAAGTGCAAAAATAAAGCTGGCCGGACATCAACTTATGCCAGCCATTGGTTTTTTCACAAAATGATGCAAAAAGACTCATTAATGATTTCTCACTTAGCTACGGGTTATAAAGGGATCTTAATCAGCAATTGTGGGCGTACGACCAGATTCGCTATCCGCACGCCCGGAGAATCGCGGAGAGAGCCGAACTGCCTGCGACGATCGGCTTGCCATTAACTCAGTTCTGTATGTTTAGCGGTGTCTTTCGCCCGGCAGCTAACCGCCGGGCGAACTTATCGGTTACTCGGGATAGCCAATCCGTTCCGGCTGGCGCTGCATAATGATTTTACCGTGTCGAATCGAGGTCAGCACCCGGGCCTGACGGCACAGCGCATCGTAGTCATTTTCGGCATCCAGGATCAGCAAGTTCGCCGGGCGTCCTTCGGCAATGCCGTAGTTATCCCCGAGGCACATCGCCCGCGCGCTGTTATCGGTAATCAGGTCGAGGCAGCGCTGCAAATCGTCATACCCCAGCATGTGGCAGATATGCAGACCGGCATCAAGGATGCGCATGATGTTGCCGTTCCCCAGCGGATACCACGGGTCCTGGATGGAGTCCTGCGCAAAGCAGACGTTGATCCCGGCCCGGTCCAGCTCCGCCACGCGCGTGACGCCGCGACGTTTCGGCCAGGTGTCGAAGCGGCCCTGTAAATGAATGCTCTCCGTTGGGCAGGAGATAAAGTTAATGCCCGACGCCTTGAGCAAGCGGAACAGCTTGGAACAGTAAGCGTTGTCGTAAGATCCCATAGCGCAGGTATGGCTGGCGGTTACCTTCGCCCCTATCCCGCGTACCCGCGCTTCTTCCGCCAGCACTTCCAGGAAGCGCGACTGCGGATCGTCGATTTCATCGCAGTGTACATCCACCAGGCAGTTGTGGCGCTCGGCCAGGTCCATCAGGAAAGCCAGCGAACTGATGCCTTTCTCGCGGGTGAATTCGTAGTGCGGAATGCCGCCCACCACGTCAGCACCCATCTCAATGGCGCGGGTCATCAGCGCGCGGCCGTCGGGGAAGGATTCGATGCCCTCCTGCGGGAACGCCACGATTTGCAGGTCAATAAGATGAGCCGCCTCTTTTTTCACGGCCAGCATCGCCTCAAGCGCCGTCAGGGAGGGGTCGGTAACATCAATATGCGTACGAACGTGCTGCACGCCATTATCGCGCAGCATACCAATGGTTTTCAGCGCGCGCTGGCGCGTGTCTTCAATCGTAACGGTCTGTTTGCGCTGGCTCCAGCGGGCGATCCCTTCGAACAGCGTGCCGCTCCGGTTCCACTCCGGTTCGCCCGCCGTCAGCGTGGCATCAAGATGGATGTGTGGCTCAACAAACGGCGGGATAACCAGCTTTTGCTGCGCGTCGAGATCGTCGGTCCCGGCCACCTGCACAGAGGACTGCTCGGTGATGCGGTTAATCACGCCGTCAATTAATTCAAGGGTATAGAGTGATGCTTTATGGCGCAGGCGCGCGTTGATCAGTTTCATAGATGTTCCCGTAAATGGTTTTGTGACATACGCCAGATCGTCAGCGCGACCGAGGCGTTGAGATGGAACTGTGGATGACCGATCGCATAGCCGGTCAGCTTTTCAATACGTTGAATGCGTTGATGCAGGGTGTTGCGGTGGATGCCCAACCGCTCGGCGGCCCTGACCACGTTGCCGTTCTCCTGGAACAGCGTTTCCAGCGTCTCCATCAGCAGCCAGGGGCTTTTGCGGTCGCGCTCTATCAGGCAGCCGAGGTGGTCATGCATAAAATCACTCAGCAGCGCCGGGTCGTTGATGGCAGAGAGCAGCTTAATAAACCCCAGCTGCTGATAGTCGCTGATGCGCTGCGCCGGGCGCAGATTCTCACTCAGATCCAGCGCCTGACGCGCCTGCGACAGCGCGCGCTGATAGTCCTGCAGCTGCTGCACCTTCGCCGACAGGCCGCACAGCAGCGACAGCCCCTCATTGCCTTCCGCCAGTTCACGCAGCCACTGCTGCAACCACGTTTTCTGCTGATAAAAATCATCTTGCTCGTCCGGCAGCAGGAAGATAAACATATTGCCGCGCTCGACCAGCGGAAAGCTGTTGCCCTGCTGGTTCAGCTGCTGCTGCAGGCGCTGGCGTAGAGTACGGCGCGCCTGCTGTAGCCAGGCTTCGGCGTGCTCGGGGGGAAACTGGCGAAACAGGTTTTGTATCCCCTCCAGGCGCAGTGCGGCCACCCGCAGCGGGCGGGTGAAATCCAGCTGCTGATGGATTGCGCGCTGCTGTAGCATCTGCAAATCGGGATAATCGCCGGTTAACAGCTGCATCAGAATATCGCGCTGCGACTGCAGGGCATTTTCACTGCGCACCAGGGCGGTTCCAATCCGTTCGGTCACGATCACCATCTTCAGCAAATAGGGCTGCTCGATCAGCGGGATACCCAGCTCGTCGGCCAGTGCGATAAGGCGCGGCGGGATTGACTGAATATAGGCGTCACCGGTGAGGATCACCATGCCGGCGATCCCGCGCTGTTTGCCCTCCATCAGCAGTTGGATCAGATTGTCCTCATCGCGGGGATGATTGATGCCGGTGATAAACACCAGCTCACCCCCCATGATCCAGTCCGCGATAGTTTCGTTTTCCGCCACATAGTACCAGCGCACCGCCAGCTGCAACCCCTGCCCGCCCGCGCGCAGCCGCAGGGCGGAAAGCCCGTCCAGAGCAAGGATATCGCTCAGCGTCAGGCTCATGGTTACTGCTCCGCGACCGAATCGGCGGCGGGCTGGCGTTTGCCGAGGCGGGTCAGGGCAATATAGACCAGCGCGGAAACAGTAATCCCCACCAGCGGTGCGATCCACGGCGACAGATAAGCCACCACCGCCCCCACCGCGTAGGCGCAAAGCCCCGACCAGTTAAAGCGCGGTAAGCGGGCCGTGTGCAGTAAAGGATAGCGGCCACCGCGATAGAACCAGTAGTCGGCGAGGATAACGCCGCCGATCGGCGGGATAATGCTGCCCAACAGAACCAGGAATGGGATCAGCATTTCATACATACCGCCAATCGCCAGCAGAATACCGACCCCGGCGGAAACAACCGTCAGCGTACGGCGGCGTTCGCTGCGCAGCAGATGGCAGGCGGCCGCCGAGACGTTATAAATCGTCGGCCCCTGGATCGTCAGCAGGTTCAGGCACAGCATCACCACCGCAGCGGCGGACAGCCCCTGCAAAATCAGTACCTCGACAATATCGGCCTGCTGGTAAACGATCGCACACCAGGCTCCGGCCACAATCATCAGCCCGTTACCAATCAGGAAGCTGCTCATACTGGCCACGATGGCGGTACGGCTGGAGCGGGCCAGGCGCGTCCAGTTTGTCGCCTGGGTCGCGCCGCTGGCGAAGGTGCCGAATACCATGGTAATTGCCGCCGACCAGGTCATGGTTTGGCTGGCGTTAGGCTCGATCAGCGTCATCGCCTGCCAGCCACCGGCGTGATGAGCAGCGATGTACATCGATATCACCAGCAGAATAAACATCAGCGGCACAGACACGCGGGACAGCGCATCCAGCCCCTTGTAGCCCACCAGCGCGGTGACGCAAAACAGAATACCGAACAGGATCATCAGCGGAACGGTCATCACCTCGGGTATGCCGAGGATTTTGACCAGTGAAATAGCCACGGTCGCCGTCCCCCAGGCGTACCAGCCCAGTTCAGCGAAGCCCAGGATAAAATCCGCCAGCTTGCTGCCGATTTCTCCGAAGCAGAAACGCCCCATCAGCACGGTATTCAACCCGCTGCGGGCCGCGATCCAGCCGAGCGACGCGGCATAGAGCGCCAGCAGCAGGTTACCAATCACGGCAATCCACAGCAGGTTAACAATGGAAAACGAGACGCCCAGTTTTCCTCCCGCGAACATCGTGCCGGTAAAGAACGTGAAGCTGAACAGGACCATGGAAATCGAAAATACACCCTTGCGCCCCGAGGCGGGCGCTTCGACGAGCGGAAAATCATTGCTGTTTGACATAGTGAACCCCTGAGTGGCTGTCTGAATGGCTATGCCAGTAACAGCAAGAGATATGCCAAAATTTTCCGGGCAGAGACTACATAGCAAAGTGGGCACTTTGCACATAAAACACCACTAACGCGCCGTCAATTGTCATGAAAGTGTGCAGGGTGCAGCCTTTCGCACCATAACGGAGCAGCGAATACAGTCGTTGCCCGTGTTTTCATGGAAGGCGAAAATGCCTGTCACCCGGGCCTTCAGTTTAAGGGCTATGCCATCGCGCCGGGTACCCTTGCGTGGACAGCAGTAGAAAAGCTGAAATAAATTTCATCGCCCGTAATCAAGGCGTTTTACGGTCCGATTTAAACAGGAAATAAAAATTCCCATGACCTGCGGAAATTAAATTTCATTATTTCAGAGACTGTTTCCGGTGTCTGAACAGCGCCTTATAAATCCCTTTATTTATCATGGATAACGCATTTAACCCACTCTAACCCCCTAAAATCCGTAGCCAAATCACGGACTTCACCCCTTGTGCTACCATTGTAAAGGCGTGTAAACGCCCTTCTTTATATTTATTGGCAAAGGAAAACATTTTGAAAATTTCAAAGCGTTTACCCAGACTTTCCGTCTGGAATAAGCTTTTCGCTATCGCCCTGCTGTTATTTGGCGCGGGCATGGTTTATGGCGGAGGCTGGTTGGTTGCTGCAGGCGGAACCTGGTATTACCTGTTAGCAGGGATAGGATCGGTTATTTCTGCCGTCCTGATTTTCATGCGCCGATCCAGTGCGGTGTACTGGTTTGCTCTGGTGTTTATCGGCACCCTGTTCTGGACGATTTATGAGTCAGGGCTGGACTACTGGGGCTGGGTACCTCGTTTTGACCTGATGCTGATACTGGGGATCGTGTTTGCTTTTCAACTGCCGTCCCTGGCTCCCGGATTTAGCAAAAAACTGTCGCTGACCCTGACGGGGATATTTGCTGTCGGGTTTATCGCGGCGGTGATTATTCCGTTTACTGCCCTGAACGTGACGCCGGCATCCGATGTGCCTGCTGCGGGTAAGGATACTTTCGCGACCGATACCGGCTCCGGTAAGGCGTCATCGCCCTCTTCTGGCGACTGGTATACCTATGGCGGATCGCTCGCCTCACAGCGCTTTGCGGAATCAACCGAAATCACCCCTGAGAATGTAAAAGACCTCAAGCTGGCCTGGCAATTCAGAACCGGAGACCTGCCGAAAACGCGCTGGGGCGCAGAAAACACCCCGATTAAGGTCGGAGATACGCTCTATACCTGTACGCCACACAACCAGGTGTTTGCTCTGGATGCCGCTACCGGCAAAGAAAAGTGGCACTTCGATCCGAAAGTGAGCGACAAGTCTATCCCTTACACCGCGGCGTGCCGCGGACTGACCTGGTACGATGCCACGACCAACAGCCATGTCACCGCTGCGGATAATGCTGTCGCTGCCGTTCCCGCCGGTTCAGGCGGAGATAATGACTGTGACCAGCGCATCATCCTGGGCACGCTCGATGCCCGCATTATCCAGCTGAATGCGAAAACGGGTGAAGTCTGTAAAGATTTCGGCAACGGCGGTACCGTGAATTTAGCTGAGGATATGGGCGAAATTTACGAAGGCTACGTGGCGATTAACTCCGCACCGGTGGTGATCCGTAACACGCTGGTCGTGGCTCACCAGACTATCGATGGCCAGCGCGCTTTCGGCCCGCCGGGCGTTATCAAAGCCTACGATGTCCTTACCGGGAAGCTGAAATGGGCGTGGGATGCTGCCGCGCCGGAAACCAGCACGCCTAAAACCGGTCCCGATGCCTACAAGCGGGGTTCGCCCGACGTCTGGACCTCATTTACCGGTGACGATAAGCTGGGCCTGGTCTATCTTCCCGTCGCCAACTCCTCAGGAGATTACTGGAGCAGTTCCCGTACCGCCGCGGAGAACAAATACGCGGTTTCACTGACCGCCATCAACGTGGAAACCGGTCTTCCGGTGTGGTCGTTCCAGACCGCGCACAAAGACGTCTGGGACTACGATCAGGGTTCACAGCCAACACTGATTGACTACCCGGATAAAAACGGTCAGAAAATACCTGCCATTATTGTCCCCACCAAGCAGGGAGAAATTTATGTTCTCGATCGCCGCACGGGTCAGTCCCTGTTTGGCGTTGAGGAGCGTCCGGTGCCGGGGGGTGGCGTTGAGCCAAAAGATCGCTCCCCGACGCAACCGTATTCTCTGTTCCACCATCTGAGCAAGCCGGACCTGACCCCTCAGGATATGTGGGGACTCACGCCGTTCGATCAGATGGTGTGCCGCATTCAGTTCCAGAAAGCGGGCTATCAGGGACAGTACACGCCGCCAGAGGCCGATCGTCATACCATTGAGTATCCGGGCTACAACGGGGGTTCAGACTGGGGCAGCGTTTCATTCGATCCCGGCCGTGGCATTATCATCGCCAACTACAATGATATGCCGAACCTGAATATTTTAGTGCCCCGCAAGAAGGCCGATGAGCTTGGCTGGAAACCCCGGGATCAGATCCCGCACAATCCACACGATACCGGCCATGCCGAAGGCGCCGGCGACCCGCAAATCGGCGTACCGTATGCGGTGAATGTTAACGCGGGCTGGCGTCTGCCGTTCACCGGTATGCTGTGTAAAGAACCTCCTTACGGCGGTATCCGGGCGATTGACGTGCGCGATGGCCGTACGATTTGGGATCGGCCTCTGGGAACGGCCCGCCGCAATGGTCCATTTGGCCTGCCGACCGGTTTACCCATCAACATCGGAACCCCGAATAACGGCGGTTCAGTCGTCACGTCGAGCGGTCTGATCTTTGTGGCTGCGGCGACCGATGATCTAATCCGTGCTATCGATATTACAACGGGTAAAACAGTCTGGAGCACGCCGTTACCGGCGGGAGGACAGGCGAATCCAATGATCTATACCCAGAACGGGCGTGAGTATCTGGTCATCGTTGCCGCGGGGCATCACTTTATGGAAACCCCCGCAGGCGACTATGTTCTGGCCTATGCCTTACCTGAGAAAAAATAACGATATGGCATGATAATCAAGCGCGCCACGGCGCGCTTTTTTTTGCCCCGAACCTGAATTAATTAACCGGAGATCCCGTTCAGCCTGACGTTGTTTCAGGCGGGACTTCAAACCGCCAGCATTCGCCTGAGGGTTTTCTCAAATACTGAAGTACCCGGAGCACTGTCACAGCATCCTGTTGTAAAATAGCTAAAAAGGGAGGGAGAGGATGTTAATGCGACAAACAGCGGTTAGTTTTACTTCAGCGCTTTGCTGGATAAGCTTCTGGATCGGTACGGTTCTGGTCGGCACGTCATGGCTTTACGCAAAGCTACAGGGGCTGGTATTTCTGACGGGAATTGAAAAGGGGCTGCTGGCCTTACAATCCCCCGACAGCACCGTGGCGTTATTACTCTCCGCCGGTGCGATGCTGATTGCTCTGGGGTTAATTTTCGTTCCCCTTTACTACTCTGCGCTTTTGGTCGGTGCCTTCGTCAAAATTCTCACCCGTCGGCCGATCAGAATCTGATGCGAAGAGGGAGCGGAAAATGAAAGAAAAGTTCGAGGTTGTCTTTACCACCAGCTCAACATCTGAAGATATCTACGGTGAGATTCTGTACGACAGCCAAATCCTTTGCAGGCTGATTAAAACAGACGATGAAGACGAAGAAGTGGAAATCGAATTTTTCTTCGATCAGATTGTTCTTGAGCGGAAAGCTGAAAGACGCTTTCCGCTCAGGGAGTTCATGAATGTCGTGCATGAAGTCGAGGGTGAACTGATTCGCTGGCTCAAAAATATTAATAACGCAGAGAAAAAATAAACGACTCAATTATCGTTCTGTATCCTGCTTATCAACGTTTCACCCGCCATCAGCCCGGGGGACTATTTCCCCGGATTGAGTTCAGAATGGTCAATGGCGACATCCTCAACGCCATATTTGGCGAGGATCTTTTGGTAAGTGCCGTCTTTGATTAATGAATTGATCGCTTCGACCCAGTATTTCGCATTGCCTGAAGATTTACTGACGGGAATTCCGGCATAGACCGTGTCAAAGATGGGCCCGACGCGCTTTAAATCAGCCTGTTTCTGCAACAGCCAGCCATTCTCCCCGGTATAGCCCAATGTGGCATCTGCACGACCGGAGCGCAGCGCCAGCCAGGTCGCGCCGCGATCGGGGAACTGACTCACTTTCACCGCTGATTTGCCACTCGATTCACACTGCTGTGAAATCTGCTCAAAGGTTTTCGTCGACGGGTGGCTGGCAAGCAGCGCAACGGTTTTACCGCACAGATCGCTGAGCTTCACGTCCTGTTTCAGGGGGGAGTTTTTCAGCACAATCAGCTGATAGCCCGCCCGCACCGTTGAGGCGATATCGACCACCTGCTGCCGCTCTGGCGTGGCATCCAGCCCGGCCGCCAGCGTGAATTTACCCGACTGAATCGCCGGTATCACGGCGGCAAAATCACCGCTGGTCACCGCTAATTTTGCCCCCAGCCGATGTGCTGCCTCATTGGCAATATCGTAAAAATAACCCGTTGGTTGCCCCTGGTCGTTTTTGTACGACAGCGGCTCCCAGTCATACTGGATTGCGGTGACCAGCGTTTTTCCCTCGTAGGGTGAGTTGGCGATCGTGGTGGCATTAGCCTGGCTCGCGGCCAGCAGGACCGACAGCGCAATAAAGCTCTTTTTCATTCTTTTTTCCCAAGTTGAAGTGACGGCTACAAAGCCGGAATTAAAGAAACATTGCCAAATGAACGCGCCGCCAGATAGCCTTCCCGCGTGGCTTCAGTGAGTCCGCGCGGTGCACGGGCATCCCCCACCAGCTGTACAGAAAATCCGGCCTGCTTCGCGGCGAGATACAGCGCGTTATTCCCGGCGGGGATCAGTGAGGTCACCAGCATGGCGAATGAATCGGAGAGCGGGTTCCACGCGCCGCTGAGCTGATTTTGTACCTGCAAATATCCCTGATGCAGCCCCACGCGGTGTTCCGCCTGGAAATTCACCCCAAGCTTCGCCAGACGACTCACTGCGGGTAGCCGAACGGTGTCATTCAGTCCCTGTCCCGCCCATTTCAGGGAGGTGACAAACTCAATCTGATGGCCCTGCTGCGCGAGAAACTCGGCCACGCTGAGTGCCGCGCGACCGCCCCATTCGTCATAAACCATCACCGAACCCGGGACGCTGGCAGCGTGTTGCAACGCCTGATTAACGGTGAGGATCTCGCCCGAAAAACCGGCGTGACCGTCGCCGACCGCGTTTTCCTGGCTGCCGGTGGCGATAATCACCCGATCGGCCGCCGCCGCGTGTAGTTTTTCCAGCGTCACCTCATCACCCAGGCGAAACTCTGCCCCGCTGTGCGTCAGTTCGCGGACATACCAGTCGATGATATTGCGCAGATCCTGGCGATGAGGCACCTGTTCTATCAGCGCCAGCTGCCCGCCGGGTCTGGATGCGCGGTCATACAGCACCACCTGATGTCCCTGCAAGGCCGCATTACGCGCGGCCTCCAGTCCGGCAGGCCCGGCACCGACCACCACCACCTTTAAGGCTTTTTCGTTGACCGGCGCCTGCCAGCGTGCGGCCTCCGCTTCACGACCGGCAACCGGATTGAATGCGCAGTGAATAGGCTTGCCGTCGGCAACGCGCTGCCAGCAGCCGGACTGAATGCCGACGCAGGGGCGCGTACGGTCGCTTGCTCCCTGCTGCGCGTTACGCGGCAGATCGGGATCGGCAACCAGCTCGCGCGCCATGGTGACAGCGTCACAAACGCCCTCGGTAATTAAGCGGTCCGCCAGCGCCACATTCAGCACGCGCCCGGCCAGCCAGATCGGTAAATGCGGTAACTGGCGCTTCAACGTGGCTGCCGCCTGCTGCCACAGTGCAGGCGGAAAGCTGGAGTCCGGGAGATTCGTCGCCACCCCCCAGCCGCTGGAAAAATTACCGCCGCTCACCGAGAGATAATCCAGCAGGCCGCTGTTACCCAGCGCCACAATCTGTTCGGTGAGTTCAGCCCTTTCTTCCGCCTGCGGTGCCAGTTCCAGATTGACGCGCGCGCCCACCACTAATCGGGTGCCGATGCGGGCGCGGATACGTTCCAGAATCGCCAGCGCAAAACGGCTGCGGTTTTCCGCGCTGCCACCCCAGCGGTCCTCCCGCACATTGGTTTCCGGGCTGAGGAACTGCTGCACCAGATTGCCGTGGCCAAAATGCAGTTCAATGCCATCCACTTTCGTCTGCGCGACGGCCTCCGCAGCGGCGGCGAAATCGTTGATGATCTGTTCAATCTGCGCCTCATCCAGCGCCAGCGGCACGCGGACTGCGCCCCCGTATTCGCGCTGCGGGATCGCCGACGCGGAAAACAAAATTTCGTCACTGCGATTCGGGCCAAGAAACGCCTGACGGCCGGGATGATTAAGCTGCACAAAGCAGTAAGCACCGTGCGCCTGTATCCGGCTGGCCAGGCGATCGTATTTGCCGTCCCGCGCTTCATCGTGCACGTAAAAATCACCGCAGCCCGCACTGACCGCATTCGCCTGAGTGATCACCACGGCCGCGCCACCTTCAGCGCGCCGCGCTTCGTAGGCGAGTAAATCTTCGTTGTGCGTGCCCGGCCCCAGAGACGTACCGTGGCCGGAGTTGATGATGCGGTTTCGCAGCAGCAAATGCCCCACCCGCAGCGGTTGGAAAACGGCCTCAAATACCGGTGTTTTAACGATGATGTCAGACATGTTCAGCCTCGCTGCGCAGAGAGGAGATTTGTTGCAGGAAGGCCCGCGTCCGCAGTTGCTGCGGATCATCAAGCACCTGCTGCGGTGAGCCATATTCCACAATGTGGCCTTTATCCAGAAACGCCACATTGCTGGCAACCCGGCGGGCAAACTGCATTTCATGGGTGGCAACCACCATTGTGATCCCGGTTGCCGCCAGATCGGTCATCACCGCCAGCACTTCATTAACCAGTTCGGGGTCGAGTGCGCTGGTCGGTTCATCAAACAAAATCAACGCGGGATCGCGCGCCAGGGCACGGGCAATGGCCACGCGCTGCTGCTGGCCGCCTGAAAGCGATGCGGGCCAGGCATCCGCTTTGTGCGCCAGACCAACACGTTCAAGCAGCGCACGCGCTTTACCTTCGGCTTTCCCGCGCTGGCCCTGCAAACGCGGGGCCAGCATGACGTTTTGCAGAACGGTCAGATGCGGAAACAGGTTGAACTGCTGGAAGACGAAACCAATGCGATCGCGCTGCTGCCGGATGATTTTTTCCGGGGCGGTATATAAGTTGCCGCTTCGCTCCACGATGCCCAGCGGCGTGTCGTGAAAAAACACCACCCCGCTGTCCGGTGACTCCAGCGTCGCCAGCAGGCGTAGTAGCGTACTTTTACCCGAACCCGATGGGCCAATCAGGCACAGCACTTCACCTTCGACAATATCGAGGTCGATATGCTGCAGGACGATGTTATCGTCATAGCGTTTCTGTAAACGACGGGCGCGCAGCACCGTCGACTTTTTATTATCCAAAGCCGGGACAGGGGATTCGCTCATAGCAGAACCTTAATTATTTTCGATGATACCCGCGACCGTAATAACGCTCGCTCCAGTGTTGTAATAAAGACAATACGGACGTGACAACCACATACCAGAATGTCGCCACGAGTAATAACGGAATAATTTTGTAATTTCGGTTGTAAATAAGTTGGGCAGAATAAAGCAGCTCCGTCACCGCCACGACGCTGATAATTGATGTGCCTTTTAAGTTATCAATCAGGAAATTTCCCAGGGCGGGAATAATCGTGCGAAGCGACTGCGGCAGGGTAATTTTGATAAATATCTCTGACGGCGAAAGCCCCAGCATGGTGGCCGCTTCTTTTTGTCCCTGCGGAACCGCCAGCAGCCCTCCCCGAATAAACTCCGCTGAATAAGCCATACCGTGCAGGGTTAAACCGAGAATCGAGGCGCCAATCGCGCTAATAAGATCGTTCGTTGATACGCTGAACCAGGGCTCACCACCGGGCCAGCCCAGCGTCAGACGCGGTACAAGATAGCCAATGTTAAACCAGAACAGTAGCTGCACCAGCAGTGGCGTTGCACGAAACAGCCAGATATAGCTCCAGGCGAAAAGAGAAACCACCGGGTTACGCGAGAGCCGCATCAAAGCGACCACCACGCCAAAGACCACGCTCAGCAGGGTTACCAGAGCGGTCAGCCAGAGTGTTGTCCACAGGCCTTTGAGGATCTGGCTGTCAAATAAATAATGCCCGACCAGCGGCCAGTCAAATGCCGGATTTTCCGCTGCCTGCCAGATTAAAATAATTAACACAGCGCTGACGGCGATCGCAGAAAGATGTCTGCGCCAGCGCCACGCCTGGCGAACGCCGTGTTTTTCTTCCGCCTGATTAATACGCTGTAGCGTGTCGAGATTAGAGGACGAAACGGCCTGGTCAGGCGGTCGTGTGGTATGACCCGGTACAATTTTCACCAGGCTTTCATTTATTTCACTCATGATATTACCGGTTAACAATAAAGGTAATGAAATGGCATTAAGTCAGTTATCACTATTCTGCTCAATGCCGATTTATGCATTCCTTTGCCGGTTTTTTACGATATTGACGGGGGCTTATTTAGCCGGGTTGATCACCACCGTTTTCAGCGCCACGCTTTCTACACCGTATTTTTGTAAAATCTTTTGATAACTGCCGTCAGCAATCAACGAATTCACCGCGTCAGCCCACAGCTGGGCATGTCCCTGCTGTTTATCAACGGCGAAACCGGACTGACCGCTGTTAAATACCGGCCCGGTAACCCGCCAGGTTGGATCTTTTTTAACTATCCAGCCCGCTTCGCCGGTATAGACCGGAGTGAGTTCAGCCTGACCGCTTTTTACCGCCAGCCACGCCGCAGAGCGCGACGGATAGATGGCCACCTTCAGCGCCGGTTTGCCCTGCTGCTGGCAGGCCGCTGCCTGCTGGTTCAGCGCATCAATGGTAGATTGCCCGGCCAGTGCGGCGACGGAATGACCGCAGAGCGATGTCAGCTCGCTGGAGAGTTTTACGGGGCCATCGCTGCGGGTAATAAACGAATAACCGGCATCAATCAAAGGCACGATATCCACCACCTGCTGGCGCGGCACGGTGGCATCGGTGCCAAGCGCCAGATCGTAGCGGTGGCTTTGCAGACCGGGAATAAAGGTATCAAAAGTGCCATTCTTAACGTCCAGCTTCGCGCCCAGCTTATTTGCCGCCGCTGAAACTATTTCGTAGAAATAGCCACTGTTTTCGCCCTTATCGTCAACAAAGACGACCGGTTCGTAGTCATTCTGCATAATGCCGTGCAGCTGTTTATCTTTTAACGTTGTCGCTAAAGGCGCGGCCAGTGCAGCGTGCGTCAGGCTACCGATTAAAGCAGCCAGTAATATTTTCTTCATGAGATACCCGGTGATTATCGAGAGTAAACCGCCTGCGGTTCAGCAAAATGCCGTTCAGGCGAAAAAAGAGGCCAGTCGCGGGCAATATTGACTTCGCCTGCAACGGCCTCAGACAGCAACTCGCCCAGCGCGGGGGCCAGTTTGAAGCCATGCCCGGACAGGCCAATGCCAATCCAGACGTGGGAATGGTTTTTCAGTTCGCCAATCAGCGGAGCCTGATCGTGGGTGTAGGCTTCCGGCCAGGTGCCGCCGCCCACTATGGTGCGGTGTGCGCCGTTCACCGCATCCGCCACGTGACGATCGAGGCGCTCGTTGAGCACCGGGGTCAGACTGCCGGTGGCTTCAGTGGCGACAAGTTCGGGGTCGTGCAGTTCATTCAGCTCCGCATCGCCCACAAAGAATTTAAAGTTTTTGCCATCCGGCAGGGGCTGGGTATTCCACATCGCCCGCCCGGCGCTCACGCGCATCGTCGGAGGGAACGCCACGCTGTCGAAGCCGCTTTCTTTGCCCACGTGGAAGCTCATGCCGAGTCGGCGTGAGGAGATGGGTAAATCGGGGAACAGCCGCTTGCTCCACGCACCAGTGGTCACAATCACCCGATCAAAAGAGCTTACTTTACCGTTAATCGTCAGTTCGACCGCGCCGTCTCGCGCCACAATCTCGTCGATTTGAGTCTGCTCATGCACCTTTGCCCCCAGCTGCTGCGCCTGCCCGGCGGATGCCAGCAGCAGTTCATGCGTCAGCAAAATGCCCCCGGCGGGGTCAAAAATGCCTTCCTCATCTTCATCAATATTCAGGCGCGGGAATCTCTGATTCAGCGCCGCGCGCGATAGTCGCTCATGGGGTAGGTTTTGCTGCTTCGCCGAATTTTCCACCGCCGTAAACCACGGGCTGTCAGGCGTGCCGATGGTGAGGCATCCTCCCCCCCAAAACAGCTGGGTTTGCTGTTCCTGCTCCAGCTGATGCCAGAGCTGGCTGGCGCGCTGGAGCAGGGTCGTGTAAGCCGCGCCCTCACCGTAGATCAGGCGATGCTGACGAGAACGGCCCCCTGATGCACCGATATTATTCCCGACGCGATACTGCTCGAATCCCTCAACGTGAAAACCTTTGCGTGCCAGTGCCAGCAGGGTTGCACAGCCCAGCGCACCCAGTCCTACCACTGCTATCTTGATGGTCATGATGGCGACAGCCTTAAAAGAAAATACGATCTGCGCATGTCGACAGCTCTCCCTTACGCGCAGCGGACAGGCGGCACGGGGAAAGCGTTCAGCATCAGGTGCGCAAAATATTAAACGGAAGACAGGGCGAAATAATCGATATGGCATCTGCCATCATTCATTCCGCCTGAATAAGACAACCATACTGGAATGGTCAGAGGGGGTTGTAAAATCACTATATCGGCTATGTAATTCGGTAAAACAGATATGCGAAGAATTATATAACGGTTTCTTTATTATTTAGTGATGGCGATAAAAAGGTTACGCCAGTTGCGTAACCTTTTTAATTGAGCGTTTTACTTTATGAGAAAGCGAGGGTTAACTCTTGCCGCTCTCCCACCCTCCTCCCAGCGCCTGATACAGCCGTACCAGCGCCAGCGACACATTGGCATCGCTTTTTACCTGCTCCTGCTGCGAAGCCAGCAGCCCTTTTTGCATGGTCAGCACGTTGAGGAAGTCGGTGGCACCCGCCTCGTACTGCTTCGATGCCGCCGCCAGCGCGATGCGATCGTTTTCCACCAGGGTTGCCAGCTGGCTGCGCTGGCGCTGATAGGTGTCGTAATCCACCATCGCGTCACTTACTTCATGCCAGGCCTTGAGCACCGTGGACTGATAGTGGATTGCCGCTTCCTGCTGCTGCGCTTTTTTCAACGCCAGCTGGCCGCGCAGCCGTCCGCCTTCGAATATCGGCAGATTCAGCGACGGACCGAAGCTGTAAAGGCGCGATCCCCAGTTCCCCAGCTGGCTGAACTGCATCGCCTGTAGCCCGACGTTGCCGCTCAGGGTAATACTTGGATAGAAATCTGCGGTCGCCACGCCAATATCGGCGGTGGCCGCATGCAGCTGCGCCTCGGCGGCGCGGATATCCGGTCGGCGCTGCGCCAGCTCGGACGGCAGACCGACCGGCACTTCCGGCGGCGTCAGCGGCAGCGGTCGGCTCCCGGCCAGCCGCTCGGTTAATGCCCCCGGGTTTTCGCCCAGCAGGAAGCTTAGCGAGTTCATCAGGTGCGTTTCCTGCTGTTCGAGGATCGGCAGGGTCGATTCCACCGAGGCTACCTGCGCCTGCGCCTGGGCCACCTCCAGCCGGGTAGCCACGCCGTCGTCCATGCGGATGCCGGTCAGCTTCAGGCTGTGGCGGGCGATATCCAGGTTTTGCAGGCTGATATCGCGCTGGAGCTGCACGCTGCGCAGCTGGAAATAATCACTGACGGTCGCCGCCTGCACGGTTAACAGCACCGCACGGCGCTGGTCGTCGCTGACCTCTACGCGGGCGGCAGACGATTCCCGTTCCCGCCGCAGCCGTCCCCACATATCCAGCTCCCAGGATGCGCCGATGCCCGGCTGCCACACGCTCCAGGCCTTTTTACCGCCCAGGCCGGAGATATCCTGCAGCCCGTTCTGGCTGTTGCGGGCGCGCTGGTACGACGCCGTAGCGTCAACCGACGGCAGGCTCTCCCCGGTCACCACACGGTGCTCCGCCTGCGCCTGTAACAGACGTGCGCCCGCCGCCTGCACATCGAGGTTGCTGCGCGCGGATTGCTCAACCAGTGCGGTCAGCGTGTCATCATGGAAAATTTGCCACCACTGCGGCTGCAGTTCGCGTTCAGCAATGCGCCCCGGCGCGTGACCCTGCGGCCACGCCTGCGGGCTGCTCACCGCAGGCGGCGTGAAGTCCGGGCCGACCATGCAGCCGCTCAGCAGCAGAATACTGGTGGCTAAGGCAGTCAGTTTCATGATTTCTCTCCTGCCTTCACGGTATGAATAGTGGCCTCCACCGCCATGCCCACCCGCAGCTGCTCCGCCTGCCGCTGGCCGCCGTCGAGTTCAATTTTGACCGGAATACGCTGCACCACCTTGGTAAAGTTGCCGGTGGCGTTATCCGGCGTAATCGCCGAGAAGGTGACGCCCGTCGCCGGGGCAAAGCTGTTTACCACACCGTGCAGCAGCGCCCCGCCGAAGCTGTCGACGCGGATATCCACCCGCTGCCCCGGCCGCACGTGCTCAAGCTGGGTTTCCTGAAAATTGGCTACCACGTAGGCTTTATTCAGCGGCACCACCGCCAGCATCGGCGTGCCGGGCGTGACGTACGCCCCCTCACGCACGACGCGCTGCCCGATCCATCCTGCAATCGGGGCCAGGATTTTGGTGTACGACAGGTTCAGTCTGGCGGTATCCAGCATCGCCTGCGATCGCTGTAGCTCGCCCTGCGCCCGCTGGAACTCCGCCTGTAACACCACGGTTTTCGCCCGGGCGGCGTTGAGCGTGGCGGTATCGCGTGCCACGTTGGCCTGAGCGGTGTCGATCCGCGATCGTGCCAGCTGGGCATTTTGCTGGCTGCCCGCGCCGTGGGCGGCCAGGTCGAGATAGCGCGCCAGTTCCGCTTTAGCAAAGACATAACCGGCCCGGCTGGCGGCCAGCGTGGCGTCAGCCTGAGCAATCATCGACTGCTGCTGCGCCAGGCTGGCGCTGGCATTGTCCACCGTGGCCTGCTGCACCACCACGCTGGCCTCTGCCGCGTTCAGTTCCGACAGCAGATCGCGGTCATCGATCTCCACCAGCAGCTGCCCCTGTTCCACATACTGATTGTCTTTAACCGCCACCCGCGCAATCTGCCCGGTGATACGCGGCGTGACCACGGTGTAGTCGGCGCGGATAAAGGCATCGTTGGTTCGCTGGTCGGCGCTGTCGCCCAGCAGGCCAAACCCGATCCCTGCCGCCACGGCCAGTACGGCGGCCCCGGCCACAATCGGTACGTTCTTCTTAGTCAATTTCAATAAAGTCATGTTCAAGCCTTATGCATGAGAAGCGGCAAGCGGTCGCGGTGGATACACGCGGGTTGCCATTAAAGGAATAAATAAAATCAGAATCGCGGTCAGCAGAGTCATCACCTGATAAACGTCGGCAGAAGCCAGTACCACCGCCTGCACGTGGATCTGTTCCGCCAGCGCGGACAGGCCTTCACCGTCAGAAGGAGGGATCGACAGCGCCTGACCGCTGTTGCCCCACTGATTGACCAGCGTGTTGGAGTGGAAATGCTCACGCGCGGTGGTCAGCCCTTCCAGTACGCCGGTACCTACTACCGCCGCCATGCCCTTCACGGTGTTAAACCACGCGGAAGCAAATGGCCCTTCGGCGGGCGGCAGGCCGTTGGTCGCCAGCATCAGCAGTGGTATCACCGCCATCGGCTGCCCGAGGATTTGCAGCATTTGCAGGCCGTAGAAGTTGTCGCGTATCCAGTCGGAGGTCATAGCGCTGCCGAGGTAGCAGGTCACGGCGATCAGACCCAGACCGCAGGCAAGCACCCAGCGGCAGTCAACGCGGGTGAAATTGCACAGCGCCGAGACCAGCGGCAGCGCAACCAGCTGACCCAGCGCCACGTACAGCGCCAGCGGCACGGTTTGCAGCGGCCGGTAGCCCTGGATCTCCGCCAGATACCCAGCCGGTATCCCCGGCACCGCCACCAGAACAACCAGCACCCCGCCGAGGGTAATCAGCGAGAAGGTTAAGTTACGCCGCGCCAGCTGCTGCACTTTGAAAAACGGCAGCGGATGGAACCATTCGTTGATCATAAACAGCGTCAGGGTTGTCAGCCCCAGCAGCAGCATCCGGCAGATAAACGGTGAATCCAGCCAGCCCAGCCGCGTGCCCTGCTCCAGGACCACCACCAGCGAGGTAATGGCCGGGAGTCCGAGCAGCAGACCCACCCAGTTGAACTGCGCGAAGCGTTCCAGCCGCAACGGGTCCTGTGGAATACCCCAGGAAACGGCGGCCATCGCCAGCAGGCAGATCGGGATGATTTGCCAGAACACCATTTGCCAGCCGGTATACTCGGTCCACAACGCCGCCAGCGGAATGCCCAGATTCGGTCCGAACGTTGCCGTCAGCGCATAGGCCCCCAGGCCGTACAGCTTGATCCCCGGCGGTAAAAACCGCAGCGCCGCACTCATCAGCATCGGCGGCAGGCAGCCGCCAAACAGCCCCTGGATCGTGCGCAGCACGTAGAGGGTCGGCAAATTGGGTGCCAGCGGGCACAGCATCCCCGCCAGCATAAACACGGCGGTCACGCCGAAGGTAAAACGGCGCAGCGACAGCGTGGCCGAAAACCACGGTGCAAACGCCATCGCCGCCACCTGCGCGGCTTCATACAGCGTGGTCAGCCAGCTGCCTTCATCGTGGCTGACCGACAGCACACCGCGAACGTCGGTCATGGCGATATCCGTTACATGCTCGTTTAATCCGGCCACCAGCGATGCCAGCAAAATACCGGTTAGCCCTGTCATGATGCGCAGGTCAAACGCCGCCGCGGGCGGCGCAGCTTTGGGTTGCGCGAGTGTTTGCATAGTTCATCCTTTCCAGTCGATCAGGCGCACAGTCTAGAAAGATGCAGGAGGGACAGGAATTGCGATGTGTGCAGCCGAGGCGTGCGTCTGGCGCACTGGTCAGATGCGCCCGGAGGCATTTATTTACCCGCCTGAGAACCGGAAGATGCGTGCTTTAACCCTGTCTAAGAAGGAAACAGCATGTTTAATACGATACTGGTCGCGCTGGACGGTTCGCCGCAGTCGCTGGCGGTGATTGAGCTCAGCCGTAAAGTCACCGCCGGACACCCGGCAACAATACATATTCTGTGCGTGGTCGACGGCGCATATCTGCTGCCAGAGGAAAACTATTTTTACCTGGAGGAGCAGCATGCAACGGAGGCCAGCGACGGTTTGATTTACCCTCCGGCCGATCGCGAATATCAGGCCGCGCAGGAAACGGTGAATCAGGCCGTTGGCAGCCTGCGCTGGGAGAATCGCAAGGTGAGCGGGCTGATCGTCGGCGGTGAGCCGACGCAGGTGATTATCCAGCAGGCGGCAAGGCTGAAGGTCGATCTGATTGTGATGGGGCACCGGCATTTATCGTCGCTGAAGCGCTGGGTCGAACACTCCATCGTCAAGGAAGTGATCGACCTCGCGGCCTGTCCGGTGCTGGTTGAAAACGAAGAGACGGAGCAGTCGTGCTAAGCCAGGTTACGCCCCATCAGATTGAACACAGAGTTGGTGAATAGTCCGCCGCAGCCACTGATGGGCGGGATCGTTCTGGAATCGCGGATGCCAGGCCTGCACGATAGGAATGGCATCCAGCTCAACCGGCAGCGGAAACGCCCGCGTTTTAATCCCCATCTCCTGCACCGCGCGGACCACGTGGCCCGGTAGCGGCAGGATCAGATCGGAGTTCCCCAGCGAAAACACTCCCGAATGGAAGGTCGGCACCACCAGCGAGATATGGCGCACCAGCCCCAGTTCCGCCAGGCGTTTGTCGATCGGCCCCCGCGCACGTCCGCGACGCGACACGCTGATCTGTTCGTAGCGGGCAAAGGATTCCGGGGTGATCTCGCTGGCGAAAATCGGATGATCCTCTCGCGCCAGCCCCATAAAATGGGTGGAAAACAGCGACTGCACGTGGATATCGTCCCCCAGCGGTCGCATCGCGCTGATATACAGATCCACCTTGCCGTCGCGCAGGCTGTCTTCATCGCTGCCGCTTTCCGGGGTAAAGCGCAGGCCAACGTTGCCCGCTTCCTGCCGCAGGCGGCTGAGCAGCACGCCGCCAAATGCGCTGATAAACACATCGTTGGCGTGCAGCGTGAAGGTGCGCTCCAGCTGGGATAAATCCACCCCCGACTGCGGCTGAAGCAGGCGAATCGCCTCACCCATCACCTGATGAACTTCGTCCCTGAGCGCCAGCGCCCGGGGGGTGGGCACCATTTTCCGCCCCGACTTAACCAGAATCGGGTCACCCAGCTGATGCCGGATACGGGTCAGGGTGCGGCTCATCGCCGGCGGGCTGAGGTTCATTCTGCGCGCCGCACCAATCACCGACCCCTCATCCAGCAACGCATCCAGCGCAATAATCAGATTTAAATCAGGAATTTTCATACTCGTTTATCACGTCAACATCCGTGCCCTAACATAGCCAGAAAGCGACCGTCAGCAAAGATAAACCGCTTTGTGATAAGCCGTAACGGATGTTCATTGCTCTGCACCGGACAGGCAGCGCCAGGCGAAGATAACGCTGTTTCGCGGCTGCTGCGTCCGCCGGGCGTGCCTTTTTCTGAACGTAGCAGGCGGCACATTCAGGTACTTACGGAACGTTCGTGAGAAGGTTTGCTGGCTGGTGAATCCGTTATCAAACGCGATTTGCATAATGTCTTTATCGGTAAACAACAGCGACTGTGCCGCGCGGATCAAACGCCGGGTGCGAATATATTCGGCCAGGTTGTAGCCCGTTTGTTTTCTGAACACGCGCTGGAAGTGCGAATGGCCGTAGCCGCTCTTGCGGGTGACGGTACTGACCCTGATACGTTCGTTATCAAGGTTATCTTCGATCCACGGAAGAATATCCTGTACCACCGACTTGATTCCCCATGCCGAACAGGGCTCCCTGCGGGTTAACGGCTCTCGTTCAGGGCTGATAATGTGCATGTTTTCTCCATTCCGCTCATTTTACAGATCGGACAGCGGATAAATCGAAGTTATTCGCTCGGCGAGCAAGCTAAAAGTGGAGGATGATTATCTACTTAGCGGAGGGGGAAAATAAATTATACAGATGGATAGGTATACGGACAGATAGTGATACGAAGAGATAATTGATTAGTTTTCAAATGGACAATTAAACGCGAAAAATCCCAGCCATGATTCACCCCTCCCCTTTAAACACGATCATGCGCTTTTAAGATGCGCCTGAGTGGTTGAACTGCCGTTGTCTGCCAGGCAGACACGCAATTTACAGGCAACCAAATGACCCGATCAATATAATTCAAATTTTTTGACTTACTTCAGCAAAAGACAGGGATGTTTTTCATCCCGCCACAGGTCTACTATGCATTCCATCGAGGCGAAACGCTTCACTCAAAACAAAATCAACTGAGGAAATAATCATGAAATCTATCAAAACTTTCGTTGCAGTATCGGCACTAGCTCTGGTTTCATTCAGTAGCATGGCGCAAAACATCACCGCAACTGCCTCTACTCTGGACGCGGCAGAAGCCAAAGTGGCCGCACAGGCAAAACAGAGTGGTGCAAGCTATAAAATTACCGGTGCCCGCGTGGATAACCAGGCTTACGTTACCGCCGAGCTGATCAAATAATCTCCCATGCCGGAACTCTCTCCTGACGCCTGTGAACGGTTAATCGCAGGCGGCCGGGAGTGGAATACCCACGCGATGGCGATGTTAAGGTCCGACCGGTTCCTCGCCCTGCATGGGTTTGTTTCAGACCGTTCCTCTCTGTTGCGTCGTCCTCATCCGTTTTGCTTGTTAATGATAAGAAAAATTTCACGCTGATTTCTCGCGCCTGCCCTCCATCATAATTCGCCAATTTCTATTTGCTTTTTAAGCATTGCCGCAGAAAAGCCCGGAAGTATCAAACGTCACCGCAAGGCGTTAATTTTATGATCGATCCGGATGTTAATTGCCCATAAAATCCCGGCCCACTCTATTCCCTTCTTTTCACATGGGTAATATTGCCGCGTGAGAATATGAAAATAACGTCCGGTACGTTTCATTACTCCTTACCTGTTTGAATAATATTATTTAACTATCCACCCAAAAATGAGGTATTAAGGTAAGTATTGACCAATGTGAGAGTAAAAAATTCGTCATGACAACTAAGATTATTCTTAATAACAGTATCAATTCGCCAGCGGGAAATATTTTGCAATAATCACTCCATCATGGTCATTTACAATAAACTAGCCACGAAAAATGCATTTTGCACATGATTTCATCAGGTTAGCAACAACCCTGCCGTAAGAAAAATAGTCGTCATTTACAGATAGTTGGTATAGTATTTAATAATTAAAGGATACGGCCTTTATATAATCCTTACAAATAAAAATATTTCGCACCTTAAAGTACATACATTTTCGTTACGACCATAACATCAACTGAGAATCTGCCAATGAATCATACTGTTTATCTTGTTGATGATGATGCATCCGTGATTGCCGCACTGACCAACCTGCTTAAATCTGAAGATTATCGTGTCGCCCCGTTTACCTCTCCTCAGTCTTTCCTTGCAGAATCACTCTCCACAGGCCCTTGCTGCCTGATTGTCGATATCAATATGCCAGGATCTGACGGTTTCGATGTGACGCGTGCGCTCAGCGAACGCGGCTACTCAATTCCCACCATCTTTCTTACCGGGTTCGGCACCATCCCCATCACGGTAAAAGCGATGAAGGCCGGAGCCTGTGAGTTTTTAACCAAGCCGGTCGATCCTGAACATCTGCTGCAGGCCGTGGCAGAAGCGCTACGGATTTCCGAACAGGGTATGGAAGCTGCGCGGGAAAAGCTGGCGCTAACCGAGCGTCATCTGACGCTGACCCCGCGTGAAAACGAAGTCATGATGCTGGCGATTGGCGGATTGCAGAATAAACAGATTGCCGCCGAGATGGGCGTCAGTGAGATCACTGCCAAGGTACATAAGCGCAGGGTGATGGAAAAAATGCAGGTGCGATCGCTGTCGGACCTGGTCAGGGCTGCCGAGCGGCTCAGCATCGTTAAATCAGCCAGCCGCTAGCGTTTTCAGAGCCTGTAACATTGCAGGCCCAGAACATTTTCTGAGCCGTTCCTCAGGGAACTGGATGTGAGCTTTCAGCTTCCGTTGGCAGCGTAAACCAGAACCGGCTGCCGCCGCCCGCGCGGTTTTCCGCTTTCAGCTCGCCCTTATGCCTTTTGATAATCCCTTCGCTGATGGTCAGTCCCATCCCCATTCCCTCTTTTTTGGTGGTGTAAAAAGAGTCGAAAATACGCAATATCACCTCATCCGACAGGCCGGTGCCGTTATCCGCCACTTCGAAAAGAATCGTATCCGGGGTCGGATTACACGATGACAACTTCAGCACGCTGGAACCCCGACCTTTTTCAACCATCGCATCAATCGCATTCACCACCAGGTTCAGCAGCACCTGTTGGATCTGTACCCGCTCGCAGTAAATGTTGTCATTCATCGCGCGCAAATCTAAATCCAGCGAGATCCAGCGCCGTTCCAGCTCCATACGCGAAAGCGACAGAATATCCCGCGCAAGATGATGCAGTTTTGCCGGAGCAAACTCAGAGAGCTGATTGCGGGTTAACGCCTGCAGCCCGCGAATAATGTCCCCCGCGCGCTTCCCTTCACTCAGAATTTCCTGCAGGCCGTGGCAGGCGTTATCCATATGTTCGGGGCCGCGTTTGATCCAGCGCATGCTGGCACCGGCATTGGCCACAATCGACATCAGCGGCTGATTAATCTCGTGAGCAATCGAGGCGGTAAGCTGCCCGACCGTGGTCGCACGGGAAACACGGGCGAGATCGGCCTGCGCGATGCGCACGGCATCTTCTGCCAGGCGCTGCGAGGTGATATCGGAAATGGTGCCAAAATATTCGCTGACGTCGGGCTGATTCTCGACCGGATCGCCGATGCCCTTGATATAGCGGCACTCGCCGTCGCGGCGGATAATGCGGAACTCCGCCTGCATACTGACGCCGTCAATCACGCTTTCTCTGACCAACTCGCTAATGCAGCCATGGTCGTCGGGATGCACCATCGTCATAAATTCCACCATCGACAGGCTGGTTTGCTCCTGTGGCAGACCGAGAATGCGGCGATATTCTTCAGAAATCATCATCTGGTCCTTTGCCAGATTCCAGTGCCAGGTGCCGGTATGGCTGATTTTCTCGCCCATAATCAACGAGGTCTGGCTGGCGCGCAGCTGTTTTTCAACCCGACGGCGGTTAACGTTCTCCTCCATCAGCTCGGCATACAGCCGCGCGGTTTCCAGTGAGACGGCAGCCTGCGCGCCCAGCATCGATACCACGCGGGAATGTTCGGCGGTAAACACATCCGGCATCAGGCGGTTTTCCAGATACAGCACCCCGACCATACGCGCCTGCTTAAACATCGGTACGCACATCACCGCCGCGCCGGAAGCCACCAGATAAGGGTCCTGGCTGAACGGACTGAACACTTCCGGTTTGCCGGTGCGGATCTCCTGCCCGGTACGGATCACCGCCGACAGCACCGACAGCGGCAAATCCGTAGCCAGCGGTGTTTCCTGCACGATTTTAACCCGAATACCGTCGGCGGTGGTGGCCGCCCGCGCCTCAATTTCCGGCACGCTGCCGTCCAGCAGGCGGATCAGCAGGCAGTGCTGTGCACCTGCTCTTTCCAGCAGCATCATCATCAGCGTGTTGATCAGGCGGTCGAGGTTAATCTCTTCGGTCAGCGCCCGCACCGCGGTAATCACGCTTTGCAAATCACTCAGTTCCGCACTCTGCTCAAACGACACCGTGCTGAAGGCCGCGTGGCGCTGGGAAGAGGCATGGTGAGGATAGCGCAGCTCCAGCTGTCTGACTTTGGCCCCGGCCCCCCAGCGCTCCCAGGCCGCCATTGCCCCTTTGATATAGCCATCCGCCGCCACGCTCAGTCCACAGGTGCTGGCATAACCGGCGGCCAGCTCGCAGGCCAGGCCGTTGATATGGTCAAAGCGGCCTTCGCGCGACAGGGTGATTGCCAGCTCGTACTGCTGGGCGGCCTGGAGTGAATCCCCCTCCAGCCGCAGCATTTCCGCGCGCAGCAGCCCGGCTTTATCGGCAAAGGTGCGCGGATTTTCAACCGCCCAGGTGGCAATCATTTCATAGTGTGCGGCGACAAACTGCCGGTGTTCCTCGGTACAGGTCTGTGAAGTGAGCGGAATAGTCACCGACAGCGCGCTGTAGAGGTGGAAATCAAGCCGGTGTATATGACCGGGGATCGAACCGGTAAGCGGCGCGGCCTGGGCAAAGCAGTCGCTGGCGCAGGCATATTCCCCGGCGAAGAAGTGCGCCATGCCGCGATATAGCCACGACCAGAACTGCATCAGCAGAAGGGGTTCAATGGCGGTGCCCGGTTTCATCTGCAAAATGGGCACCGGCGTGAAGTTTTTGCCGGAGAACGGCTCATCCCCGGCGAAACGCAGAAACAGCACGTAGTCGCGCTGCATCTGCAAAATCACTTCAACGTCCCGATACTGTGCCTTGCTGACATACGCCAGGCCGCGCTCGATGGAGGTCTGTACCCCTTCGAGGTGATCGCCGCGCGTTAAATAGTTCATCACCAGATGGCGCAGGGCCAGGCAGGCAGACGTGCGATCCCCTACGGCGACGGCGGTATCAAAGGTGGTTTTGGCACATTCGATAGAATAGGTGGTTGGCATGGTCCAGATACTGACCTGGTCCAGCGGCAGCAGCGTCCGCGCCTTGAAGCTGGTGAAATCGTGTTTATAGACCAGTTCACGGGCCAGCAGCGTGCTGGCAAATCCCCGGCTGTATTCGTTGTAATGATCGCCGCACAGCACGCCATACCAGGAAAGCGCAAACGTCGAGGCACCGGTCATGCCCTTGTCCATAGTCAGATGCAGCATCTTACAGACGATCATAAAGTGCAGGCGCGGGCTGACAAACGCGGCGAACATGCAGGCGCTGGCCATCAGATTCATGATCGCTTCGGTTTTACGGCAGGTCATTAGCGGCAGCGGTCTGAGGCGGGTATAGGGGTTTTTACCCACCTGCTCCTTGAGTTTGATGCGGGCGGCATCGCACTCGGCTTTGTCCGGCTCGCGGTTCAGATGAATGCCGAACACCGCCAGCCACGCAATTGCCGTCTCCAGCGCCAGCTTGCTGTCTGACCGCCGCATATGGATTTCCGCCATCATGCAGGCGGCAATCGCCTTATCGGTGGGGTTCCCCGGTGCGCTGAGCAGCTTAGTGCAGTGGCCCTGCGCGGTCGACAGGTTACCGTGCAGGAATTCGCACTCCGCCGCTTCCAGGGTAAAGGTGAAATCTTCTTCCGCCGTCAGCGGCGCATCCATTCGCTGGGTGGCCTGTAAAAATCGCAGTGCCGAAACATAATCCCCGGTGCTTTTTGCCCGCCGGGTTGCCAGCAGGATCAGCTGACGATATCGGCTCGCGCTCTGACGAAGCAGCCCGGCGTTTTTAATTGCAGCCACATGATGCACGACCCGAAACAGCGCATCGTTGCTGAGATCTTCATTGGCCCGCTCTGCCAGCAGACTGGCGGCACGCAGGTGAAGACGATCTTTCTCATCCGTGCCGATCAGGTTGATTGCCGCTTCATGCACACGATCGTGAGTAAAAGCATAGTCATCCTGATGCAGGGTAATCAGCTGCGCCACCGCCGCCGGCAGCAGATGCATGCGGATCTCTTCCTGCGTCAGATTCAATACTTTGCCGGGCAGAGTCAGCCCGCCGGAGCCGCCCAGGCACGCCAGGCTACTCAGCACCTGCCGGGTGATGTCCGGCACAATCTCCATGCGCTGTAAGACCAGACTGGCAACATTTTCACTGTACTGGCAGGCCTTGATCGCATCGAGATCGTAGTGCCAGGTCTGCGGGAATTTACGGTGACTGATTAAGCCGTGCTGCACGGCCTGGCGGATAAACTCCTGAGTAAACAGCGGATTGCCGCCCGTTTTTTCATGCACTACCCGCGCCAGTTCGCAGGTGGCGGACGCCCGCACGTGAAACATGCCCGCCAGCCGACGGGCAATCTGTTTGATGCTCAGGCTCTGCGGCGTAATGTCGGTGACCCGCACAGACGATGCCCGCAGCGTGGTCAGCAGCCCGCGCATGGTCTGGCAGGGCAAAGTAGCGAAATCCTTGTGGCTCACGACCACCATCAGTGGGATATCTTCACTCTGGCTGAGCAGGTTTTGCAGCAGGGCCAGGCTGGCGCGATCGGCCCAGTGAATATCATCAATCATCATCACCAGCGGCCTGCCGGGGGTGGCAAACGCTTTGATCATGCTACAGGCCATGGTGTTGAAACGATCGCGGGCATCCAGCGAGTGGATATCGACCGCGAAGTGGCCTTTCTGATTGAGCAATACGCCCAGTTCGGGAAAAAAGTGGATCGCCAGTTCACTGTAGTCACCCAGCAGGCGGGTAAAATGCGCGCGCCAGCGGGCGATATCCATCGCAGGCAGTCCCATCAGTTGCAGGGTCAGCGTGCGGATAGCGGAGATCAGGATACCGTGCGGCAGAATCGGCGAATGCCGATCGGCTTTCACCACCGTCAGCAGCAGTTTATTCTGCTGTAGTTTTTTCGCGGCGGAAGCGATAAGCGAGGTTTTTCCCGAACCGAGCGCGCCGCCGATCATCACCAGCTTGTGCTTGCCGCTGTGGCTGAACCGCTCAAATGCGTCCAGCACCTCCTGTGCCTGCGGGTGATCGTAGTACATCACATCCGAAGACGGCCCGGTCTGTGGCAGATCATGTGAGCCGAGGTCAAAGCCTTCAATCTGGCCGTCGGGGGTGATAAGCAACAGGCAGCGGCGCAGATCGGCCTGCACCCCTTCGGCGCTTTGATAGCGCTGCTCCGGCGATTTACACAGTAAACGCAGCACGATTGCCGAGACCACGGCAGGTACATCGTGACGCACTCGCTCAGGAGGCAGCGGCTCGGAGGCAATATGGTGATGCACCCACTCAGAATGCCCGGCTCCCGGCGTGCCAAACGGTAATTTGCCGGTCAGCAGCTCATACATCACGATGCCAAGGCTGTAGAGATCGCTCAGGCTGCTGACCCGCTGGGTGGTGCGCGTGGTGTGCTCCGGGGACATATAGGCCAGTGTACCGCCCGATGCGGGGAGCTGTGTTTGTAGCAGCACCTCCGAAGCAGGACAGGACAGACCGAAACCACCGAGCCTGAAACCGCCCTCCCCGCTAACGAAAAAATGGGCCGGTTTGATATCGCCGTGGATCAGTCCCTGCTGGTGCATCATTCCCAGCGTACCGGCCAGCATGGCGGCACTGTGCAGGAAGCTCTCCAGCGATGGCCGCTGCTCGCGCATCATATCGGCCAGCGTCTGATAGGCGAAATCCGGGTAAATCAACGCATAGCGACCGTGGTACAGCGTATGGGCAGAGGGCTTCAGCGCCCACTGCGTTGAGAGATTGTCGCGCAGCAGGTATTCATTTTTAAGCAGTTGTGAAACCTGAAACTGAGCGGCTTCGCTGGCGGCGGTGGTGAGAACACACTGTTCGCCTGATGAGGGATGGCGGCATAAAAACCATTCGCTGTTTCCCTCCTGCGCCAGGGCGGTGATGATAAGCTCGTCGGACAGGGAAAATGCGCTGGGTTCAAAGGGAGGATGCGCTTCCGGCAGTGTACTCATCTGCGCCTCCTGTCCGTCGCCAGCGCCAGACGCACGCTATCAAGCAGCGTATCGATATCAATGGGCTTCGGTAAAAACGCAATGGCCCCGAGGCTGATAGCATAGCGCAGCGTGTTGTCATCACCGTTGCCGGAAATAATAATACCCGGCGGATTTTCAATACGCCGGGTAAGTTCGATAAACAGCTCAAAACCGCTGATCCCTTTGAGCCTGACATCAATGATAAACAGCGCAGCTTCTGCCAGCGCATCGGCATCATCCAGCAGCGTTTCCGCCGACTCATAAATCCGGGTTGAGTATCCCTCCGACTGGAGCAGGTTACTCAACCCACTGCGAACGGAACGTTCGTCATCAACGACGACAATGCGCTGCGACAGCTGCATGCTGTTATCCTTTGAAATGCTCAGGAACGTGAGAGCGTCCTTAACCAGACTTTTCGTCTGGCGGCGGCGTGCCGCTGATTTTCGGTACGCACTCCTGTTTAAACCAGGTGAGCGTCACCGGCTCTCGTTTAATCAACCGTTTAACCAGCGGGATAATCTGTTCCCCCACCAGCATGCCAAACAGTCCCACCAGCGCGAAAATCGGTGGAGCCGGTGAATCAACGGCGATCAGTGAATAAATCACACCGGCCAGCATGCCGACCAGCAGTGAAATAGCGTAAGACTTTAACATCTTCACCCCATCCTGTTAGCAGAAATCAACGCGACAGGAACTGCGCGGCAAGCTGACCACCGATAACCATGCCCAGCAGGCCAATCAGTGCAATGGCGGGCGGTGCCGGTGAGCGCACGTTCAGCAGCGCGTAAACCAGCCCGATCAACACACCTGCGCCCAGCGAAACGAGTAATGGACTCATGGTTTTCCCCCGTCATAAGTCAAAGCCAGCCGGCGCACGGGGCACCGGCCGGCAAAGAACAATTAACGTGCCGGGACCGGAGCCAGGGTACGGTGTTCGCTCTTCTGACGTGAAGGCGCTTTGTGCACCATGGTGTAGGCGTAATCCACGCCGATACCGTAAGCACCAGAATGCTCTTTCGCAATGTCCATCACGGCGTTGTAGGTATCGCGGTGTGCCCAGTCGCGCTGCCATTCCAGCATCACCTGCTGCCAGGTCACCGGGATCACACCGGCCTGGATCATGCGCTGCATCGCGTAGTCATGCGCTTCTTTGGTCGTAACGCCGGAGGCGTCAGCCACCATATAGATTTCGTAGCCGCCTTCCAGCATGGCGCACAGGGCGAAGCTGTTGTTACACACTTCGGTCCACAGGCCGGACACCACGACTTTCTTCTTGCCGTTCGCCGCCAGCGCATCACGCACTTTCTGGTCATCCCAGGAATTCATTGACGTACGCTCCAGGATGTCCTGGCCAGGGAACACGTCCAGCAGCTCTGGATAGGTGTTGCCCGAGAAGCTTTCGGTTTCCACGGTGGTGATAATGGTTGGGATATTGAAGACCTTCGCCGCCTTTGCCAGCGCAACGGTGTTGTTCTTCAGCACCTGACGGTCGATTGACTGCACGCCAAAGGCCATCTGCGGCTGCTGGTCGATGAAGATGATCTGGCTGTTGTGTGGTGTCAGGACTTCAAGCTTCGAGTTAGTCATAGTAATACCCATTGAGGTTAATGTTGCTGGATTAATAAAAAATGACGACGTTAATGACTCTGCATCACCCGGGTCGCGGCTCTGTGGAGCGTCCCGGGTTGACCATGGAGCGCAGTCTACGAAGCTTTTTTTCGCCGCACTATTATCTCTGTGTATACCTATACGGAGGGATACCTATCCGTTTGTATAACTAGACGCTCGTCCGCCCTGCTGACCATAATCCCGCCATCTACCTAACCGTCCTGCCTTTTCGGCAGCGATTTTCTTTGTCCGTGGCCGTCGGCCTGATTCGGACATCTCAGTTCAGGAGGTTCTATGGTAACGCTGGGTAAAGCAGACCTGATTTTAACCAACGGCCGTTTTCATACCGTCGATCGCGAAAATCCGATTGCCGACGCTGTGGCGATCCGCGACGGCAAGTTTCTGGAAGTCGGCACCCTTGCCGAAGTGATGCAGCACAGTTGTGAAGGCACGAAGATCATCGATCTGAAGGGACATACGGCAGTACCGGGGCTGAACGATTCACACCTGCACCTGATCCGCGGCGGGCTGAACTACAACCTGGAGCTGCGCTGGGAAGGCGTGCCGTCGATTGCCGACGCCATGCGTATGCTGAGGGAACAGGCCCTGCGCACGCCAAACCCGCAGTGGGTACGCGTGGTCGGCGGCTGGAATGAGTTCCAGTTTGCCGAGCGCCGCATGCCAACGCTGGAAGAGATCAACGAAGCTGCACCGGATACCCCGGTCTTTGTGCTGCACCTGTACGATCGCGCCCTGCTGAACCGCGCGGCGTTAAAAGTGGTGGGCTACACCCGCGATACGCCAAACCCGCCGGGCGGCGAGATCCAGCGCGATAGCAACGGCAACCCGACCGGCATGCTGATTGCCCGTCCGAATGCGATGATCCTGTACTCCACGCTGGCCAAAGGGCCGAAGCTGCCGCTGGAACAGCAGGTTAACTCCACCCGCCAGTTTATGCGCGAGCTGAACCGTCTGGGGCTGACCAGCGCCATCGATGCGGGCGGCGGCTTCCAGAACTACCCGGAAGATTACGAAGTGATCACCGAGCTGCACGAGAAAAAGCAGATGACGCTGCGTATCGCCTACAATCTGTTCACGCAGCGCCCGGGCCACGAGCTGGAAGACTTCGAAAAGTGGACCGATATGCTGACGCCGGGTCAGGGGACAGACTACTTCCGCCACAACGGCGCGGGCGAGATGCTGGTGTTCTCCGCCGCCGACTTCGAGGATTTCCTTGAACCGCGTCCGGACCTGGCACCGGGGATGGAAGATGAGCTGGAGCGCGTGGTGCGCCACCTGGTGGAACACCGCTGGCCGTTCCGCCTGCACGCTACCTATAACGAATCCATCAGCCGCATGCTGGATGTCTTCGAGAAGGTGAACCGGGATATTCCGTTTAACGGCCTGCACTGGTTCTTCGATCATGCGGAAACCGTCACCCAGAAGAATATCGATCGCATTAAAGAGCTGGGCGGCGGCATCGCGGTGCAGCACCGCATGGCGTTCCAGGGGGAATATTTCGCCGAGCGCTACGGGATTGAAGCCACCAAACACACGCCGCCGGTGGCGCGGATGCTGGAAACCGGCGTGCCGGTCGGGCTGGGAACGGATGCCACCCGCGTGGCCAGCTATAACCCGTGGACTGCACTGTACTGGCTGGTTTCCGGCCGCACCGTCGGCGGCATGCAGATGTATGACGTCAACGCCCGCCTGGATCGCGACACCGCGCTGATGCTGTGGACCCAGGGCAGCGCCTGGTTCTCCAGCGAGCAGGGTAAAAAAGGCCAGATCAAAGCCGGTCAGCTGGCGGACCTGGCCGTGCTGAGCAAAGACTACTTTGCGGTGCCGGAAGTAGAGATCAAAGGCATTGAGTCGGTGCTGACCGTGGTCGACGGCAACGTGGTGTATGCGGCGGGATCGTTTACCTCCGAGGCGCCACCGTCGATTCCGGTACTGCCGGAATGGTCACCGGTGATCAAATTCCCGGGCCACTACCGCAGTGCGCCGCCGCAGGCAAACGGTCGTGCCGCCTTTGCTTCGCAGCCTCACCAGTGCAGCGGCCCGTGCGGCGTACACAGCCATCATCATGATATCGCACGCGGTTCCAGCGTGCCGGTGGCCGAGGACAACGCCTTCTGGGGCGCGCTGGGCTGCAGCTGCTTCGCATTCTGATCCCCTGAAACACGATTAACTCTGCCGCCCCGTATCACTACGGGGCGGTTTTTCTGCGCCTGAATTCCAGCGGGACGTGCCGTCGTGCCGGGTTTCCTGAGGCGCTTAACTTTAGTCACCGACCGACGCCGAATGAAAGATCGCGATTGCGGATGCCTTTCAGGGCGGGTTGGTAACAGGAGGTGCGCTTATGGCGCAAACTAACGATATTCACAGCGCCACGCCGGAGGTTGCCGAATCGCCGCAGGCCGGCGCATCACCGTGGCAGCCGCTGAGCCAGCCGGTCTTTCGCCTGCTGTGGATTGCCACCGTCGTGTCTAACATCGGTTCCTGGATGAACGATGTCGGCATCAACTGGACCATGCTGACGCTCAGCGCCGATCCGCTCAGCGTCGCGCTGGTGCAGGCGGCCGCCAGCCTGCCGATGTTTCTGTTTGCCCTGCCTTCCGGGGTGATGGCCGACATTGTCGACAGGCGAAAATATTTACTGTTTTCCCAGCTGTGGGTGTTTATCGCTGCCGCCGGGCTAACCGTGCTGTCCTTTACCGGCCACGTGACGCCGTTGATCCTGCTGATCGCGGCATTCCTGCTCAGCGCCGGGGCAGCGATGAGTTCACCGCCGTTCCAGGCAATCGTGCCGGATCTGGTGCGCAAGGAGGAGCTTGGCCCGGCCATTGCGCTTAACTCGCTGGGGATTAATATCAGCCGAGCGATTGGCCCGGCGCTGGGCGGCCTGATCCTCTCCTTTGCCGGTCCGTGGATGGTGTTCCTGCTCAACGCGTTGTCCGTTCTCGGCGTGGCGTGGGTGCTGTATCGCTGGAAAGCGGAACCGGCGGTGCAGCGCCTGCCGCCGGAGCACTTCTTCTCTGCGGTGCGCGCGGGTTTACGCTACGTGCATGCCGCACCGGTTTTGAGAAACGTGCTGGTCCGTACGGTTGCCTTTTTTGTCTTCGGTAGCGCGGGCTGGGCGCTGTTGCCGCTGGTCGCTCGCCGCGAATTAAATCTTGGCCCCGGCGGCTACGGGATTATGCTGGCGTTTATCGGCGTCGGGGCGATTTTCGGTGCTGTGCTGCTGCCGCGCCTGCGCCAGCGCTTTAACCCGGATCGGCTGATGGTCCTGTCCAGCCTGATGTTCGCGGTCACTCTGCTGGCGCTGGCCTTTGTGCGAAATTTCTGGCTGCTGAACGCCTTCGAATTCTTTACCGGCTTATCCTGGATTGCGGTGCTCTCCACGCTGAATCTGGGGGCGCAGCGCAGCGCGGCGAAATGGGTGAAAGCCCGCGCGCTGGCGGTATACCTTACCGTGTTCTTCGGCTCCATGACCGTCGGCAGCGCGGTATGGGGGCAGCTGGCCTCGCATTACGGTATTCCGGTTTCTCTGTGCGTGGCCACGGTCGGCATGATACTGGCCAGCACCACGGTACTGCGCTGGCGGCTGAATCAGGACCCGGACCTGGATCTTGACCTCAGCAATGTCGACAGCGCCGTTCCGGCACTGGATATTCATCACGATCGCGGACCGGTGATGGTGAGCTATGAATATCTGATCCGCGCAGAGGATGCGCATGACTTTATCCTGTGTATGCAGGATATGCGACGCGTCAGGCGGCGCGGCGGGGCCATTAACTGGTCGGTGTATGAAGATATCCTGCAGCCGGGTATTTTTGTGGAAACCTTCATCGTGGGTTCCTGGATGGAGCACCTGCGTCAGCAGGATCGCTACACCATGAACGATCAGAAAATCCAGAACCGGGTGTGGGCATTCCATCAGAAAGAAAACGTGCCGGACGTTCGTTATCTGGTGGCCCCGGTTTAAACGACTCGCTTAACGTTAACGCATAAAAAAAGCGCTGACCGAAGTCAGCGCTTTTATCCTCTGTCGCTTAGCGCGTTCGCTGGTTCACTTCCACCGGGCGCAGATCGAACAGCAGCACTTCCGCATCCTGGCCGTCGGTAAAGGTCAGCGTCTGCTCGTTACGCACCCGCGCCCCGTCGCCCTCCTTAAACTCAATGCCGTTGACGGTGATGCTGCCACGGGCAACGTGAATGTAGGCGTAACGATCGTCCGGCAGCGTCACCGTCTGGCTTTCGTCACCGTTAAACAGACCGGCGTAAATCCGCATGTCCTGACGCACCTTCAGCGATCCGTCGGTGCCCTGCGGCGAGACAATCAGCCGCATCTGGCCGCGCTTTTCGCTGTCCGGCACGGAAACCTGCTGATAGCCCGGCGCGGTATTTTTTTCCGCTGGCACAATCCAGATTTGCAGGAAGTGGACGCCTTCCGTCTGCGAATGGTTGAACTCGCTGTGGGTCACGCCGCTGCCCGCGCTCATCAACTGCACGTCACCGGGGACAATCACCGAACCGGTTCCCATGGAATCTTTATGCGCCAGCGCACCTTCCAGTACGTAGGAGATGATCTCCATGTTGCTGTGCGGGTGTGCGCCAAAGCCGCGGGATTTGGCCACCTGGTCATCGTTAATCACCAGCAGGTCTGAGAAACCGACCTGTTTTGGGTCCCAGTAGTTGGCGAATGAGAAGGTGTGGCGTGAATGCAACCAGCCGTGATCGCCCAGGCCGCGCTGTGCTGAAAGTCTTTGCTCGATCATGATGTGTTCCTTAGTTTTTGTTGGGTGGCGGGCGTTTGCCCTTCCGATAGACACAGAATATAAGTAAACTCATATGCCCAACAATGGCCTGCACAGGCAATCACTGTCGCATTTTAGTGGACAATATGCAGATAGAAGACCTCAGAATTTACGTCGCCGTGATTAACGCCGGCAGCTTCACCGCCGCGGCCGAACAGCTGCTGCTGTCCAAGCAGTACGTCAGCCGCCGCATGGCCACGCTGGAGGCATCGCTCGGCGCACGCCTGCTGGTCCGCAACACCCGTAAGCTGTCGGTGACCGACGCCGGGCAGACCTTTGCTCAGCACGCGCTGAAGATCCTCGACAACATTCAGGAGGCGGAGCAGTCGGTTTCAGAGCACCGCCGCGAGCTGCACGGCACCTTTCGCCTGAGCATGCCGATGTCATTCGGCATGAGCCATTTGTCGCCGCTGCTGGCCACCTTTCTGGCCCGCCATCCCGCCGTGCAGCTGCACACTGAACTGGCGGACCGCTACGTGGACGTGATTGGCGAAGGGTTTGATATGGCGATTCGCATCGGCACCCTTGCGGATTCCACGCTGATGGCCCGCCGTCTGGGTGAGCTGAAGCGGGTGATCTGCGCCAGCCCGGCCTATCTTCAGCGGGCAGGCACGCCTCAGGTGGCGGAGGATTTGCAGCACCACGCCTGCCTGCGCTTCGGGCGAGAAGGGCAGTACGGCTGGGAGCTGAACGTTGAGGGTAAAACGAAGGTTTTCGCCGTGTGCGGTCCGATGCAGAGCAATAACGGCGAGGTGCTGCGCGATGCGGCGGTGGCCGGGCTGGGTCTGGTGCTGCTGCCGGAGTTTATCGTCGGTGAGGCGCTGAAGCGTGGGGATTTAGTCACGGTACTGGATGCGTGCCATCCGTCGTCACTGATGCTTAGCGCGGTGTATCCGCAGCATCGTCAGCAGAGTGAAACCATCCGCGTGCTGATCGACTTTTTACTGGCCGAGCTGGGCCGCTGAAACGCAAACGGGCCGCCGCTTCTCAGTATTAGAGAAACGGCGGCCCGTATCTACTTATCAACGTCTCAACATTCAGCGTTTCAGCGTTTCAGCGTTTCAGCGTTTCAGCTTACAGGCTGATGTACTTATGCAGCACGCGCACAAGCTGGGTCACAAATCCGTACTCGTTATCGTACCAGGAGACGGTTTTCACCAGCTGCAAATCGCCCACTTCGCTGATTTCCGTCTGGGTCGCATCGAAGATCGAACCAAACGGCAGGCCGATCACGTCCGAGGAAACGATCTCGTCGTCGTTGTATTTAAACGATTCGTTATTCTCGCAGGCGGCTTTCAGCGCGGCGTTAATCTCGGCCACCGTCACTTTTTTCTCCAGCACGCTGACCAGCTCGGTTACGGAACCGGTTTTAGTCGGTACGCGCTGCGCATGACCTTTCAGCTTGCCCGACAGCGCCGGGATCACCAGACCAATGGCTTTCGCCGCGCCGGTGGTGTGCGGAATAATATTTTCTGCCGCCGCACGCGAGGCGCGGAAGTCCTTGCCGCGCGGCCCGTCAACCAGTGCCTGGGTGCCGGTATAGGCGTGAACCGTGGTCATGGTGCCCACGCGGATGCCGAAGCTGTCGTTCAGCGCTTTCGCCATCGGTGCCAGGCAGTTGGTGGTGCAGGACGCTACGGAGATAATGGTATCGTCCGCCGTCATCTGGTCATCGTTGACGTTATAAACGATAGTTTTCATCTCACCGGCCGGGGCAGAGATCAGTACGCGTGCCGCGCCCGCATCAATGTGCGCCTGCGCTTTTTCGGTTGAGGTATAGAAGCCGGTACATTCAATCACCACGTCGACGCCCAGATCGCCCCACGGAATGTTGCGCGCGTCTTTTTCAGCGAAGACGGTGATCGTTTTGCCGCCCACGACCAGCGATTTTTCACCAGCGCTGACCGAGGCCGGGAACGCGCCGTAGTTGGAATCATACTTCAGCAGGTAGGCGAGCATTTCCGGCGAGGTGAGGTCGTTAATTGCCACGATTTCCACCGGCTCGTTTTGCTCAAGAATACGACGAAGCACGAGGCGACCGATACGTCCGAAACCATTGATGCCAATCTTTTTCATGGGGCTCTCCACCATTCTGTTCAGTAGTTGATTACGCCACCCGCTTAATCAGCCGGGTGTTGCGCAGCTGTTAAAAAGCATAATCCCCATAGCGAAGAACAAACAGCGAAAAGCTTTGTCGTCTAACGTCAAAAAAAGTGAATGAGGCTATTTTCTCCGATGGATCAGAGATTTCGGTAACTCAGGTAAGAGATAAACTGCTGAACGGCGCGGGAGCAGGTTTTGCTGCTACGCAATGCCAGCCCGATATCACGATACGGGGCACCCTCTATCGGCCTGGTGACAATCTGATGCGGCACGCTTCGCAGGATCAGACGGGGCAAGATGCTGACGCCCAGCCCCTGTGCGACCATCGCCATCACCGCGTAGTCATCCCACAGGGTGAATTTGACGCGCGGGCTCAGCGACGCCGCGCTGAATATCTCGGATATTTCGTGACTGTTGCCCTTTTCCAGCAGGATAAAAGGCCGATCGCAGAGTGCGCCGAGGGGAATGAGGTCATTTTCCGCCAGCGGATGATCCTGCGGCAGCACCGCCAGATAATCATCTTTTTCCAGGAATATCGTTTCCAGTCCCGGCAGTGATGGCAGGCGGGTAAAGCCGCAGTCGACACGGCCCTCGGCAATCCACGACTCGATTTCGGTGTAATCCCCCAGCAGCAGTTCGAAATCTATATTCGGGTAATCGCGCTGAAAGGCACTGAGCATGCCGGGCAGCCAGTGGGTGGCGACGCTGGAAAAGGTGCCGATACGGATCATGCCGGACTGCAGCCCGTTGAGCGCATCCACCTCCGCCTGCAGCTTCAGGTATTCCTCACAGACGCTTTTCGCAAAAGGCAGCAGCGTGATGCCGTCGGAGGTCAGCCGCACGCCGCTGCGGTGACGCTCAAACAGCGATACCTGCCACTCTTTTTCCAGATCGTTAATCATCCGACTGATCGCCGACTGGGAATAAAACAGTTTCTCAGCCGCACGGGTAAAGCTGCCCAGCTCCACCACTTTGATAAAGGCTTTGTATTTCTGAATATTGATATCCATCCGGCGATCTACCCATCTGATTTTGTCATGCAGTCCATGATAAACATTCGTTTTTGTCATTTCAAAGCCGATGGTAGATTGCCCGTCATCTGAACCGAAGACATAAGGAACTACGACATCGATGCGTATCTGTAAAACCACCCTGGCCGCGCAGGGCACGACTTCCGGGTTTGTGCTGCTGTGGGGATCGGCGGCGATTTTCACCCGTCTGGGGCTGGATAACGCCTCGCCGCTGGCCCTGCTGATCGTGCGTTTTAGCATTGCCCTTACCGCGCTGCTGATTATCGGCGGCCTGCGCAAAACCGGGCTGCCCGCCAAAGGAACGCGCCTGCGGGTGGCACTGACCGGGCTGATGCTGATTGGCGGCTATTCGGTGTGTTACTTCCGGGCAATGTCAGACGGCGTCACGCCTGGGGCCATCGCCACGATTATGGGCATTCAGCCGATTCTGACGCTGTGCCTGACCGAGCGCCGTTTGCAGGGGCTGCGGCTCTGTGGCCTGCTGATTGCGCTGGGCGGGCTGGTGCTGATGGTCTGGCAGAGCCTGATCGCCTCACGCCTGCCCCTCTCCGGCGTGGCCTGCGCGCTGGCCGCACTCGGCTTTATGACCTGCGGCACCCTCATGCAGAAGAAGAACCGCCAGGCTCCGGCGGAGATCCTGCCGATGCAGTACGGCATCAGCCTGCTGCTGTGCCTGGTCCTGCTGCCGACCGAAGCTTTCCACCTTCGCATTAATGCCGACTTGATCGCCTCGGCGCTGTTCCTTGGCGTGCTGATTTCCGTCGTCGCGCAGCTGCTGTTTTATCGTCTGCTCAGCGCCGGCAGCATCGTGAATGTCACCAGTCTGTTTTATCTGGTGCCGGTGATTACCGCCGTACTGGATTACCTGCTGCTCGGCAACCGGCTGCCGTGGTCAGGCATCGCCGGGATGGCGGCGATTCTGTCAGGGATCGTGCTGGTGTTTCGTGCACCGCACGTGAGGCAAATTTAATCACCCTACGCAACGGTTCCCCCTTGACACTGCGATAATAAAACATCATAACTGTACCGTACAGTTTAGTTATTATGTTTCCAGTTATTTTAAGGAGTGAGCACCATGGCGTTAATCGCACGAAAAATTCCCTCTCTGGCCCTGTTAGCCTCCGTCGCCCTGCTGGCCGGGTGTGCGGGATCTGCACCGAATAAGTATGCAGGGCTGGACTCTTCCTCACGGCTGACGGCCAATCCGTCGGAGGACAGCGACCGCATCCCGTTCAAGTACGCGTCCCCGGTTAACTGGAAGAAATACGACAGCATCAATATTGCGCCCGTGACGATTTATCAGGGCAGTGATGGCCAGTTCAACGACGTTGAACGCTCCGACCGCCAGCAGCTGGCGGACTATATGCAGAAAAAGTTCAGCGAGGTGCTGGGTAAAAAATTCAAGGTTGTCTCATCCCCGGCACCCGGCACGTTGAATTTAAAACTGACGCTGACCGGTGCGGATACCACACCGCAGGTGATCGGCACGTTCACCAAATTCGATCTGGCGGGCGGACCCTACAATATCGTTCAGTCCGTCAGAGGCGGGCGCGGGCTGATGAGCGGCTATGTGAACTACGCGGTGGAGATCCATGATGCGGCAACCAACGAGCTGCTACTGGCCTATATCGCCGAGCAGTATCCTAATGCGATGAACGTGGGCGCGACCTTTGGTGCACTCAGCGCGGCCGAAACCGGCATTGATAAAGGTGCCGATCAGCTGCTGGAAAAATTACAGTGAACGGGATACACCCACGAAAGTGATGCCGTTACCGGTCGGGTTCAGTGACCGCTTCCTTTAAGTCTGCCACCACCAGGGCAATCCTGCAGCGATTCCGGCCGCAGGATTTTTTTAACATCAACATGCCCGGTTTAGCAGGCACCTTTGATAAACAGCGTCACGGCCGCAGATACCATTTCCTGAATTCGCGCTTCGCTGAGGGTTTCCACTTCTCTTTTCAGCAGCAGCTCATCCACTTCGGCTTTGACCAGTGAGGTAAACTGCTTCGCTCGCAGTTCCGGAGAGCTGACAGCCAATGCCCCCTGCGCCATAGACGCCTGCATCAGCACGGTCAGTGCCGCCATGCTTTCCCGTACGCCGGATTCACGGAACAGCTCGCCAATATCCGAATGCCCCGCCTCACCCACCACGACGCGATAAAGCTGCATCGCCTGGCTGTCGGTGGTTAACACGCTGAGCATGCGCCTGCCGAACACGGTGAGCTTTTCTTCCAGGCTAAGGCCCGCAGCCTCTTTCCCCGCTAATCCGCTGGCGGCCTGGGTCAGATAGTGGGTGCTGTAGGTTCTGACCACGCTTTCAAACAGCGCTTCTTTGGACGGGAAATAGTTATACAGCGTCGCCTTAGATCCCCCGGCGCGCTTAGCCACTTCATTCATCGATGCCCGTTCATAGCCAAATTCCTGAAACACCGCCGAGGCGGCGGCAAGAATGGCATTACGTTTTTCATCAGTCAGCGTTCGCATTGTTTCCTCCTAAAACCAGTGTGAATGATAACAAAACCAGTGGGTTCATAATAGGAAGTGCGACGCAAACAGAGAGTGAGATCGGGGAAACATTATTGAGGTTCGTTAGAGAGCCGTGTTCTGCAAAGGTGAACAGGCTCTCTCGAGTATCGAGATTAACGCTCAACCGTGCTGGCTAACTCTGCCGCCGGCAGGCGCGGCTGTGAACGCTGCCAGCCGGAGCCGTAGCGAGTGTACTGGGGCGGAACCGGCATCACCGCGTTGAGATCGTCAGCGGCTGTTCGCGCCCAGAATGGATCTTTCAGCATTTCACGCCCCACCAGCACCATATCGGCACGGCCGTTCTGCAAAATTTCTTCCGCCTGGCGGCCGGTTTCAATCAGGCCAACCGCACCGGTTTTGATATCCAGTTCGCGGCGCAGCAGTTCGGCGGCCGGAACCTGATAGTTCGGATAGGTGTTCACCTGCACCATCGCGATGCCGCCGCTGGAGCAGTCGATCAGATCGACCCCCTGCTCTTTCATCCACTTGCCCCACAGCAAAAAATCTTCCGGGCGGTTGCCGCCTTCGGCATAGTCCGTCGATGAGATCCGCAAGAACAGCGGGCCGTTCCACTCGCGGCGCACGGCATCGATCGCCTCGCTCACGATGCGGTAGCGGTTTTCCTGGCTGCCACCGTATTCGTCAGTCCGCGTGTTCGCCAGCGGCGAGAGGAACTGGTTCAGCAGATAGCCGTGAGCGCAGTGGATTTCAATCACGTCGAAACCGGCCTCGCGGGCGCGGCGGGCACCCTCACCGAACGCGGCGATAACCTCCTTAATCTGTTCCACGCTCATCGCCTGCGGCACGCGGGATTCTGCGGTAAACGGAATGGCCGATGGCGCAATGGACGGCAGGTCGATCCCCAGCTGGCGACCGGCATGGCCAATCTGCGCCCCCGCTTTCGCACCAAAGCGTTGAATGGCCGACGTCACCCGGGACAGCCCTTTAATGTGACGATCGTCCCAGATGCCGATATCTCCGGGTCCAATGGGACCATTCGGCAGCACTGCTGCCGTTTCCAGCATCACCAGACCCGCGCCGCCTAACGCCCGTGCGCCGTAGTGGATCACGTGAAAATCGTTGGTTTCCCCATCGTCAGAGGCCGAGTGCATACACATCGGCGACATGGCGATGCGGTTACGAAACTCCACGCCGTTAATGGTGATGGGTTGAAAAAGTAAAGCTGACATAGCAACTCCAAAAAAGCGATTGACCTTCAGAGCGCTGAAAGTACCATAAGGTTAATTTTCGTTTATACCCTAACAATATTCATATACTTACCAAAAGGTAACTGTAGGATTGTGATGAAAAAATTACGGAACTACGATTCTGCACCGGGCTGTTCGATGGAAGCCGCACTGCATATCATGGGCGGAAAATGGAAGGGGGTGATCCTCTATCACCTGTTCAGGGACGGCACGCAGCGGTTCAGCGAACTGCAGCGGTCCATGCCCAGCATTAACCAGCGCCTGCTGACCAAACAGCTGCGCGAGCTGGAAGAGGATGGACTGATCCTGCGGCAGGTGTATCCTGTTGTGCCGCCGAAAGTCGAGTATTCACTCAGCGATGAAGGCCGGGGGCTGAACAAGCTGGTGCTGGAGCTGAGCCTGTGGGGCAGGCAGTGGCTGGAACGGCGCGGGATGAAAACGGCGATTGAGGAAGATCTGGACGAACTTAAAAAGGCGCTGGCCGATCCGGTGAAATGATGCGGCAGCGGTAAAAACGAATCACCAGCTAGGGATACCGATGAATATTATTCTGATGCGCCACGGCAAACCGACATTTAGCGGCGCGGCAAAAGTCACGTCCCAGGAGATGCCCGACTGGGTTAAGCAGTACGATATTTCAGATACGGGCGGCGACATACCGCCGCAATCAGCCATCGCGTTGATAGAAAAAGAACCGGTTGCCATCAGCAGTCCGCTGCCCCGCGCGATCTCCTCGCTTCAGACCCTGGGCTGCGAGCCGGTGCTGGTCGATGAAGTATTCAAAGAGGCAGAACTGCCGCTGTACCTCGTTCCCGGCGTTCGGCTTTCCCCCTTTCACTGGGCGGTAGTTTATCGCCTGCTGTGGCTTTGCGGACTTTCTCGTCAGGCTGAATCGCTGAAAATGGCGAAAGCGCGCGCGGCCAGGGCCGCAGTGATGCTGGTCGAACTGGCCCGGGAAAGCCAGCGCCCCGTACTGCTGATGGGGCACGGGATTATCAACCGCCTCATCGCCCGCGAGCTGAAGTCGTTGGGCTGGCAGGAGGAAAGCCAGCCGGGGAAAGGCTATTGGGGTGCGGGGGTGTATTCGTTTCGGTAAGAAAAGCCCCGGCGAGGACAGTCGCCGTGGGCTTTATGCGGAATAACATACGGACTTACAGTCCCAGGTCTGACAGGCTCGGATGATCGTCCGGGCGGCGGCCCAGCGGCCAGAAGTATTTGCGCTCGCTCTCTTTGATCGGCATGTCGTTGATACAGGCGAAGCGACGTTTCATCAGGCCATCAGCCTCAAACTCCCAGTTTTCGTTGCCGTAAGAGCGGAACCAGTTACCGGAATCATCGTGCCATTCGTAAGCGTAGCGGACCGCAATACGGTTGCCGCCAAACGCCCACAGCTCTTTAATCAGACGGTATTCATGTTCTTTCTTCCACTTACGGTCAAGGAAGCCCTGTGCCTCTTCACGGTTATTGGCGAACTCGGCACGGTTGCGCCATTGAGTATCCAGCGAGTAAGCCAGCGCCACTTTTGCCGCATCGCGGGTGTTCCAGCCATCTTCAGCCAGTCGGACTTTCTCAATGGCCGTTTCCAGGGTGAAAGGCGGAAGCGGTGGGCGAACTTGTGAATCTGTCATGGTGAATCTCCTGTAGATTTTGGTTTAATGTCATCAATCTTTTCGAAATACAGGCCTCAGGAAGAGACCTGCTCCAGTAAAAGCTTCGCCACATCCCTGGCGTTGTCGGCTGCACTCGCGTCACCCATTACATATGCCGTGGTGATCGCCCCCTCCATCAGAATCAGCAGCTGCCTGGCCAGAACCGCCGGGTGTTCTACGTTCAACTGCCCGGCCACTTCAAGGGCGTAATCCAGCAGCTTCTGTTTATGCATCCTGGCTATCTGGCGGACAGGATCATCAGGGTCCCCTACTTCTCCGGCCGTGTTGATAAACGCACAGCCGCGGAAACCGTCGGACTCAAACCAGCTTTTCAGCACGGTGAACATATTCAGAATGCGATCCTGCGGCGTTTCGCCCTTATCAGATTCGGTCCTGAACCAGTGCATCCACCGCTCGTCGCGCTCGTTTAACGCCGCTGCGGCCACGTCCTCCTTGTTCGCAAAATGGCGGTAAATACTTTTCCTCGCGACTCCTGAGGTCTTAACCAGAAGGTCCATGCCTGTTGCATGGATACCGTTCTGATAGATGAGCTGCTCAGCGGTCTGCAGGATCTTTTCTCGGGTATTGCTCGTTTTTGTTTTCATGCCCTAAAGGTAGAACGATCGTTCTACCTCGTCAACGTGTTTTTATAAAAAAGATCCTGGGATGAAGTGGCGCGATAAAAAATCGAAAACAGGACTCTGATTTTTAAGATAAAAATGAATACATCAGTTTCGAGTCTGAAGCAGAAGGATTGAGGATGCAGGCGTGTTCAGGGCAGATTAAGCGGCAGTAGCCAAACGGGTAAAGAGACGGGCTCAACGGTGGAGATGGCGGATCTGACACCTGATAAGGTGACCACAAGCGCGATCACCCTTAACGAAAAGACTGTAAAACCAATACGCTGTTGTGGCCCGAGGGGAATGGGGTCAATCACTTACCTAGAATAATGAAACTCGATTCTTATACCACTCGGCTCGTAGCACATCATGTGCATTGACGGCCCGCCTCTGAGAAGCGTTGGCTCGAATTCGATTTCAATACCCTTCGCCTTCAACAGATCATGCAGCTGGTACAGTTTCTCTTTGCTGTTAACCCGCAGGGCTAAGTGATGGAGTCCAATATTCAGTTTACGATCAAAATTAACCGGTTCTTCAGTCTGCGTTTTCCAGAGCGTAATCATAATCGACCCATCTTTCACGAAGATGGCGGGATAATCTTCACGTCGTTTAACTTCCTCCCAGCCCAGTAATTTGGTGAAAAACTCAGCACTTTCTTCCAGTCTGGATACGGCCAGGCCAATGTGATGCACGCCGGTGGTCAATGACATGATCTTTGCTCTCCTTCAGTAATGGATCTGGTCGACGATGGATATGAACGGAACCGTTCTCACTTTAACTCAGTCATCATGCCCTGAGGGGGAAAACGTTTTGCGCTTCACATCGTATATTTAAACTCTTTAGCCCTGGCCAAACCGCGCCACGCAAAAATCCAGAAAGCCGCGCAGCGCGGGCGTCATTCTTCGATCAAGGGCGTAGAGAATATGAACAATGCTGCGCAAATCACTTTTACCGCCGATAGCCATGGCGCGCACCATAATCAGACTCGCGTCGAACGCTGCCATCCGGCAGCGCCTGAATCCACCTTTACAACGTGCCGGTCCCGCCATCCGAGCACCACACCTGGCCGGATGTGTAGCTGCTTTCTACCGATGCCATGGTGACGTAGAGCGGGGCGATCTCCGCCGGCTGGCCGGGTCTGCCAAGCGGTGCCGAAGCGCCAAACTCTTTCACTTTCTCCTGCGGCTGGCCGCCGCTGGACTGTAGTACGGTCCAGTAGGGTCCAGGTGCCACAGCATTGACGCGAATCCCCTCTTTACCCAGCTGTTTTGCCAGCGATTTGGTAAAGGCGACGATACTCGCTTTGGTTTGTGCATAATCCAGCAGAATTTCACTGGGCTTATAGGCCTGAACCGAGCTGGTATTAATAATCGACGCGCCACGAGGAAGATATTCCAGCGCGGCTTTAGTTATCCAGAACATGGCATAGACATTGGTTTTAAATGTCGCGTCAAAATCTTCCGTACTTAACGTTCGAATCGATTCGTTATATTGCTGACGGCCTGCGTTGTTGACCAGAATATCCAGTCCGCCCAGTTTTTCAGCGGCCTCTTTTACCAGCTTCTGACAAAATTCCTCACTGCGGATATCACCAGGCAGCGCAACGGCTTTCCGCCCTTCCGCCTCGATGAGTCGGATGACCTCCGCCGCGTCCGGCTCCTCTTCCGGCAGATAACCGATTGCCACATCGGCACCTTCGCGGGCGTAGGCAATCGCCACCGCACGGCCAATACCGGAGTCGCCACCGGTAATTAGCGCTTTGCGCCCGGCAAGGCGACCACTGCCTTTATAGCTTTTTTCGCCGTGATCCGGCACCGGGATCATTTTACTGGCCAGCCCCGGCATCGGCTGAGGCTGTTCGACGAAGGGAGGTACAGGGTAGTCAACAGGATTAAGGTTCTTGTGAGTAGGCATGTATTCTCCTTCATTTTTTCAGTGAGGTTTAAGCCTGGCACAGATATTCACTTTCACAATAAAACTCTCACTCAGAATGTTAATCGTTAAATTCACACCCTCTTAAAAATAGCAAGCAATCCTCTTTAACCTGTCATACCTTTATAAATTTCAGAGCCTTGTAAAATCGGCATATTTATATCTGAAAGTGTCGCATAACAGAACTCATCACGACATATTTAATTAACATTTAGTCTGTGAATGAATTTAATAAAATAAGAATCAAGATAATAGGAATTAAGCAAGGCGGTGATAATCAGAAAGGGAAACATCCTGTTTCAGCAGGAAATAAAGGGCAGGCCGCCGTCATTAACGGCCAAAAAGTTTGCCAAGAAGATCTCGCAGATGCATCAGCTCAGTTTCATCCGTTGTGGCGTCAAGTCGAACGATTAGCTTAAGACAGACGGAAGTACAGCTAAGATTTTTCCCCTGGCGAAGTATTTCTACGGTAATTTTTCCCAATAGCTCAATTTGATACGGGTGAGTCACCCGGCAAAAATAACTGCTTATCCCACCGGGTTTTTCCGGAAGCAAGCCATCTTGATGCATAGGAAGTCCTGGCTGAAAAAAAAGTGGGCAATATCGCAAAATAACTGATGCCCGTGTTCAAGTACAGTAGAGATTGAAATTGGGAGGAAAGTAGCCAAAAAAGACATTATCCTCCACCTTAGTGCGGAGCTGGATAACAGTTCCGATCCTGAAGGCTAACCGTGCTGAGGAACAGACTGAAGATTATTGTTGGCAGCACGCCGCACGATGAAGGTTTTTGATGTCGTGTGACCTGAGAAATGGGTCTCGCAAGGTGTGCTGAAGTGAAGGTTGGGGAGACCCAAACTCAGTTGTAGTGAACATTAAGGATTTGAGGAGTTAAATATTAAATCCTGAGGATATCAGTGCATCAGACGGGCCAGAAATTTTATCGCTTCCCGACAGGCATTAACAAAATCTGGTTCTTCAGCATTTTGCGCCATCCTGTGGAGTTCATTAATTATTTCATGAACGGTCAGCTGCTGGTCCGGCTTAAGAAGCCGTGTTACAACCGTCCCTATAGCAACATAGATATCTTCAGTGGTAGTGTCATCTATCACAAAACCTCTCTAAACAGGTGGACGAGTTATTATTATAGCACAATCCAGCTTATTGTGCTGACAGCGCGCGGCCAGCAGGAGTTATCGACTGCGGGAACGGCGTCAATGCATCTGTTGACGTGAAGGTACATCAGCGGACGAACTCTCTTTTTCCCCGGTACTGTTCAGCCTTTCCGACCGGATTTCTTTTATTGCACGCACTGCCGCATTGACGCGTTCTTCATCCAGTTCGTTGCCAACGATCGCATGAAGTTTAGCCAGTAGCGAATGCCACGTGATGGGGTCATTGTCGTTGAGCAATTCAGTGACCGCTTCACCAATAATATGCTCTGTCATTTTTTCATCTGAATGATTATTCATCGGTCAATTCCTGTAACGTGTTTAAAACGAAGCTTAACATAAACTCAAAATAAAGATGCCAGAGCAATCCCCCGCACCGTGCTGAACCTGTGGATCAGGAGGCTAAACGAAAAGGTGAAGCCTCCATTTCCCTTTGTTATCTGTTTTTAAACATATCCCCCGCCCGTCAGCGGCTGGCTGGCGTTCTTCAGCACGTTATTCAGCCGCTGCAATGCGTTAGTAAGCTGGGAGAGATCACGCGCGCCGCCGAGGGAAATTCGGATACCCGACAGCACGCCGCCAACGGGAGAGAAAACGTACGATGGCGTAATCCCCAGCCCAACTTTTGCCGCCGAATGCACTAGCGAATGGGGATCAAATCCCGCTTCACCCTCCAGCCAGACGTGTAGCCCGAACGGGCTGGAGACGATTTTTCCGGGCAGAATGCTGTTCGCCAGCGCCACGCGCTGAGCGTTTTCCTGCCGCAGTTCCTGCAGCAGATCCATCGCCGCCCCGGTATTAATCCAGTCTGCCGTCACCGCCAGCATCAGCGGGTTAGCAATCAGCACGTTGGCACGGATAACGCCCGCCAGCGGCTCCCAGGATGTGGATTCGGGGCAAATCACCCAGGCCACCCGCACGCCCGGAGTCAGGCACTTCGACAGCGTGGAGACATACCAGGTATTGTGCGGTGCCAGCGAGGCAATCGGCGCGGGCGGCTCATCGGGCAGCAGGCCGTAAGGGTCATCCTCGATCAGCGTCAGATTATGGGCTATCAGCGCTTCCGCCAGAACTTTACGTCGCCCGGCGGAAATTGTCAGCGCCGTCGGATTGTGGATCGTCGGATTCAAATACACCACCTTCGCACCGTAGGTTTTACAGGCGTGGACCAGACCGTCGGGGTCCATCCCCTGCTCATCCGCTGCTACGGTGACAATCTGCAGATTATGCTGGCGGGCGGCGGAGATAAAGCCCGGATAGGTCAGTTCATCCGTCACCACCACATCACCCGGTTTGGTCAGCAGAGCAAGCAGCGCGCTGATGGCCGTCTGCGCACCCGGGCAGGCGACCACCCGCTGGCTGTCGAACTCGCCGAGCAGCGGTTTCAGCCACTTCACTGCCGCGCTGCGCTCCACCAGGGAACCGGCACCCACGTGATAGGTCATCAGTGATCCCGCATCAATCGAGGACTGCAAACGCTCTAAGGAGCGGCTTATCAGCGGCAGTATTTTTGCCGATCCCGGCGGGGTGTTCATGCTCAGGTCGATATGCGACAGCGTATCCGGTTGGTAGGAGATAAACGATCCCCGGCCGCTCGCCGCCTGCGTCAGGTTTCTCTCCCGCAGCTCATTGTAGGCGCGGGTGACCGTGGTCAAATCCACCTTCAGCATCTCTGCCAGTTCACGCTGGGTTGGCATCCGGTCACCGGGCAACAGCTCTCCGGCGTCGATCGCGGCGGTGACCATATTCACGATCTGCTTATATCTTGCCCCATTGCCCGGCTTTATTGGATAGATCCAATGCGTTTTTATCAATGTTGTCTTCTTTTTTTCGGCAAATGACATAGATCACCCTTTAAAATACCCATACAAAAGAGTATAAAAAGCGCCTGTTGTTGCAAATAAAATGCATTTAATCGCTATCTTGTATGGATTTTGTTGACATATAAACACAAAACCAAAAAGAGGATAACAAATTGATAACAGGGTCGACTAAGAATGGTGTGGAACAGATAAACGTAAAAGCGCTATCTGAGCACCGCGTATTGCCAGAAGGATACAACATTTCGCCTGCGGAACTCTGCATTAATGCGAAGAAATTATAGGGTATTCAGGATGTTAAAAAACACAATAAAATCCATTAAGGCAATGATTGTTCTGGCAATTATTCCCTTAATGACCGGCTGTAGCTGGACGCTGTTTAACTCCAAAGGACAGGTAGGTAAGGAACAGGGAAACCTGATTATCACCGCGATTCTGCTGATGCTGATCGTGGTTATTCCGGCAATTCTGATGACCTTTGCCTTTGCATGGCGCTATCGCGCAGGGAACAAAAAGGCGAAATACACTCCGGAATGGGCGCATTCCACCAAAGTTGAAGTGGTTGTCTGGGGCATACCGCTGATTATTATCATCGCGCTGGCGATCATTGTATGGATAAGCACCCACCGCCTCGATCCCTACAGGCCGCTGGAATCCGCCAAACCGCCACTGACCGTTGAAGTGGTCGCCACCGACTGGAAGTGGGTGTTTATCTACCCGGAAGAGAACATTGCCACGGTCAACGAGCTTTATATTCCGGTCGACCGTCCGGTTTCCTTCCAGATCACCTCTGACTCAACGATGAATACCTTCTTCATTCCGCAGCTGGGCGGCCAGATTTATGCCATGGCCGGAATGCGTACCCAGCTGAACCTTATCGCCGATGAAACCGGGCAGTTTGACGGCATCTCCGGCAATTTCAGCGGCCCGGGATTCTCGGACATGAAGTTCATCACCCACTCGACCTCCGACGGCGATTTCCAGCGATGGGTCAGCGGGATTAAAGCGCAGAACCATCCGCTGAGCTTCAGTGGCTTTAAAACGCTGGCCCTGCCTTCCGAAAAACATCCGGTTGAACACTTCTCAAGCGTTGAGCCGGAGCTGTTCCAGCGGATTATCGATCAGTACATGGATTCCGGCATGGACCGGCACGCAGATGACGCGCACGCCGGGATGAATATGGGTTCAGCCGAAATGCCTGTGAACCACGCAGGCGAATAAGAACGATGGAGCAAGCGATGTTTGGCAAATTAACACTTGATGCAATCCCCTATCACGAACCCATCGTCATGGTGACGGTGGCCGCCATTATTCTGGGCGGCCTGGCGGTGGTGGCCGGGATGACCTGGTTTAAAAAATGGACCGTGCTGTGGAACGACTGGCTGACCACCGTTGACCATAAACGCATCGGCATTATGTATATTTTCGTGGCGCTGATTATGCTGATCCGTGGTTTTGCGGATGCGATTATGATGCGTACTCAGCTGGCGGTGGCCGGTGGCGGCAGCGAAGGTTTCCTGCCGCCGCATCACTACGATCAGATCTTCACCGCTCACGGGGTGATTATGATCTTCTTCGTCGCCACGCCGTTTATTACCGGGCTGATGAACATCATCATGCCGCTGCAGATTGGCGCGCGCGATGTGTCGTTCCCCTGGCTTAACGCGCTCAGCTTCTGGCTGTTTGTCGGCGGGGTGATTCTGGTCAACCTGTCACTCGGCGTCGGCGAATTCGCCCAGACCGGTTGGGTGGCCTATCCGCCGCTATCGGGGATCAAGTTCAGCCCCGGGGTGGGGGTCGATTACTATATCTGGAGCCTGCAACTCTCGGGGCTGGGTACGCTGCTGACCGGGGTGAATCTGTTTGTCACCATCCTGAAAATGCGTGCGCCGGGCATGAAGCTGATGACCATGCCGGTATTCACCTGGACCACCCTGGTGACCTGCGCGATTATCGTTGCCGCGTTCCCGATCCTGACGGCGGCGCTGGCGATGCTGACGCTGGACCGCTATCTGGATATGCATTTCTTCACCAATGAACTGGGTGGGAATGCGATGATGTACGTGAACCTGATCTGGGCCTGGGGCCATCCGGAAGTGTACATTCTGGTGCTGCCCGCCTTTGGCGTGTTCTCTGAAGTCACGCCTACTTTTGCGCGCAAAAAACTGTTCGGCTACACCTCCATGGTCAGCGCCACGGTGGCGATCGGCATTCTGTCGTTTATCGTCTGGCTGCACCATTTCTTCACCATGGGCTCCGGTGCCAGCGTTAACGCCTTCTTCGGCATTATGACCATGATTATCGCCATCCCGACCGGGGTGAAGATCTTCACCTGGCTGTTTACTATGTATCGCGGCAATCTGGTCTTTACCACGCCGATGCTGTGGGTGCTGGGTTCACTGGTCACCTTTACCGTCGGCGGCATGACCGGCGTGCTGTTAGCCATCCCCGGCGCGGACTTCCTGCTGCACAACAGTCTGTTCCTCGTGGCTCACTTCCATAACGTCATTATTGGCGGCGCGCTGTTCGGCTACTTCGCAGGCTTCGGCTTCTGGTTCCCGAAAGTCTTCGGCATTCAGCTGAATGAAAAACTGGGTCGCTACTCGTTCTGGTGCTGGATTATCGGCTTCTATCTGGCCTTTATCCCGATGTATATCCTCGGCTTTATGGGGATGACCCGCCGCCTTAACCACTATACCAACCCGGACTGGGGTCCGTATCTGAAGATCGCCGAAGTCGGTGCCTTCTTCATTCTGTTCGGCATCCTCTTCTTCCTTGCGCAAATCTACGTCAGCGTCCGCGATCACTATAAACAGCGTCAGCAGCCCTGCGCGGAAGATCCGTGGGATGGCCGCACGCTGGAGTGGGCCACCGCCTCGCCACCGGCGTTCTATAACTTTGCCGTCGTTCCGCATGTCGACAGCCTCGACTACTGGCACGAAGCGAAGAAAAAAGGACTGCCGCCAAAACCGGCTAAATACGATGCATTCCAGATGCCGCGCAATTCCGCTTCACCGTTTGTGGTGTCGATGATCGGCACGCTGCTGGGCTTCGCGCTGATCTGGCATATCTGGTGGCTGGCGATCTTCTGCGTATTTGGCATGACCGCCGGCGTCTTTATGCGCGTCTACGACCAGGACATTGAGTACACCGTCACGGCGGAAGAGATTGAAAAGATCGAAAACCAGCCTTCATTCAGTTACGGAAAAGGCTTAACTATGAGTAGTCACACACTCACTCCGGCTCTGCATCATCAGGCAGAGCATGATCACGAGCATCACGATCACGGCACCAAGCTCGGGCTGTGGATTTATCTGATGTCCGACTGCATTCTGTTCGGCAGCTTTTTCGCCACCTACGCGGTGTTAAGCGATGCGTTTGCCGGTGGGCCAACGCCGAAGGATATCTTTGAGATCCCCTACGTGCTCACCGAAACCTTTATGCTGCTGCTGTCGAGCATCACCTGTGGCTTCGTGATGCTCGCGCTGCGCCAGGGGAAAAAGAATCAGGTGCTGTTCTGGCTGGCCGTGACCTTTCTGTTCGGCCTCGCCTTTGTCGGGATGGAGATCAACGAGTTCCACCATCTGATTGAGAACAATGCCGGTCCCGATCGCAGCGCCTGGCTGTCGGCGTTCTTTACTCTGGTGGCCACCCACGGCCTGCACGTCAGCATTGGCCTGATTTGGATGGGTATTATGATCCATCAGATTATGACCCGGGGGCTGGGGGGTAAAACCACCCTGCGGCTGGAGTGTCTGAGCCTGTTCTGGCACTTCCTCGACCTGGTCTGGATCTGCGTGTTCACCGTTGTTTATCTGCTGGGGGTCTATTAAATGAGCAAGGCGGTTTTACATTCCGACGGCCACGATAGCGGCAGCTATAAAAGCTATATCACCGGCTTTGTGCTCTGCGTAGTGCTCACACTGATCCCTTTTATGCTGGTGATGTATCCGGTTGGCCCGCGCTGGGTCACCCTCACCCTTTTTGTGGTCACGGCGGTGGCGCAGTTGCTGGTTCAGCTGGTTTATTTCCTGCATTTAAATCGTAAGACCGAGGACGGCTGGAATCTGGCAAGTTTTGTTTTCACCCTGCTGATTCTGTTAATCATTATCGGGCTGTCAATCTGGATCATCTGGAGCATGCATTACCACATGATGATTAACCGATAATAAAAATGGCCTGTTGTTTCTATTCAACAGGCCATTTCTCAGGGTTCATTTTTAAATTTCGCCGCGTGCTGTTTAATCAGTTCGGTGCAGGATTCGTTATCGAAGTAATCTCTTATTTTATCTTTGCCTTCTCGCTCTGTCTGATTGCAGGCATCAATCTGCTTTAACGAATTTTCCTTTGCGGATGATTTATCCTGCATAGTCATGCAGAGGATCATCACGCCATATACCGCTGCGATAAAAACGCAGGCTGCCAGCATCAGCATTAAACATCCACCTTTACCGCGTTCTTTTTTATTCATTCTTTTTAATTCCATAACTGACCCCGGTTCATTTAACCTGCATTGAAATAACAAAAAAAGCCCGACCCCAAAACGGGGCGGGCGTATGAACAGGAGGATCACACACTTAAACAACAACACCTCCCTTGTCGAAATAAATATTACACCCCACATCAGACCAGGTAAAGTTAAACATATAAATAAAACTGTTATGGTTTTGATTTCACTGACTGTTATTGCTAATAACCACCTCTGTTTATAATAATGATTACCACTACAATTATGACGTTCATTATGCTTTATATGGAAAATTGAAAATCAATCTTCATAGTTTCTTTTTTATACCTTAGTAAAAAAAATAAAACTGCGGCAATAAAAACCGATTGCATAAAATCTTGAGTGCTGTAACCGATGTATGATGTTCTTTCCTTAGCTGACGGCATGAAAATCTCTGGCGGAATCCATCACCGGGGCAACGATTTGGCTGCGGATAACAAAGTCACCGAAACCTTCATTCCCCTCCCGCCCTTCAGACCAGCGGGCGATCAGCTCATCCATCATCTCTGTCAGTTCAGCGCTGCTGAAATTGTCGCGATAAAGCCGCGGGATGCGCGTGCCCTGCCGGTTGCCGCCAATATACAGGCTGTAGCGATCGGGTGCTCTGCCCACCAGCCCCATTTCCGCCAGCATGGCGCGGCCGCAGCCGTTCGGGCAGCCGGTGATGCGGAACACAATCGATTCGTCGCTAAGCCCATGGCGATCCAGTGACTGTTCGAGGCTTTTCACAAAATCTGGCAGTACGCGCTCGGCCTCGGCCATCGCCAGCGGACAGGTGGGGAACGACACGCAGGCCATAGAATTCTTTTCCAGGCTGGTGACCGTATCGTCGATCAGGCCGTGCTGGCGGGCAATGGCATCAATCTGCTGCTTATTCTCCTCACTGACGCCCGCCACGATGAGGTTCTGATTCGCCGTCAGGCGGAAGTCACCCTGATGAATTTTCGCGATTTCCGCAACGCCGCTTTTAAACGGATAGCCGGGTTTATCAATCAGCCGCCCGCTGGGAATAAACAGCGTTAAATGCCACTGCCCGTCCACGCCCTCTACCCAGCCGATGCGATCCCCGCGCCCGGTAAGCTGATAGGGTTTGACCGGCAGGAAGCAGACCCCCGCTCGCTTTTCCACCTCGGTTTTAAACACTTCAACGCCCACACGTTCCAGGGTGTATTTGGTTTTGGCATTGCGCCGGTTGCTGCGGTTGCCCCAGTCACGCTGCACCGCAACCACCGTTTCGGCAATTTGCAGTGTCTCTGCCAGCGGGATAAAACCAAATTCCGACGCCAGGCGTGGCCAGGTGGAAACATCGCCCTGGGTCATCGCCAGACCGCCACCGACCAGCACATTGAAGCCGGTCAGCTTGCCATTCTCACCGATGGCAATAAAGTTCAGATCGTTGGCGTGAAGGTCAACATCATTCTGCGGCGGGATAACCACCGCGGTTTTAAATTTTCGCGGCAGATAGGTGGTGCCGAGAATAGGTTCCTGTTCTTCATTCAGCGATACTTTTTCTTTATCCAGCCAGACTTCGGCATAGGCATTGGTGCGGGGTAACAGATGTTCGGAAATCTTTTTCGCCCATTCGTAAGCTTCAATATGTAAATCCGACTCAACCGGATTGGCCGTGCATAACACATTGCGGTTGACGTCACCGGCGGTGGCCCTGGAATCCAGCCCCAGCCGGTGAAGTAGCTGATGAACCGGTTTAATATTATGTTTTAATACGCCGTGAAACTGTACCGTCTGCCGGTTGGTAATACGAATGCTGCCATATAACGTATTATCGCGCGCAAACTCATCGATACCCAGCCACTGCTGCGGGGTAATTATTCCACCCGGCAGTCTTATCCTGAGCATCACGGTATGCAGCGGCTCAAGCTTTTGCGCAATACGATCCTGGCGGATATCGCGATCGTCCTGTTGGTACATCCCGTGAAAACGAATCAGCTGAAAGTTATCGCCGCTAAAGCCACCGGTAATATTATCACCCAGATCGCTGGTAATAGTGCCGCGAAGTAATGCGCTATCGCCTTTTAACCGTTCGTTATCAGAAAGTTTTTCATCGCTCATAATAGACTTGCCACTCTTTATCATAATGAGCAGAAAGTTAATCACTGAATACTGACTGTAACAATGCACAGAAACAATTTAGCGAGCTATAACAGTTTACCCTGATTTATCAACCGCTTTTATTTATTACATCTATCAATTAAACAAATAATAAGCCAGCCGTGAAAGGGTGACTTATTATTATATCAATTTGAAATATCAATGTGGGAAAGGTTATAGATCAATCCGCATATCACTACAGCGAAGCGACGCACCGGCAAGCTCAGAAGGATACAGATCCTCAGAGATAAAGATAAATCCGTGCTTTTCATAGAAAGACCGGGCATTCGGCGTGGCAGAAAGCGTCAGCGAACTGTAGCCGCGCTGCCGTGCTTCCTGTTTGATAGCCTCCAGGATACTCCCAGCCAGCCCCCTGCCGGTAAAGGACGGCAGGGTGAAAATAGCTTAAACGCTGCCGGACGACAGGTCGAGAAATCCGGTAGCAACCGGTTGATTATCCGCGTCTGTTGCCACGAAGAAGGGATGATGGGTAATCGCCCGACGATATCCCTCCGGCATCGCTTCCGGTGTCCAGGCATGGATAACCTCCGCGTCGTAACATTCCCGGCATCCGTGGCGTATCTCCTGATTGCGGACATCCCAGCACACTTCAGCTTCAGACGGTAATGCCTTTCTGATATTCACTCAGTTTGCTTTCCTGCAGTTGATTACGCGTCGCGTAGCCAGGGTGTAAAGGTCACGCCCGTCAGCAGGCCCTCCGGGCTGAGCAGGCGCGTCACCGTCTGGCCCCATGGCGTCATGGTGCTTCCCTTTTCATGTTATCGACATCAGTACATTCTGATGTCGATAACTTAGCAAGATTACGTGAACGAGTAGAACAATATTCCCAGAGCCGACAGTCAACGGTACGCCGACGATTGCATAAAAATCGATTATCCCTCTGATGAAGTTGAAATGACAGGCAGGCACTCGATGGGGAAATTAAGAGAGTTAGCGATAAAACACTGTTGGTGAGCCTGATGATGAAGGTCTGTCGCCAGCTGGATGTCATCACCTTCGCGAATCACAATTTCAGGGCGTAATGTGATGCGGGTAAAATGCCCGCGATCGCCATCAATCATCGAGCCTTCTGCACGATCCAGATAGGCGCACACGCTGATCCCCGCTTCTGCGCAAAGATGCAAATACCACAGCTTATGGCAGGCCGATGCCGATGCAAGCAGCAGGTCTTCCGGATTCCAGCGCGATTTGTCACCGAGAAAAGCCGGGTCGGACGAACCGCTTATCTCAGCTTTATTTAATGCTGAAATCGTAAAGTCACGGCTGTACGCTTTATAGGATTCCGTACCCTGCCCTTTGTTACCCACCCATTCAATATTTACACGATAGTGATGCTCGCGCTGCGCCATGATGCGTTCTCCTGTCTGGAATTTCCCATTGTTTATTGTCCCAGAGACAGTGGACTGCTTACCCCGCTCTGGTAAAGAACATCATAATGGTATACCATTAAACCAAAAATCAACAGGGGATGTTTATGACACTTAAAACGCAATCCACGGCAAGTCTTCTGGCCGATCGGTTAAGGGCGATGATTAATAACGGTACGCTGCCCACAGGCACCCGGCTGGTGGAACGCGACCTCGCCAGCCAGTTTTCGGTCAGCCGCGTTCCGATGCGGGAAGCCATCCGGCTGCTGGAACAGGAAGGACTCGTGGATCTCTATCTTAATCGCGGGGCGGTAGTCAGAACGCTTTCAGCCGATGATATTCGCCATATTTACCACCTGCGAGCGCTACTGGAAGGCGATGCAATTCTCTACAGCGTACCTGATTTAGATGCCGAATCCCTGGCGCGAGCCGAGCTTGTCCACCACCTTTTGGGTGGGGCAAACGATACTGAAAAGCAAGGGGCGCTGAATCTGGAGTTCCATAACATTCTCTATGCTGCCTGCGGTAATCCACGCCAGCTGCTGCTGATTGCTGAACTGCGCAACCAGATAGAGCGCTATGAACACCTGCAGCGGAAGCTGCTTGCCGATACACCGATGTTTCAAGATGAACACGCCGCTATTCTTGACGCCTGCCGGGACGGCGATGCGGAGAAAGCGCGTGAAATGACCATTGAGCATATCCTGTCAGCCGGGAAAATCGTTCTGGATGCCGTAGCTCACTCTGCTGAGCGTAAATCATCATCTTGAAAGAAGAGTCTGAACGGGTTCTTTGAAAACGGTTGAAGCAGGCTCATGCGATAGCGCCGCCTCCCCACAAAGCAAAACCAAATATTAACAAAGTGTTTCATTTACAGGCATTTGTCGCGTTTTCACAAAAAGGCCGATGGCCTCCTAGTATACGCTGGATCCGCACTCAACGCAGGGTTAAAGACTGACGTTGAGGATCATGACGGATCACCATCGTTAAGGGAGACGCTACGATGAAGACTGTACGTAATGTGACTTACGAATTACTGCGCCGCAACGGCATCAATAAAGTGTTCGGCAATCCGGGTTCCAACGAGCTGCCCTTCCTGAAAAATTTCCCCAAAGATTTTGAATACGTACTGGCCCTGCACGAAGGCGTTGCCCTGGGCATGGCAGATGGCTTTGCCCAGGCATCCGGTAAACCCGCGCTGGTTAACCTCCATTCTGCGGCAGGTACCGGGAACGCGATGGGGGCACTGGCCAACGCCTGTAACGGTCATTCACCGCTGATTATTACCGCCGGTCAGCAAAACCGCGCCATGGTCGCGCTGGAACCGCTGCTGACCAATACCGATGCGACAACGCTACCAAAACCGCTGGTCAAATGGAGCCGCGAACCGGCATCCGCACAGGAAGTACCTCATGCCTTCAGCCGCGCTATCCATACCGCCACCGCTGAGGCACCCGGACCGGTGTATCTTTCCATCCCGTATGACGACTGGGATAAGCGCGCCGATGAATCATCCGCCAGCCTGCTGAGCCGACGGGTCAAAAATGCACGGTCTTTAAGCAGTGACGAACTGGCGGAGCTGGTTCAACGGATCAATACGGCAACAAATCCGGTGCTGGTGCTGGGAGCCGATGTCGACGCCGCGCGGGCGAACAATCACGCTGTTAAACTGGCAGAAAAGCTCAAGTGCCCGGTTTGGGCCGCCCCCTCTTCGCCGCGCTGCGCGTTTCCAACGCGCCATGCCTGTTTCAGAGGAATGTTGCCCGCCGGAATTGCCTCCATCGGCCGTTTGCTGTCCGGTCACGATTTAATTCTCGTTATCGGCGCGCCGGTGTTCCGTTATCATCAGTTTGAGGCAGGACCTTTTCTGCCTGAGGGATCTGAACTGATCCTGATCTCCTGCGACCAGCAGGAAGCCGCTCGCGCGCCGGTGGGCGATGCCTGGATTGGCGATATCCATCCCATTCTAAGCCAGCTTGCCGGTCACGTTGCCGACCGCGCTAAAGCCATGCCCGATGCACTGCCTGAGCCGTTACCTGTCGCGGCCTCCCGTCCGCTCAAGGCAGAGTCCGTCTTCGATATCTTAAACAGTGTCGCCCCGGCAAATTCCATCTTCGTCAATGAATCGACCTCAACCATTCCGGCGCTCTGGCAGCGTATCAATATCGCCACTCAGGGCAGCTACTACCTCGCAGCGGCCGGCGGGCTGGGATTTGCCATGCCTGCCGGTGTGGGTATTCAGCTGGCAAACCCCGATCGACAGGTGTTTGTGGTGGTGGGTGATGGTTCGGCGAACTACAGCATTCAGGCGCTATGGACCGCCGCGCACTATGCCATCCCGGTGATCTTTATCGTGATGAAAAATGGCACTTACGGCGCGTTGAGATGGTTCGCCGACGTGCTGAATGCCACCGATATTCCCGGTCTGAACCTGCCGGATATCCATTTTTCACAGCTGGCAGAAGGTTACGGTGTCCAGGCCTTCCGGGCCAATACGCCGGAACAAATCAGCGATGCCGTCAGCAGGGCTCGCGCCTCGAGTAAACCGGCATTAATTGAGGTGGAAACGTGCTGGGCAGAACAGGGAGAGAAGCAATGAAGGGCAAGCTGGTCAACGTTGAAGATTACCGGCGGCTGGCAGCCAAAACGCTGCCGCGAATCATTTTTGATTTCCTTGAAGGGGGTGCCGAGGATGAGAAAGGTCTGGTGCACAATCGCGACGTGTTTGACCAGTGGCGCTTTACGCCCCACCGACTGGTGGATGTCAGCGAACGTAATATTTCCACGCACCTGTTCGGGAAAAACTGGAGTGCGCCTTTTGCTATTGCGCCCACGGGATTTAACGGCGCTCTCTGGCCTGGTGGCGATATAAAGCTGGCTAAGGCCGCCGCAAGCGCCAATATTCCGTTTATTCTTTCAACCGCCTCCAATGCGTCGATTGAAGACGTCGCCCGCTGCGCCGAGGGTGAAAAATGGTTCCAGCTCTATGTTGTTCAACAGCAACTGGCGGAGCAGCTGGTGATGCGCGCGCTGAACGCGGGCTATACCACGCTGATTGTCACGGTGGATGTTGGCGTTAACGGTAACCGCGAGCGCGACAGGCGCAATCAGTTCAGCCTGCCGCTGAAGATTACGCCTTCGCTGCTGATGTCAGGCTGCCTTCACCCTGCATGGTCAATGCGTTTCGTGCAAAACGGCATGCCGCAGTTGGCGAATTTTGTCAGCGCCGAAAGCGGTAGCCTGGAAGCGCAGGCAGCGGTGATGAGCCGCCAGATGGACGCCGGTTTTAACCCGAACAGCCTGAAACGCATTCGCGACATGTGGCCACACAAGCTGCTGGTCAAAGGCATTATCCGGCCAGAAGATGCTGAGCTGTGCGTGGCCTGCGGTGCCGACGGGGTGATCCTGTCTAACCACGGTGGACGCCAGCTGGACGGCAATCTTTCCCCACTAGAAACGCTGGCCGAAGTAGCCGCGCGCATCAACAGCCCGGTACTGGCAGACAGTGGATTCCGACGGGGTTCGGATATCGTTAAAGCACTGTGTCTGGGGGCAGATATGGTGTTACTCGGCAGGGCAACCCTTTACGGGCTGGCAGCGCGGGGGCTGCGGGGCGTTGATGAGGTTATTGCACTGCTGAAGAGTGAAGTGGGCTGTACCCTGGCACAGATTGGCTGCCCTGCCGTAGACGATTTGTCAGCGGCATATCTTCAGCGAATGTCCTGAACAGATGACCAGGGATGATGCAATCATATTGCCGGACAGCCAGCCGGGAGCTTTCCCGGCCGGCCGTTTATCATCTTCACCGGTCTGTTAGAGTTCGATTTCGGTTCAGTCCGTCACTTTTCCGCGCGGATCGTCAATATGTTGTTTTGCCACATCATAACGAACGCCTTCACGATGCAGGATACGGACTTCTTTCACCACGGTAGATAACGCCTGTAAAAAGGTTGCGGAATGTTCATGACGTTCATAAGCGTCAATATCCGCCCAACCTTCAGAAAGATGGAAGGCATCGGGATTGACCAGGTCCTGTGAGAAAGCATAGAACACACAGCCGGGAAGCTGCTGCGCGGCCTGCATTTCCGGTTTTACCGCGTCGATAAACGTCTGGCGGTCTTCAGGATGCACGCGGTAATAAGCGCTGACAACGATCGCCGTTGGCTGGGTTTTATCGTGATCGCCAGCGGTGGAAATACGTCCGTCAGTAAAGGCCCGCTGCGCGGCCAGCGTATCCATTGACTCTCTCAGCAGAGTAATCTGCCCCTTTTCTGCCACCAGACGCCCGGCATAGGTTTGTTTATAGATCTGACCGGTAGCGGGAACCTCAGCTTCAACGCTGTATTCGGCAAACGCCTGAGCAGGCGTATCGATCAGGAACCGGATGTTGCGAAAGCGGAAATCCGGCACCTTTTTCAACAACCCGGCGATAAAGGCCTGAATCTGTTCGCGGCCCTGCACGCGGTGCGGTAAACCCAGCGTCTGCAGGTAAGGAAGCTCAAGCACGCCATCTTCGGCAAACAGTGCGGCGGCAGCCTGCGGATTCTGAATAACATCGAGGTAGTTTTGCAGTAACTGAATAGCGGTTTTCATCATGTTGCTCCTGAAGTATTAAATGAATGCCCCGTTTTCGGTGGCGTGGGGTAACAATAAAAAACTTCAGAAGCGCTGAAAATAGCAATGAATGAAAGCTATCGTTTCAAAATTGAAAGCACAGGCACCTTCGCGGTCAATCAAATACCTCGCCTGTCAGGGCCAGCGCCAGACGGGATCGGCGAGGTGGCGCGTAAAAAAGTCCGACAGTACCCTGACTTTAAGCGGACGACTGCGCGCGGTGGGGGTCACAAAATACAATCCGCCCTGAGTCATCGACCATTCATCCAGCAAATGGACAAGCCGCCCGTCGCGCAGATACTCTGCCGCAATGAACTCCGGCAGTTCTGCAATACCTAACCCTTCCAGCAATGGCGGTAGCAGCGCGTCCGAGTTCGTTACCCGCAACGGTCCATTCGGCACAATATCCTCCTGCGAACCTGAGCTGTGGCTGAAACGCCAGACCTGGCTGCGCGCGCGGTAGGCGTAACTGAAACACTGCCTGCTGCTCAGTTCGCGTGGATGCAGAGGAGTGCCGTGCTGCGCCAGATAGGCCGGTGAGGCAACCAGATACTGAGTCACCGGGCACAGGCGACGGGCCACCAGTGAGGAATCCGGCAGCGCGGCAATACGCAGTGCGGCGTCAAAACCTTCGGCAATTAAATCCACTGAGGCATCGGACAAATGCAGATCGACATTCAGTTCGGGGAACTGACGGATAAGTTCAGGCATCAGCGGAGCCACCCAGCGCAGTCCAAATGACATCGGGATCGCTAACCGGACCTGTCCGCGCGGCTGAACCGAGAGTTCGTGGGCTTCACTCTCCACTTCCTCCGCCTGGCGATAAATATCCGCCGCTTTCGCCGCCATACCCTGGCCAAACTCCGTCAGCGCCAGCTGGCGGGACGTGCGGTTGAACAGCCTGCCGCCCAGCCGCTCTTCAAGACGCGCGACCGCACGGGAAACGGTGGGAACGGAAACGCCCATAACTCTGGCCGCCGCTGCGAAGGAACCCTCCTCAGCCACTTTGGCAAACATCGCCAGCCCTTCAAAATCGGGAAGTTTACTCATTTCATTTTTGCAATGATGGGTTTCAAATCATTCTATTTTGAAAATGTCGGCGCGTCGATATGCTTCTTTCATCGCGACAGACCGTCGCAGAACTTCCCGCCCGATGAGGCGATTAGACAAACAAACGGGAGCAAACCGATGAAAAAATTTAGCGTTAACTCAACCGCCTTCGCCTCGGCACTGCTACTGGGTGCGGCATCGCTTTCCGCAACGGCATTCGGTGCTGAGCCGCAGCCGGTCGTCCATATTAGCGGTATCGATCATGCCGGGATCAACGTCCCCGATATCAATGCTGCCGTGGCGTTTTTCTCGAAAACCTTCGGTGGCAAACTCGAATCTGATATCACGCCGGGCACTATTCCTGACGCGTGGAAAACAGCGTTTAACTGGCGTTCTTCCAGTGACTTAAAACGCTTTGTGATGGTCAGACTGCCGGACGGCACCGGCATTGAGCTGTTTCAATACAGCGGTGCAGAGATCAATCATGCTCAGCCACACGAGGATGACGCTGCGGCAACGCATATCGCCCTGCGCACCCAGGATATTCAAGCGAGTTATGAAGCTCTAAAAAAAGCCGGGCTGAAGACGCTTAATGAACCCGTCACCAATGCCGATGGTACTCAGTGGTTTTACTTCCTGACGCCGTGGGGATCGCAGATTGAGCTGGTGGCTAAGGCGGGTAAAACAGCATAACGGTTTGCTTATTTCGGGGTTTCCAAGCGGAAATAATAACGTGAACAGGTTAAAGGTGATAATAACACCCCTACGTTAATTGAATTATCAACCATGAAAACGCCGAATTAAATTAATGACCATCTCAAATAAACAGGATGCATAACAAGTCTAACTACAAAACCGAAAGCGATACCAATCCAATAAATGAATACCAAAAAATAATTACAGGGAGTTTGCGATACCGTACGCAATTTCACGCATAGAGAGTAGAAACAAATTTAATAACTCATGCGCTAAAGTATAATCCCGCCCGGTGCTTGAGGCTTTTTATCTCAGGTAACTGGCAGTAACAGGTTGT